>NZ_CP023564.1:3331951-3642602 GCF_002407065.1 Brachybacterium ginsengisoli
GCCTGCCGTACCTGGTGAGCATCTGGCCGTTCCGGACGGTGAGCGAGGAGCAGTCGGGGCTGGCCCACCGCGGGTGGCGTCGCTTCCTCGTGCTGAACCTGGTGACGGGGTTCCTGCTGACCCAGCTGCTGATCACCCTCATGCTGACCCGCTGAGCGGGGCTGCCGGGCCGGGCGCGAGCGCCGTCAGCGGCGGGCGAGATGCTCGAGGGCCAGCTCCGCCAGACGCGCGGGCTGGTCGTACGGGAGCAGGTGCCCGGCGTCCGGGATCTCGACGAAGCGGGAGTCGGGGCTGGCGGCGTCGGCCGCGACCATCTCCTCGCGGGAGATGAGCGGATCCTCCGCGCCGTGCACCCAGAGCGTGGGCACGGTGAGGCGGGAGAACTCCTCGAGGCGCCCGAAGCGGGTGCGCAGCGGCCCGTACCAGTCGACCTGCCAGTCATCCAGCGCCCGCTCGCCGTACCGCTCCTTCTCACGGGCCTCCTGCACGGCGAGGCGCACGATCCGCTCGACGCCGGGCGTGCGCTCGCCGGCGCTGAGATGGGTGGTGAGGCTCGACCGCACCATGGCCGGCCAGCGATCCATGCACCAGGTCGTGGCGCGCAGCAGGCCGGGCGCGCGCGTGAACAGCCAGGTCACCAGCTGGTAGGGCCGCCTCTCCCCCAGGCCGCCGGGGTTCACGGCGATGAGCGCGCTGACCCGCTCGGGATGCGCGAGGGCGAAGCGGTACCCGGTGCCCCCGCCCATCGAGAGGCCCATGATCGCGACCTTCTCGAGCTCGAGCACGTCCAGCAGCTCGCGGAGGAAGCGGGTGTAGAACTCGTCCCCGAGCCACCCCGACCAGGGCCGGCTCGCTCCGTGGCGGGGCATGTCGAGGACGTGCACCCGGTGGTGGGCGGCGAGCGCCGGGACCATGTCGTGCCAGATCCCCTGGGCGGTGTCGAGCATGGCACCGTGGAGCAGCAGCACGGGAGGGCCGGACTCCCCCGCGGTGTACAGCCTCACGGGGCCGCCGAGCACGGTGAGGTCGCGGGCGTCGGAGTGGGCGGGGCGTGCGGTCATGGCTGCTCCTGGGTCCTGAGCTGGTCGGTGAGGCGGTCGAGCAGGGCGAGCTGGGCGGCGCGGGCGGCCTCGGGATCGGCCTGCTGCGCGGGGGCGAGCCCGCGGCCGACGAGCTGCGCGAACAGGGCGACGCTCTCCCGCAGCTCCTCGTCGGTGATGCGTCCCAGTGCCGTGGGAGCGCTGAGCAGGCCGAGGGTGAACATCCCCAGGACCCGCCCGAGCACGTCGCGGTCCACGTCCCGTGCGAGCACCCCCGCATCCTGCAGATCGGCGATGTACTGCCCGAGCCAGTCCATGCGCGCTCGGTACCGGACCGGGCCGACCTCGCGCACATGCTCGCCGAGCACGTCGCCATCCCCGAGGTGGAGGGCGCGCAGCAGCGGTTCGGCGAGCAGCTCCTCGAGGCCGATCCGGTACACGGCGGGCAGGTCGAGCAACCCAGGGTGATCGAGGCAGCGCCGGTGCACCGCGGAGGTCAGGTCGTGCATCGCCGCGGTGAGCACGGCGTCCAGCAGCGCGTGCCGGTCCGGGAACTCGAGATAGACGGCCCCCTTGCCGACCCCTGCTCGCGCCGCGATCTGCGCGATCGTGGTCGAGGGCCAGCCCTGGGCGAGGGCGAGGTCGCGAGCGGCCGCGAGGAGGAGCCTGCGCCGCTCGGGCAGACGGGGTCGCGGCATGTCGCCTCCTCACGTAGTGACCAGATGATCAGTTCTGGTCACTACACCGTAGCGGACAGTCCGGGAGTCGTCGAGACCCGGTACCGAGGCCGGGCCGGTACGGTGACCGACATGAGCCCCATCCCTCCCGCGCACGTGCGCGTCGACGACGCCCCGGACGACGAGCAGATCGTCGCCGAGCTCACGGGACTGCTCGCCGCCACGAGCGGGATCGCGGAGCTCGCCGAGCGCATGACCCTCCTCTCGGACGAGCGCCGCCTGCGGATCCTGTTCTGCCTGCACGCCCACCCCGGGGTGCGCAGCTCGGACGTGGCCCGCGCGACGGGCGCGCTCGACTCGACCACCTCGCACGCCCTCGCCCTGCTGCGCGACGCCGGCTGGGTGCGGGCAGGGCGATCCGGACGCGAGGTGCGGTACGAACTGGCCGACCCCGTCATCCATGAGCTCCTGCATTCGCTCGGTTCCGACCATCTGCCCGGGGTCCATCACGCACCCGGGTCCGCGGACTCCGATGCCGGCGGGGCCGACAGGGCCGGCGGGTCCGACAGGGCCGGCGGGTCCGCCGGGTCCGACAGGGGCGACGGGGCGGCGCACCACCGCTGAGGCGCGGGCCGCCACGATGGACGGTCTCGCCTCGCGGCAACTCGATGCACCGACTCCCACCGACACCTCCTGATACTTGTACGATCATGCAAGCGATCAGGGAGGAGGGATCATCGACGCCGCGCAGCGCACCAGGATCCGCCGGGGCACGCCGACGGGCCGGGCCGCCCCGCCGCCGTCGGTCGCCTCCGCGCTCGCCGGTGACCCCCTCGGACTGCGCGCCCGCGCCCGCCGCAGCAGCTTCCTCCTGCTCGCACTCGCCGCCCTGGTGGCGCTGAGCCTGCTGCTGTGCGTCGGCATCGGCCCGGTTCCGCTCTCCCCCGCCGTCTCCGTGCAGGTGATCGCGCAGCACCTGGGCCTGCCCATGCCGATGACCTGGTCGGCGTCCACCGAGGCGATCGTGTGGTCGGTGCGGGTGCCCCGGGTGCTGATGGGCGCCGCCGTCGGCGCCTGCCTCGCGATCAGCGGTGCGGCCCTGCAGGCCATGGTGCGGAACCTGCTCGCGGATCCATACATCCTCGGGGTCTCCGGCGGCGCCTCCACCGGAGCGGCCGCGGCGATCCTGTTCGGCGCCGGGGCGGCGCTCGGCCAGTACGCACAGCCCGTGCTGGCCTTCGTCGGGGCGCTCGCGGCGGCGCTGGCGGTCTTCGTGATCGCTCGCGCGAACGGACGCGTCACCTCCCTGCGCCTGCTTCTCTCCGGTGTGGCGGTGGGCTACGCGCTCTCGGCCGTGACCAGCCTGCTGATCTTCTCCTCGGACTCCGCGGAGGGCTCGCGCTCGGTGATGTTCTGGATGCTGGGCTCGCTCTCCCTGGGCCAGTGGAACGCCTTCCTCGCGATCGCTGTGCTGGCCGCGCTGCTCGGCACTGCGGCGCTCACCGCCCGGGCCCCGCTTCTCGACGCCCTCGCCGCGGGCGACGGCATCGCCCATGGCCTCGGCATCTCCCCGGACCGCGCCCGCATCGGATTCCTGGTGATCGTCTCGCTGTGCACCGCCGCTGCGGTGGCGGGTGCCGGAGCGATCGGCTTCGTGGGGCTCGTGATCCCGCACCTGGCACGGCGGCTGGTGGGCTCCCGGCATCGGGTCGCGATCCCGGCGAGCGCGCTGCTGGGCGCCGGGTTCCTGGTGTGGGCCGACGTCATCGCCCGGCTCCTGCTCGCGCCGCGCGAGCTGCCGATCGGCGTGATCACCGCGGCCGTCGGAGCCCCGTTCCTGCTGCTGCTCATCCGCCGCTCGCGCACCGTCGACGGCTGACGGCCGCACGAGGCACCACGCCACCCGCACCCTTCTCCCAAGGACCCCTCCATGACCTCCTCCACGCTCCGCCGCCGCACCCTCGTCGCCGGGCTCGCCGGCCTGCTGGGCCTCGGCGCGACCGCCTGCTCCGGCGACCCTGCCGGCGGCGACAGGGCGGAGGGCCAGGTGGACGCGGCGGCGGGGAGCTTCCCCGTCACGGTCGCCAACTGCGCGGAGGAGGTGACCCTCAGCGCCCCTCCCGAGCGGGTGGTGCTGCTGGACAGCGCACCGGTCACGATCCTGGACGGGATCGGGGTGCTCGACCGGGTGGTGGCCCGGGCAGGGTCGTTCCCCGACGGCTACTTCACGGACGATCTGCGCACCCGCCTCGCGCAGATCCCGGCGCTCTCGGAGGACATCGACACCACCGGCCACCTCCAGATCAACCAGGAGGTGGTCATCGCCCAGAGCCCGGACCTCGTGCTGGGGCTGCCCGACGGCATCACCCGCGAGGGGCTGCGCACGGCCGGCGCCGAGGCGCTGCTGCCCCGCACCTACTGCGGCGACCTCGGGGACCGCGCGAGCTTCGAGGCGCTGCATGCGGAGATCGTCAGCTACGGAGAGGCGTTCGGTCGGACCGATGACGCCTCGTCGCTGGTCACCTCCCTGGAGCAGCGGATCGGCGCCGTCGCCGCCGCACCCTCCGGCCTGAGCGCGGCGGTGCTGTACGCGTCCAGCGGCGGCGGGCCGCTCTACGCCTACGGTGCGACCTCGATGGCCACGGCGCAGCTCGACGCGCTCGGGGTGGAGAACGCCTTCGCCGGCGCCGCGGAGCGGGTGTTCGAGATCGGCCCCGAACCGCTGCTCGCGGCGGATCCGGACCTGCTGATCGTGCTGCACGAGGGGACGCTGACGGACGAGGAGGTGATCGCGGAGAGCCTCGGCACCGACCGCCTCGCCGTGCTGCGCGCCGTGCAGGACTCCGCAGTGCTGCCCCTGCTGTTCAACTTCTCCGAACCGGCCTCCCCCCTGGTCGTGGACGGCCTGGAGCGGATCGGGTCCTGGATCCAGGCGCGATGGGGAGCCGAGTGAACGTCGTGCTCGACGCCGTCGGCCTCTGCCACCGCTTCGGGACGGCGGAGGTGCTCCGGGGCGTGGACCTGCGGATCCACGAGGGAGAGATGGTGGGGCTCGTGGGGCCCAACGGCAGCGGGAAGACCACCGCGCTGCGAGTGCTCCACCGCGATCTGGTCCCGGATGAGGGGCAGGTGCGCCTGGAGGGTCGGGACCTCGCCACGCTCTCCGGACGGGAGCGCGCCCGACGCATCGCGGTGATGGCGCAGGAGAGCACCGGGGAGCTGCCGATGACCGCGGCGGACGCGGTGATGCTGGGTCGCCTGCCCCACCGCGGCCTCTTCGGAACCACCACCCGGGCCGACGACCACCTCGCCGCGGAGGCCCTCGAGCTCGCCGGCGCCGCCCACCTGGCCCGCCAGGATCTCGCCACCCTCTCCGGCGGCGAGCGCCAGCGGGTCCTGCTCGCGCGGGCGCTGGCCCAGCAGCCGCATCTGTTGCTGCTCGACGAGCCGACCAACCATCTGGACATCGGCGCCCAGCACCGCACGCTCCAGCTGGTGCGCGCCCAGGGCCTGACCACTCTCGTGGTGCTGCACGACCTGAACCTCGCCGCCCGCTACTGCGACCGCGTGGTGGTGCTGGAGTCGGGGCGGATCCGCGCCGTCGGCCCGCCGGAGGAGGTGCTCGGCGCGGATCTCGTGGGCGAGCTGTACACGGTGGCGGCGGATCGACGGACGGCGGCAGACGGGATCCCCCAGCTCCTGTTCCGCGGTCGGCCCGTCTCCCGCTGAGCACCGCACCGTCGCGGTATCGCGGAGCCGACCGCCCGGTTCCCCAGATGCTGGGTCCGACGCTCCTGCGTCCCGTAGGTTGACGCCGTGACCACACCATCGAGCACGGCCCCCATCCATCTCGCCGACGCTTCCCGACAGCCCCGCGCCGCGGAGCCGGTGCTCGGCATCTCCGGAGCCGTCGGCGGCACTCCGCTGGTGCGCCTCGACCGCCTCTTCCCGGACTCCGGAGTCGAGATCCTGGCCAAGCTCGAGTCGGTCAACCCCGGCGGCAGCACCAAGGACCGGCCGGCACTCGCGATGGTGCGCGACGCCCTGGACAGCGGTCGGCTCGCCGCGGGCGGCACCGTCGTGGAGTCCAGCTCGGGCAACCTCGGCGTCGCGCTGGCCCGGGTGTGCTCCGTGCACGGCGTGCGCTTCGTGTGCGTGGTCGACTCCCGCACCAATGCGACCACGGTGGCCACCATCCGCGCGCTCGGCGGCGAGATCGACCTGGTCTCCGAGCCGGATCCGGTCACCGGCGACCTGCTCACCGCACGGTTCCGGCGCGTCGAGCAGCTGATGGAGGAGATCCCCGGGGCGGTGAACCTGTTCCAGTACGGCAATCCCGCCAACCCCGCGGCGCATGCCGCCGGCACCATGCGGGAGATCGCGGAGTCCCTCGACCACCGGCTCGACGTGATGATGGCGGCGGTGAGCACCACCGGCACGATCGCGGGCTGCACCGCCTACCTCCGTGAGCACCGCATGGACACCCGCACCGTCGCGGTCGACGCCGTGGGCAGCGTCCTCTTCGGCGGCACCCCCGCGCCGCGTCCGCTGCCGGGCCTCGGCGCGGGGCTCGTCACCGACATCTCGCGCACCGTGTCCCCGGACCGCGTGATGCGGGTGGAGGGCCTCGACTGCGTGGTCGGCGCCCGCCTGCTGGCCCGCCGGGAGGGCATCCTCGCCGGTGCCTCGACCGGCGGCATCGTCCACGCCCTGGGCTCGCTCGTGAGAGAGCTCGACCCCGGCACGCGGCTCGCGTTCATCGTCCACGACGGCGGGGTGCCCTACCTCGAGACCGTCTACGACGACGACTGGGTCCGGGGAACCCTCGGGGCCGACGCCGACGCCGTGGACGTCGCGACGGACGCGCTGGTCACCGCAGCCCGCCGTGGCTGAGCCGGCATCTGTCGCGACCGGTCGGCCGCTGCGCCTCCTCGTGGTGGGCGGCGGGCCGAAGGCGCTGTTCGCCCTCGAGGAGCTCGCGGCGAGGGGTGCGGGCCGGGGTTGCTCCCCGGACCATGCCGGACCCCGGCTCGAGATCACCGTCGTGGATCCCGCGGGGCCTCTGGGCGCCGGCACCGCCTATCATCCCGCGCAGCCCCATCACCTGCGCCTGAACGTCGCCTCGACGATCCTCGACGCCCCCTCCACCGGTTCCTCCGTCTCCTTCGAGGATTGGGCCCGCACCACGCATCCGGAGCTCGGGGACGAGCCGTACCCGCCCCGCGCGGTCGTCGGGGAGTATCTGCAGGAGCGCTGGCGACGGATGGAGGAGGACCTCGCGCTGTGGGCACGGATCCGCCACCACCGCGGCCGTGCGCTCGCGGTCGAGCGCGACGGCTGTCGCTGGCGGGTGGAGGTGACGGGCGTGCCGCAGATGCTGGGCCCTGCCGACGAGGTGCTGCTCGCGACCGGCCATGCCGCCGCCCACGAGGGCGCCCTCGGCGCCACCTGGTCCGCCGCGCTGCCGCTGCGACCCTCCGTGCTCCCGGTGCAGGAGATGCTCTCCTGCGAGCACGTGCCGCCCGGATGCCGGGTCGCGATGCGCGGCGGCGCCCTGACCTTCGTGGACGGCGCGCTCTCCCTGACCCTCGGCCGTGGCGCGGTGTTCCGCCCGGAGGGCTCGGGCGCACCGCGCCTGGTCCACCACCGCAGTCCCGAGGAACCCGCAGTCATCCTGCCCACCACCCGCCATGGCCTGCTGCTGGACGCGAAACCCCCGCCCGGGCAGCCGCTGCCCGAGGTCGCCGAGCGGGCCCGCGCGCAGGGCGCCGCACAGCTGGAGTCCGCCGGGCCCCTCTCCCCGCCCCGCGTGCTCGACCTCGTGGTCGAGGTCGCCTCGGAGATGCTGTCCGGGAGCGGCGCCCCGGTCCAGGAGCGCCGCCGAGCTGTCGCCCACACCCTGGAGACGGGCGCCGAGCCCGACCTCCCTCCGGGCCCCGGTCGCGCCGAACGGGCGCTGCGGCGGAGCATCGCCGTGGCCGAGGGCTCCCGCCCCGGGGGGCCCGCCTGGGCGCTCGGCCGCACCTGGGTGCAGCTCTACCCCCAGCTCACCGCGGCCCTGCGCGGCAGCGACGCGGACCATGTGACCTGGTCGCGGTTCCTCGCCGCCGCGCAGGTGCTGGAGCGCTTCGCCTTCGGGCCGCCGCTGGAGGCGGCCCGGATGCTCGTCGCCATGCTCGACTCCGGCGCCCTGGACCTGAGCTGGGTCGATGCGGGCACCGCGCTCCGCTCCGACGGCGTGCACGGGATCCCGCCGGGCAGCGCGGCTCCCGACGTGGTGGTCGATGCGGTGGTGCCCCCGCCGGGTCTGCGCGGCATCACCGACCCTCTGGCCCAGCACCTCCTGGACAGCGGGCTGGTGGCGCTGCGTCCCGGTCGCCGCGGAGCGGTCGTCGAGCCCGACGGCACCGCGCTCACCTCGGCCGGCGACCGCGCCGAGGGGTTGGCGCTGCTGGGCCGCGCCACCGAGGACCACGTGATCGGCCATGACACCCTGAACCGGCATCTCCACGGCGAGACGGGAGCCTGGGCCGATCGGATCTCCCGTCGGGCGCTCGGGTCGCCCGTCGACACAGACCAGCACCGAGACTCCGAGGAGACCGCATGACGCCCCTCCCGCACGACGCCCGGCCCGCCTCCCGCACCGGCACCGGCACCGGCACCGGCACCAGCGAGACGGACCTGCGCGCCGCCTGCCAGGGCCTGCCGCCGCTGACGGCCCGCCTGGCCCCCTGGATGCAGGAGCTGCTCGCGGAGCCGTCGGCCGTCTCGGACCTGCTCGAGGAGCACGGCAGCCCGCTGAACGTGCACGACTTCTCGGCGCTGGCCGAGAACGCGGGCGAGCTGACCGCCGTCGCGACGACCCACGGGGTGGACCTGCGGGTCTTCGTGGCCCGCAAGGCGAACAAGACCCTGGGCCTCATCGAGGCGGCCCACCGTGCGGGGCTCGGCCTGGACCTCGGCAGCCACCGCGAGCTCGAGCAGGCCTTGGAGGTCGGATTCCCTGCGCAGGACATCGTGGTCACCGCCGCGATCAAGCCGCGCCCCCTGCTGCGCCTCGCCCTCGAGGCCGGGACCACGCTCGTGCTCGACAACCTCGACGAGGCCGCCGCCGCCCGGGAGGAGATCGCCGCGCTCGACGGCGCGGAGCAGCCGGCGACACCAGCCTCGGAGGACACCGTCGCACCCTCCCCCGGGCGCTCCGTCCCGGGCACCGCCCGACCGGTCGCGCTGCGCCTCGCGCCCACCCCGACAGGCGCCGTCGGCCCCACCCGCTTCGGCGAATCCGCCGAGACCTGGCGGCAGTGGGCCGCCTCCCGCGACCTCGCCGAGGACGGGATGAGGATCGAGGGGCTCCATTTCCACCTGCACGGCTACGACCCCCTCGCCCGCTCCCAGGCCCTCCTCGAGGCGATCGACCTGCTGGACGCCCTGCGCGCGGCCGGGCACGACCCCCGGTTCCTCGACATCGGCGGCGGGATCCCCATGTCCTATCTCGAGGACGCCGAGGAGTGGGACCGGTTCTGGGAGGCGCACGAGGAGCAGGGAGAGGACCCCGGCACCTCGCTGACCTGGCGCGGCGAACGGCTGCGGCAGGTCTACCCCTACCACCAGCAGGTGGTGCGCGGACCGTGGCTCGAGTCCGTGCTCGGCGCGCCGGCGCCGAACGGCGGCAGCATCGCGGAGTCGCTGAGGTCCCGCGGCGTCGAGCTGCGCTGCGAGCCCGGCCGCTCCCTGCTCGACGGCTGCGGGATGACCCTCGCCCGGGTCATCCAGCGCACCACCACGAGCGACGGGATCCCGCTGATCGGGCTCGAGATGAACCGCACCCAGTGCCGCTCCACCTCGGACGACTTCCTGGTGGATCCGCTGCTGATCCGTGCGGGCACCGCGCCGTCGGCTCCGGTGGACGCCTTCCTGGTGGGCGCCTACTGCATCGAGGCCGAGCTGATCCTGCGGCGCCGGCTGCGCTTCCCGGACGGGGTGGCGATCGGGGACGTGATCGCGCTGCCGAACACCGCCGGCTATCTGATGCACATCCTCGAGAGCGCCTCGCACCAGATCCCGCTGGCCTCGAACCTCGTGCACGGGCCGGAAGGATTCGTCCGGGACCGGATCGACGCCGTCCCGCCCCAGCGCCCCTGGCGGGAGCCGGTCGTCTGAAGGGTGGGATCGGCCGACGGGGTGGTCCCCCTCGGCGGGCCGACGCGGCTCCGGGCCCCTGCTGTCGGCGTCGATCGTGCCCTGCCCGCCGTCGCCGCGCTCAGCTCGAGCCGCTGCGGGCCTCGACGCGGTAGCGGCTGGGGCGCATCCCGTACTCGCGGGTGAAGGCGGCGCTGAGCGCGAAGGCGCTGGAGTACCCGACCTGGCGGGCGACGGCGTCCACGGTGCCGTCGCCGTCCTGGAGCAGGTCCGCCGCCTGGCACAGCCGCCATCCGCTGAGGTAGGAGATCGGCGGCTCCCCCATGGTCTCGGCGAAGCGCCTCGCGAGGGTGGCCCGCGAGACCTGGGCGACCCGGGCCAGCGAGCCGACCGTCCAGGGCGCTGCGGGATCCGCGTGCAGCGCCGCGAGCGCCGGGCCGACCACGGGATCGGCGGAGGCCCCGTACCAGGCAGGGGCCTCGACCTCCTCGAGGGCGAACCAGTCCCGCAGCGTCCTGATCAGCACGATGTCCAGCAGCCGGTCGAGGACGGCCTGACGACCGGGCTCGCGCTCCTCCAGCTCCTCCTCGAGCATCTCCAGCGCCCGCGAACGCTGCCGTTCGACGGGGACCACCACCACGGGCGGCAGGGAGCCGAGCAGCCGATCGGCGATCCTGCCCGACACCGGGAAGGTCGCCGTGAGCAGCGCGAAGTGATCCTGCAGGACGCCCGCCGCCTCATCGCTGTCCAGGGTGCGGAGGTGCGCGCGGCCGGGCACGGCGGCCAGCGGGCTCATGCCGTCATCGCCCAGCAGGCATCCGGCGGCGGTGCGACCGCTCGCGTCGCTGGTGAGGATCGTCGTGCGGTCGCCGGAGAGCACGGCGACGTCCCGCGGCCCGATCTCGATCGGGGATCCGCCCTCGGGAAGGATCCATCCCGTGCCGCGCAGCAGCGAGACCAGGGTGAGAGCGGCGGGCGCGCGATGCTCGATCGACCAGGGCGCCCGGAGCAGGTCCTTGCCGACCAGAGCGCCGGAGGAGCGGAGGTTGGCGAGCACTTCGGAGAGGACGTCCACCGCTCCACGATAGACGCCAGGACATCGGGACGAGCGTTTCGAGGATTCATCGTCTCATCCGGACGGTATGGACTGAGGTCTTCCCGCGGCGCCGCTCCACGGCGCCCCGACCCCTGGAGGCACCATGACCGTCGACCATCCCCCCGTTCCGGGCACCGCGCTCTGGGTGCTCAGCCACCCCCGGAAGGACTCCCTGAACGGGCATCTCTTCCGGGCCGGCACGGAGGCACTGTCCACCCGGCGCGAGGTGATGACCACCGACCTGTACGCCCAGGGCTTCGCCCCGGCGCTGGGCGACCAGGACCTCGGAACCCCTGCCGACCGGCCCGGGAACCTCGCCGAGCTGGCGGGCGAGGCGTATCTGGCCGGGAAGTCGACCGCCGAGGTGCGCGCCGAGCACGAGAAGCTCGCGCGCGCGGAGCTGCTCGTGCTCCAGTTCCCGCTGTGGTGGTACGGGCCGCCCGCCATGATGAAGGGCTGGCTGGACCGGGTGCTCACCGACAGCTTCGCCTACGACAGGGCGCTCGATCCGGAGACCGGGATGCCGCGCCGCTACGGCGACGGCGGCCTCACGCGGCGCCGCGCGCTCGTGGTGGTGAGCGTCGGGGACGACGCCCGCACGCTCGGTCCCCGGGGCGTGAGCGGCGACCTCGACTCGCTGCTGTTCCCGCTCACCCACGGCGCCCTCTGGTACGTGGGGATCGAGGCGCTGGACCTGCACGTCCTCCACGACGCCGACGGACTCGACGCGGCCGGGGTCGCCCGGGAGACGGACCGTCTGCTCGCTCGGCTCGAGCATCTGGACGACGAGGCCTCCCGGCCCTACCGGCGGCTGCGTGACGGGGACTACCCCTCCCACCTGCGGGCGCTGGATCCCGGACTGCTTCCGGGGCGCACCGATCTGGAGATCCATCGCGCCGGATGAGGCGGCCGGTCGGCGACGCGGCGCGGGGCCGACGGGACGACGCGGGGCCGACGGGACGACGCGGGGCCGACCCGGCGGCCACCCGTCCGTCGGCCCGCCCGTCGAGGGTCGTCAGCCGCCGGTCGGGTAGTCCACGTAGGCCAGGCGGCGGGAGTCCGGCGCCCAGCTGTTGACGTTGATCGTGCCCTGCCCGCCGTCGAGGTGGACCAGATCCCGCTGCCCGGAGCCGTCGGCCGCGCTGAGCCGCAGGATCACCGGGAGATCCGCGGGATGACCCTCGGTGCCGGGCGGGAAGCTGATGTGCGCCAGCCGCTCGCCGTCCGGGGAGAGGTGCGGGAACCAGTTCACCCGTTCGTCGTCGGTGAGCTGCTCGGCACCGGCGCCGTCGGGCCGCATCCGGAACAGCTGCGCCTGCCCGAGGGCGGTGCGGGCCCGCTCGGAGTTGAAGTAGATCCAGGTCCCGTCCGGGGAGTGCTCGGGGCCGTCGTCGGGGAACTCGTCGTCGGTGAGCTGCACGGACTCCCCACCGGAGGCGGGGAGGGCGAACAGGTTCGGCGGCATCCAGGAGCCGTCCGCCGTCCGCTGCACTCCGGTGTAGAGCAGCGTCGCGCCGTCGGGGCTCACGCCGTGGAGGAAGTGGAGCAGGCCGTCGTCCTGCGTGATCTGCACGCCGCCCCCGCCGGCGAGCGGGGCGCGGTGGATGTGACCGTCCTCGGCGGAGACGTAGATGTGCACGCCGTCCGGATCGAGCACGTGGTCGTTGTTCAGCGGGGCCAGGTCGCCGAGGTCGATCCGCAGCGGGCGCCCGCCCTCGACGTCGAGGCGGAACAGGTGGCCGTCGCCGTTGAGGATCAGCGCGGCGCCGTCGAGCGCCCAGTTCGGTGCCTCGTACAGCACCTCGGAGGACTCATGGACGATCCGGTCCTCCCCCGTGTCGACATCGAGGACATGGATCCGGGATCGCTGGCCGGGGGCGAGGGTGCGGGGCATGGTGCGTCCTTCATGACGAGGGCAGATCCCCCTATCCTGCCGTGCCGGGAGCCTTCCGCGCCGTCAGCTCCTGAAGGCGCTGCTCGGCGCGTCCGAGGCGATCGGCCTCGCTCAGCGTCCACCAGGCCTCGCCGCGCTCGCCCAGGCCCTCCTTGGCGAGCTGGACCCTGGCCCGCCAGGCGGCGACGACCTCGGGGTCCCTCGTGGTGCGCAGTGCG
Source organism: Brachybacterium ginsengisoli (assembly GCF_002407065.1). NCBI lineage: Bacteria > Bacillati > Actinomycetota > Actinomycetes > Micrococcales > Dermabacteraceae > Brachybacterium > Brachybacterium ginsengisoli. The sequence continues at coordinate 3,345,019 of NZ_CP023564.1, forward strand.
GAGCGGGCGCGGCCCAGCTCGGACCGCAGGGCCGTCGCGACGCTCTCCTCCAGGAGCGGATCCGTGGCGCGCCACCGACGGCCCCGCACGAGGATGTACCGGCCGTCCTCCGTGCGCTCCGGGCCGCCCTCGGCGGGCGGGGCGCCAGGGCTCACAGCTCGGTGGTGCCGGTTCCGCCCGGGGCCCGCTCCCCGGCCACCTTGGCCTTGACGATCTGGGCGAGCCCGGCGACCCGCCCGCCGGGCAGGCCCCAGAACTGGGCGGAGTCACCGCTGACGCGAAGGAGGCCGAGGTCCGGATCGTCCTTGCCGCCCGGGAAATAGGCCTCGGCGCTGTCGCTCCAGAGCTGGTCCACCACTGCCCGGTCCTCCACGAAGGCGGCCCTGCCAGCGACCGAGAGCCAGGAGCCCGCCTCCGCGATCGCCAGGTTCACCTCCGGTCCGCTGCGGAGCACCTCGGCCTGACCACCGCTGAGGCTCACGAAGAACCACACGTCCGCATCGTCGGTGACGCCCTGGATCGACATCGGATGGGACAGGAGCTTGCCGCCCGGGAGGGCGGTGGTGAGCATGACCAGCTCGGTGTCGCGGAGCTTCTGCACCACGTCCTGCTGGGTGAGCGTGTCGTCGTTCGTCATGGTTCCTCCGTCGGCTCGTGGTGCTCGTAGCACCTGACGCTACTCATCCTGAGCGGCGGAACCCAGGGTTCCGACCGGTCGGTGCGGGGCGCGGCTCCCGAGCACCCGCCCACCGACGATGGGACATTCTCTGGACAACGCTGTGCGACACACACTATGGTGTGAGGCATGAACGAACCTCTCGACCTCCACCTGCAGGAGCTGCGGCGCGGCACCGTGGTGCTCGCGTGCCTGCAGCTGCTGCGCGCCCCCGGATACGGCTACGGCCTGCTCGAGGATCTCGAGCGCCACGGCTTCGCCACCGACGCGAACACCCTCTACCCCCTTCTCCGCCGCCTCGAGAAGCAGGGCTTCCTCTCCAGCGAGTGGAACACCGACGAGGCTCGACCGCGGAAGTTCTACCGCACCTCCCCCGAGGGCGAGCACCTCGCGAACACCCTCACCACCGAATGGAGCGCACTGACCGGTGCGATCCGCTCCCTCACGGATGATCCGACCCCTGCCGAGGAGAACTGACATGCCCACCCTGACCGAGCGTTACATCGACGCCACCACCTCCTCCCTCCCGCAGGACTCGCAGGCGGATGTCCGCGCGGAGCTCGAGGCCTCCATCGCCGACGCCCTGGACGACCGCCTGGCCCAGGGCGAGGACCCGGCCGCGGCCGAGCGCGCCGTGCTCATGGACCTCGGCGACCCGGCCGCCCTCGCCGCGCAGTACGCCGATCGACCGCTGCATCTGCTGGGGCCCCGCTACTACCTGGCCTGGCGGCGTCTGCTCCGGCAGCTGCTGAGCTTCGTCCCGGCGATCGCCGTCGGCGGCGCCGCCCTCGGCCAGACCCTCTCGGGCGCCGAGGTCGGCGAGATCATCGGGGGCTCGATCTCCACCGGGCTCACCGCCGCGCTCCACGTGGTGTTCTGGGTGACGCTCATCTTCGTGGTCCTGGAGCGCCAGGGCACGGACCTGGGCCAGGGCTGGGATCCGGATCAGCTGGCCGAGCCTCGTCCCACGGGATCCGAACGCTCCGATGTGGTCGGCTCGGCCGTGCTTGGCATCCTGATGATCGGTGCGGCGCTCTGGGACCGGTTCCGCGGCTTCGTCTGGACCGACGGCGAGGGCATGGCGGTCCTGCACCCGCAGCTGTGGCCGTGGGGGATCCTCGGCATGGCGATGCTGCTCGCCCTCGAGGTGGGCATCGCCGTGGCCGCCTACGCGGGCCGCGGCTGGACCGTGCGCCTCGCGGTGCTCAACACGGTGCTCGGCATGATCTGGCTCAGCGCCGTCCTGACGCTGCTGGGCAACGGACTGCTGGTGAACCCGGAGCTCGCGACGGTGGCCTCCTCCGAGGGCGTCGCCGCACCGGACACCCTGCGCGCGGTGGCGATCATCTTCGTGGCGAGCGTCCTCGTGATCACCGCCTGGGACATCGCCGACGGCTGGCGCAAGGTGCGCCACGGCGCCCGACGCTGACCCCCGGCCGGGACCGCTCCGCCTGCGTGACCTCCGCCCCGCACGGGACGTCGGATCACGCAGGCGGCGTGCTGTCCGCCGTCGCCCGGCGCTCGGCGGCGATGCTCTCCAGGAGCCGCAGCCGTTCAGCGCTGGGCGAACCAGGCTCGGCGGTGTAGACGAGCATCACCCGACCGGGCTCCGCCGTGATCGCGAACTCCTCGAAGGAGAGGACCAGGTCCCCCACCTCGGGGTGGTGGAAGAGCTTGGTGCCGGCGCCGTGGGTGCGCACGTCATGGGCGGCCCACAGCCGACGGAAGGTCTCGCTGCAGGTAGACAGCTCCCCCACCAGGTCCTGCATCACCGGGTCGTGGGGGTCGCGACCCACCTCCACGCGCAGGATGCCCACGCACATCCCGGCGAACCGCTCCCACTCGGGGTAGAAGTCCCGCGAAGCGGGATCCAGGAACTGGAAGCGGGCGAGGTTCGGCACGCGCCCGCCGTCGCCGATCACCGGGGAGTAGAACTCCCTGCCCAGCGCGTTCGTGGCCAGGAGGTTCTGGTACTGGTCGCGCACGAAGGCGATCGCGTTGCCCTGGGAGTCCAGCGCCCACTGCAGCGCGGACCGCAGCGGGGCGGCGCTCACGGCGCCGCTGCGCCGACGGGGCCGGCCGGAGGTGGGGATCCCGTCGGCCGCCCGGGCGAGGTCCTGGAGATGGATCCGCTCGGTGGCATCGAGCTGCAGCGCGGAGCTGACCGCGTCGAGCACCGAGGCGGAGGCGCCCGCGATGGCGCCGCGCTCGAGCTTGGCGTAGTACTCGACGCTCACGCCGGCGAGCATCGCCACCTCGCTGCGGCGCAGGCCGGGCACCCGCCGGGAGCCGCCGGCGGGCAGGCCGGCCTGCTGCGGCGTGACCTTCGCACGGCGCGACATGAGGAACTCGCGCACCTCTGATCGATTGTCCATGTCGCCACGATAGGACTCCCGGCCCGCGCCCGAGGTGCCCTGCGGGTACACCCCACGGCAGGAACTCCCCGTCGGCCGCGGAAGGGCGTTGCATGGTCCCCGTCCCCGACACCGTCCTGCAGCAAGGAGCATCATCATGCGCGCAGTCATCATGCACGCCCCCGGCGACGTCCGCGTCGAGGAGCGCGAGGACCCCCGGATCGTCGAGCCGACGGACGCCGTGATCCGCCTGGCCGCCACCTGCATCTGCGGCTCGGACCTGTGGCCGTACCGCGGCGCGGACCAGCCCGAGGACCAGCACATGGGCCACGAGTACGTGGGAGTCGTCGAGGAGATCGGCTCGGCCGTGGCCACCCTCGAGGTGGGCGACTTCGTGGTCGGATCCTTCGTCATCTCCTGCGGCGAGTGCGGGATCTGCCGCGAGGGCCACCCCAGCCGCTGCGTGCACGCCGTGTTCGTCGACGGCGCGATCGGCACCCAGGCCGAGCGGGCCCGCATCCCCTTCGCCGACGGCACCCTCGTGAAGACCCCGGGCATGCCCGACGCCGATCTCGTCCCCTCCCTGCTCGCCGCCTCGGACGTGCTGGGCACCGGCTGGTTCGCAGCCGACGCCGCCCAGGCCGGCCCCGGCCGGATCGTCGCGGTGGTGGGCGACGGCGCGGTGGGCCTGATGGGCGTGCTGGCCGCGCGACAGATGGGCGCCGAGCGCATCATCGTCTTCAGCCGTCACGCCGACCGTCAGGCGCTCGCCCGCGAGTACGGCGCGACCGACATCATCGAGGCCCGCGGCGACGAGGGGGTGGCCGCGCTCGAGGAGCTCACCGGAGGGCTCGGCGCCCACTCGACGATCGAGGCCGTGGGCACCCAGGAGGCGATGATGCAGGCGATCCGTGCGACCCGCCCCGGCGGCTCGATCGGGTTCGTGGGCGTCTCGCACGACGTCGAGATCCCCGGCGGCGAGCTGTTCTTCTCCGCCGTGCACCTCCACGGCGGTCCCGCCCCGGTGCGCCGCTACCTGCCCGAGCTCATCGACCTCATCTGGCGGCGCGAGATCGACCCGGGCACGGTCTTCGACCTCACGCTGCCACTGGCCGAGGCCGCCGAGGGCTACCGCGCGATGGACGAGCGCCGCGCCACGAAGGTGCTGCTCACCGTGTGATCCGGGCGGCGACCGCTGCGTCCGCGTCGGCCATCACGAGGGTGCCGTGGATGTTCGCCCCGGCGAAGGCGCCTCCGGCGGCCGCGGCCCCGACCTGCAGCATGGGGTCCGCGGCGTTGCCGGCGACCCACACCCCGGGAACGCCCGAGACCCCCGCGAAGGAGGTGGGGATCCTCTGCCCCATCCCGCCGCCCAGGTCCTCGACCTCGAGCCCGAGGCCCTCGAGCCCGTCGAGGCGCGGGGCGAGGACGCTCGCGACGACGAGCGCGTCGCGCGCGACGAGCTCGCCGTCCGCGAGCCGCACTCCGGCGAGGCCGCCGTCCGCGTCCGCGACGATCTCCTGGATCGGGGACTCCACGACGGCGATCCCGAGGGCCCCGAAGCGCTCGCGGGTCTCGGCGTCGATCTCGACCCCGGCGGCGAAGACGGTGATGTCCTCGCTCAGCGCGCGGAACATGAGGGCCTGGTGGAAGGACGCGGCCCGCGTGGCGATCACACCGATCGCCTGGTCGCGGACCTCCCAGCCGTGGCAGAAGGGGCAGTGCACGAGGCCGTGGCCCCAGTGCTGCGCGAGGCCCGGGATCTCCGGCAGCTCGTCGCGCACCCCGCTCGCGAGGAGCAGGCGACGCGCGGTGAGGGTGCGGCCGTCGGCGAGCGCGACCTCGAAGCGCAGGTCGCCGTCGGCCGACGGGTCCAGCGCCCGCGCCGAGGCGACCTCGCCGGCGACGACCAGCCCGCCGTACTGGCGCACCTCGTCCCGGCCGCGGGCGAGGTACTCCGCGGGAGGGGTCCCCTCGTTGCCGAGCAGTCCGTGGATGCCCTCGGCCGGGGCGTTGCGCGGGGTGCCGGAGTCGATCACGACGACGCTGCGACGGGAGCGGGCGAGCATCAGCGCACCGTTCAGCCCGGCGGCGCCGCCGCCGATCACGGCGACGTCGACGAGGGTCTCGGGCAGCGGGTCGCCGGAGGGGGCAGGAGTGTCGGACGAAGCAGGGGTGCGGGTCATGGCGGGTCCTCTCGGAGGCTAAGGCGGTGCGTTCACCCCAATCCTGGACCTTCCTTGCCGCCATCGCATACCATCTTGCCCATGACGCAAGACATCGGTGAGGTCGAGGGACTTGTCCGGCAACGCCTGCGTGCGCTGCGTCTCGCGCAGGGGCTCTCCCTCGCCGAGCTCGCCGCCCGCGCCCATCTCAGCCAGTCCACGCTCTCCCGGATCGAGAACGGGCAGCGGCGCCTGGCACTGGACCAGCTGGTCACGCTCGCCCGCGCCCTGGACACCGGACTCGACGAGCTGGTGGAGAGCCAGGAGGAGCGGGTGGTCTCCAATGCGGAGACCGACCACGCGCTGGACTCCCTGCGCTGGCGGGTGCGCCGCTCCCCCGACGTCGTGATGCTGCGTCGGCGCGTGACCGGCCCGCCGCCGGAGCCCTCCCGGATGCGGGCTCATGCCGGTCGGGAATGGCTGGTGGTCCTCTCCGGCACCCTCACGCTGCTGCTGGGCGATCGCCGCCACCGCGTGGAGGCGAACCAGAGCGCCGAGTTCGACACGATGGTCCCCCACGCCTTCGGCGCCGAGGGCGGCCCGGTGGACGTGCTCATGATGGTGGACCGTGCCGCACGGCGCGGCCATCGTGACGACGACGACTCCTGAGGCGCTCCCCTGGGTCGCCGCGCACCGGAGCTTCGTGCGGCGGGGCCAGCTCGCGCAGGTCACCCCCACCGCCTGAGGCCGGCCGGGCCACCCGAGCTCAGCCGACCGACGTCCTCGCTCCCAGCCAGGGGGCGAGGACGTCCTCCGTGCCGAGCCAGGGCATGAGGCCCGCCTCCCACTCCGACTCGGTGAGCAGGCTGCGCGCGAAGGCGCCCCGCACCCGCTCCGGGTCCTCGGCCTCCACCCCGGTGATCACGAGATGGGTGGTGGGCAGATCGCGCCCCGCCCGCCACACGGCACCGACCGACACCTGACCGCCGGCGCCGTCCCACTGGCAGATGCTGTCGGGACGGTCGGGCACCCAGAAGTGACCGCGGGCCCGGAGCCTGCCGCCGCCGAGCTGCTCGATGTTCTCCAGCAGTCGCCGCGGGTGGAACGGCCGGTCGGAGGAGAGGTCGAGGGTCCAGGTGCCGTGCTCCGTGGGCCCGCCGTAGGGCTCGACGTATCGCGCATCGCGCCGACGCAGCGCCAGCAGATGGTCCAGCCGACCGCTCAGCACCCGGGACAGCGGCAGGGCGTAGAGGTCGGTGACGAGCTCCTGCTCGGGAGCACGGAGATGCTCGACGAGCTCCGCTCCGGCCGAGTCCGGCTCGCCGACCAGGACGATCCGGTCGGAGTACTCGAGCTGCGCGGCGAGCGCCTCGCCGACGCTGCGCTCATCGCCGGAGGCCCACTGGAGCCCCCGCTCGGCCAGGGTGTCGTCGCCCAGGAGATCATGGAGGGCGTCGTCCGCAGAGGCGACGGCGAGCGCAGGCGCCAGGTGCCAGGCGTCCTGGTGCGGGCGCAGGGTGCCGGCGACCACGGAGGGGTCGGCGCTGATCGGGGGGCCGAGCAGGATGCCCGCCACCTGCCGCGCCTCCGCGAGCCGGGCGAGGGTGGGGACCGCGTCCTCGCGCATCGCGCAGGAGACGCAGGGGTGATCGAGCTCGACCAGCTCGTCCTCGATCACGCCGTCGGCCGCGACCACGATCCGGCGCAGGGCGGCGGAGTCCTCGTCGACCTCGTAGCGCAGGGCGAGGACGTCGGCGGCGTCGAGCAGCAGGCCGCCGATCAGGGCGTCACGCAGCACGGGTTCGACGGCGGTGACCACGGCCACCGGGACGGAATACCCCGGACCCGCAAGTGGTTGAAGACGATCAGACGAAGGGGTGTCGGACACGCGGACCAACCTTCCGGCTTGACGATAATGATTCTCAATAGGTAATCTCACCGCTCATGTCGCAACGCTGTCAAGTCACCGGGACCGCGCCGAGCTTCGGCAAGCAGGTCTCCCACTCCCACCGCCGCACCTCGCGGCGCTTCACCCCGAACATCCAGCACAAGCGGTTCCACGTCCCCTCGCTGGGGCGCACCATCCGCCTACGGGTCTCCGCGAGAGGCCTGCGCATCATCGATCGCCGCGGCATCGAGGCCGTGGTGGCCGAGATCCTCGCTCGCGGCGAGAAGCTCTGACCCGAAGGAGAGAACCCATGACGAAGAAGACCGACGCACGCACCACCGTCGCGCTGCGCTCGACCGCCGGCACCGGCTTCACCTACATGACCACCAAGAACCGCCGGAACACGCCGGACCGCCTGGTCATGCGCAAGTTCGACCCGCTGCTGCGGGCCGTGGTCGAGTTCCGCGAGGACCGCTGATGGCCAAGACGTCGAAGATCGCCGCCGACGCCCGACGCCGACGGATCGTGGCCCAGCACGCCGAGCAGAGGCTCGCCCTCAAGCGCACCCTCAAGGACCCGACCGCCTCCCTGGCGGAGAAGGTCCAGGCCCAGCGCTCGCTGCAGCGCCTCCCCCGGGACGCGAGCCCCACCCGCCTGCGCAACCGCGACATGGTCGACGGCCGTCCTCGCGGGTTCCTGCGCGCCGTGGGGCTCTCACGGGTGCGCTTCCGCGAGATGGCGCACCGCGGTGAGCTGCCGGGCGTGACGAAGTCCAGCTGGTGAGCGCGTCGCAGAGCACGCCGCCGACCCCTCGAGAGGATCACCCATGAAACCGATCATCCACCCGGAGTACCGACCCGTCGTCTTCCGTGACGCGAGCGCCGGATTCTCCTTCCTCACCCGCTCCACCCGCAGCTCCGCACAGACGGTGACCTGGGAGGACGGCCACGACTACCCCGTGATCGACGTGGAGGTCTCCTCCGCCTCGCACCCCTTCTACACCGGGCGCGCCACCGTGCTCGACACCGCCGGGCGCGTGGAGAAGTTCCGCCGCCGCTACGGGCGGGCCGACACATCGGCCGCAGGAGCCGACGGCGCCGCCGACCCGGCCGCCGCAGCACAGGCAGGCGGCGCGCGATGAAGGTCCGCAGCTCGTTGCGCTCCCTCATCGCCAAGCCGGGCGCCCAGGTGGTGCGCCGCCGCGGCCGGATCTACGTGATCAACAAGAAGGACCCGCGCTTCAAGGGACGCCAGAAGGGCTGAGGGAGCCCTGCTGGAGCACGAAGATGTCGCCGCCTGAGGGACCTCGACACCGAAGACGGGTTGAGGTCACGCAGGCGGCGACATCTTCGTCGGCGCGGTCCCGCAGGCCGGGCCTGACCCGCAGGCCGGGTCTCACCCGCAGGTCCGGCCGCGGCACCGATCCAGGCACTCTGCGCCGCCCCTCGCCGAGCCGCTCCATCACCTCCTCGACGACGCACCTGGTGACCCACCTCCCTCACCTTCGGGAAGAAAACCCTGGACGCCCCGGTTGAACTGCTGTAGCGTCGGCGGACCGCGGGTGAGAACCTGCCCCTCCGTTCGGGGCATCGCCACAACTCCCTGCACGGCCATGACGGCCGAGCAGCAGCGAGCCGCCCGCGCACCCGAGGTATCGCCCCAGCGATCACCCGGTCCCTGCGTGCTCCGTGCCACGGACACCTGCCACGACGACAGGTCCGCACGGTCGGCACACATCGGAAGCCGCCCCGCCCCAGCGAGGCGCGGCCCACAGGATCGGCCCTCGGCCCGGCCAGCGACCGCCCGCCACCGCGAGCGTCGCGCCACCCCGCGCACTCAGCGCACCCGGCTCCCGCCGGACACAGACATCATGTCGGCCCCCGTGCCGACCTCGAAGGAGCAAGAACCATGCAGCACACAGCACAGAACACCAAGAGTCCGCAGCAGACCCACCTCGTCGTCATCCGCGACCAGAGCGCCGGCCTGCGCTACCTCACCCGGTCCCGCCGCACGTCGGCCCTCACCACCACCTGGAAGGACGGGAACATCTACCCCGTCATCGAGGTGGACCTGTCCTCGGCCGCGCATCTCGCGGCCTCGGGCGGGGCCGACGCCGCGCGCCGCGCGGAGCTCGCGGGCGCCGCGGCCTGAGCCGCCCCCGCACGGCGGGTCACAGACCTCGCCGTGCGGGAATATCTGGATCTCCTTCGTTGTTGATCATTCAGTCAACAACGGAGGAGATCCTCATGCAGAAGAACATCCATCCCGACTACCGGCCCGTCGTCTTCCGCGACCACAGCGCCGGAACCGCCTTCCTCACCAACTCGACCCGCACCTCCTCGCGGACGATCACCTGGGAGGACGGCCAGGACTACCCGGTCATCGACGTCGAGGTCTCCTCGGCCTCGCACCCGTTCTGGACGGGACGCGCCGGGACGGTCGACACCGCCGGCCGCGTCGAGCGCTTCCGCCGCCGCTACGCGGACAAGATCGTCACGCCCCGCACCGTGACGGCCTGACCCGGGCCCTCAGCCCAGCACCGCGGCGAGGCGGGGCGCGAGCCGCTCGGCCATCACCCGGTACCCCTCCGGCGTGGGGTGCAGCAGATCGCCGAGCAGGTGCATCTCCTGCGTCGTGATGATCTCCGAGCCGTCGATGAGCGTGATCAGCGGGTCCTCCCGCTGCAGCACCTCGACGGCCTCGTGGATCTGGGCCCGGAGCTCCCGCTGGTCCTGCCCCGCGGAGTTCTTCAGCTCCTCGCGGTGCGGGCCGGCGGCGGTGGGGCTCATGACCACGATCGGGGCGTCGCTCAGGCGGCGCACGTGGTCCACGAAGCCGATCACCACCGGGGGGAGGCTGCGGGCGTTGAAGGTCCCGGCCCCGTACACGTTCGCCCCGAGGCACAGCGTGATGAGATCCGGCCCGGCCGCGCCGAGGGTGTCGGCCAGCGGCGGATCCAGCTGGCACTGCCCGGACATCCCCAGCGCCGTGAGCTCGTAGGAGTTCTGCGCGGCGACCAGGGCGGGCCAGGTGCCGGTCGGGCTGTCGGCCTGATTGCCCTGAGTGATCGAGCTGCCGTACACCGCCCAGCGCGGCCCGCGGGGTGCGGCCGGGGAGCAGCGGCTCGCCCCGTGGAGCACCGCCCGGTGCAGCACGGTCGGGGCGGAGTGGGGCAGCCACAGCTCCACCCGGCTCCCCCGGCCCGGCAGGTCGATCAGGTGTCGGATCCTGCCTCCGGCCTCGCGCGTCGCCACCAGTTCCCCGTCGACCAGCACGTCCACGCGCCGGGCGGCGTCGCCGTAGGCCTCCTCGGTGGTCAGCTCGAGCTCGAGCGCCGCCGCGTCGGTGTCCACCTCGAGGCGCACGCCGTTGGGGATCCGGGAGAGCTCGTCCATGTCGGCGGAGAGGATCCGCGCGAGGTGCTCGGGCCGCACCCGCCATGCCTGCTGCCCGCCCGCGACCTCGGTCCAGACCGCGGCCCCGTGCCACGCCTCCGGCAGCTCCCTCGGTGAGACGGCGAGGGCGGCGGCAGCGGGGTCGGTCATCGCAGGAGCTCCTGGCGGCGACGATGCCGCGGGACGGGGACGGTACGGCATCGGATCGTACCGGCCGGCCCGCCCGGACCGCTCCTCGAGGACTACGGTGAGATCCTGCGCGATGCCCGTCGCGACCTGAGGAGATCCCATGACCGACTCCGCCCCTCCCCCGCTGCTCGAGACCGACGTGCTGGTCGTCGGCGCCGGACCCACCGGTCTGATGGCCGGACTCGTGCTCACCCGACGCGGCGTGCCCGCGCTGGTGATCGACCCCAAGGCCGGCCCCACCCGGGAGTCGCGGGCGATCGTGCTCCAGTCCCGCAGCCTGGAGATCCTCGACCAGCTGGACATCGCCGACGCCGTCCTCGACGCCGCCCAGCCCGCGCTGCGGATCCAGTTGCGCGGAGGCGAGGACCCGGTCCGGGCGGACTTCGCCCTCCAGCAGGAGGGATGGACCCCGTTCCCCGGTGCGCAGATCTTCGAGCAGAGCCGCACCGAGACGCTGCTGTCGCAGACCCTCGCCGCAGAGGGCGCTCCCGTCCGCTACGGGCACGAGCTGGTCTCCTTCGCCCCCACCTCCGCCGATGGGGGCCCGCCCGGCATCGAGGCGCTCGTGCACGGCCCGGACGGACCGCTCCGCGTCCGCGCCCGGTGGCTGATCGGAGCCGACGGCGCCAGCTCGCCGGTGCGCCATCAGCTCGGGCTCGGCTTCGAGGGCATGACCGATGACGCGACCTTCTGCGTCGCGGACCTCCAGGGCGTCCAGGGCGCCCCCGACGACGCGATCTCCGTGCGGTTCGGCCGGGAGCGCTTCGCCCTGCTCTTCCCGCTCGGTCCCGGCGGGCACGCACGGATGATCTGGCTGCACGGCGACACGCATCCGGAGCAGGAGCCCGCGCTGGCCGGCGCCCGGGAGGACCTCGGCATCCGCTACGAGGAGGTCGCCTGGTTCTCCGCCTATCGGGTGCACCACCGGGTCGCGAGCAGCTTCCGCTCCGGGCAGGTGCTGCTGGCGGGGGACGCGGCACACGTCCACTCCCCCGTGGGCGGGCAGGGCATGAACACCGGACTGCAGGACGCCCACCACCTCGCGAACCTGCTCGCCGACATCGCCGACGGGCATCTGGACCCCTCCGCGATCGACCGCTACGAGCGGGAGCGCCGACGCGTCGCCCTGCTCCTCATCGGGGCGACGGACCGCGCCTTCGGGGTCATCGCCCGCTCCGGACGGGGCACCGCCTTCGTGCGCCGGCGCGCCCGCGACGTGCTCGCCATCCTCGCGCCCCGCCTCCTGGCCACGCGTTTCGGCGCCTTCGCCGGAGGGCTGCTGGGCCAGTACCGGATCCACTACCACCCCGTGCCGAGGGGCGAACCGGTGCCGCGATGGGCGAGCGAGGGAGCCGTCGGCCGGCGCCTGCGGCCGACGGACGAGAACCGTGCCGCGCTGCGGGCGATGACCTGGCAGCTGCACACCTACGGCGGCGAGGCGGCCCGCCCTGCTGTGCCGGAGCACGTCGAGGGTCCGCTCGCCTTCCCCGCGGACCCCCGCGGCCGGCTGCGCGCTGACCATCTGTACCTGGTGCGGCCCGACGGGTTCGTCGCCGCGGCCCTCCCGCTGCACGCCGGCTCCGCCGCGGTCTCCGATGTCGATGCGGCGCTCGCGGCGTACCGGATGGTGCGGTGAGCGGCGGACCGCTGCAGCGGGGCCCAGGCCTCCACGCATAGTGTTCTCGCATGCACCTCAGCGAGATCACCGATCGGATCGAGAAGCTCTCCGAGCAGTACGCGGAGGTCTACGGCATCGAGACCTCGGCCCAGTGGGCGCTGTTGAAGCTCACCGAGGAGGTCGGCGAGCTGGCCCAGGCGCATCTGACCGCGACGGGGCAAAGCCGGGACCGTGGTCGCAGTGCGGAGGAGCGCGCCCAGGACCTCGCCGAGGAGCTCGGCGACGTGATCGGCATGTGCCTCGTGTACGCGCGTCTGCAGGGCATCGACCCCGAGCAGGCGGTGGCGGACAAGTGGTTCCGCTACGAGGGCGACGTGGCTGACCCCGACGCCCCGCCGGCCACCTGAGACCGGGCTCCGGACCCGCGGCGGCCGCCTCAGGGTCGAGCCGACGCCAGCTGCCGGGCCGACTCGTCCACCTCGGCCCGCCAGGCCTCGTGCAGCGCGGTGAGCTCCCGGACCACCTCGGGATGCTGCGCGGCGAGGTCCACCGTCTCGTCGATCCCGGCGAGGGTCGCCGTGGCCGGGCTCAGCTGCAGCCCTTGACCGATGTCGGTGTGCTCGACCTGCAGGATGCTGCGACGCACGGCGGAGTCCGGGTCGACGTACCGCAGCTTCCACTGCGGGGTGCGCACCGACCACTGGAAGGTGCAGTCGGTGTGGAGGACCTCGTGCACGGGCGCGGTGGGGTCCTCGCAGGACTCGCGCAGGTCGATGCCGTCGCCGACATCGCCCTCGCGCGGCTCCAGCCCGGCAGCGGCGAGCAGGGTCGGGGTGAGATCGAGGGAGCTCACCAGCGCTCTGGACACCGAGCCGGGCTCGGTCACGCCGGGCCAGGAGATCAGCATCGGGGTGCGGACACCACCTTCGAAGAGGGTGTACTTCGAGCCCTCGAGCGGGGTGTTGCGCCCGTAGTTGCAGCGGGAGCCGCCGTTGTCGGTCATGTAGATGACGATCGTGTTCTCCGCGAGCCCGGCTGTCTCGAGGTGCGCCCGCAGGCGACCGATCTCGCGGTCCATGATCTCGAGCTGGGCCAGGTAGTACTGGCGGCCGTTGTCGAGGTTCGGCTCCACGGCCCCGTCGTACCAGTCGAGGTACTCGCTGGTCTCGGCGTCGAAATCGGGATGCTGCGGCAGGCCGCGGGCGTCGAGCTCGTGCTGGGGCAGCTGCCAGGCGAAGTTGTGGACGGCGTTGAACGCGACCATCGCGAAGAAGGGCCGCTCGTCGGGGGCGTCGACGAAGTCGATCGCCCGTTCCACGAACTCCTCGGTGAGATGGCGCTCGCAGTCCACCCGCTCCTCTCCCTCCCACATCGGGGAGACGCCGTGGCGGGCGGCGGCCTCGCCGTAGGCCTGCTCGTGGGCACGGGAGTGGTGGAGGTAGTGCAGGCGGCCCATCGACTGCGCCGCGAGCCCGTAGAACGAGGTCTCGAAGCCGTGCCGGGGCGGGCAGGACCGGCTGCCCGGCTCGTCGGCGCCGTAGTGGATCTTCCCGAAGCAGCCGGTGCGGTAGCCGCCCTCGAGCAGCCTCTCGGGCAGGGTGGAGATCTGCTCGGGCGCCATCGCGGAGTCCGTGAACCAGTGCGCACCCCAGCGGGCCTGATGCACGCCGGTGATCAGACCCGCCCGTGACGGGCTGCAGATCGGGGCGGTCACGTAGGCGTTGTCGAACACGCGGCCCTCTGCGGCGAGCGCATCGAGGTGCGGCGTCGAGACCTCGGGGTCGATGCCGCGGAATCCCAGGTCACCGAAGCCGTGGTCGTCGGAGACGATCAGGACGATGTGGGGACGCCGCGCGTCCGACGACGTCGCCATGGCTCAGGCCTGGCCCTCGTCGAAGTAGCGACGGACCTCGTCGCTGACCGGCGGCACGTCGTAGGGGATGCCGTCGTGACGGATCGACTCGGCGCCGTACACCCCGGTGGCCACGGCCTCGCGGGCGGCGACGGCGGAGACGTCCGTGGTGCCGCCGTGGCGCACGAAGCCCAGGAACTCGGCGACGAGGCTGGGATCCGCCCCGCCGTGGCCGCCGTCGGCCCGGGCGATGACCTCGACCGCGTCCGGTCGACCCGGACCGGACCGGCGGGACTCCCACAGATGGATCTGGTCGCCGCTGCCGTCGCCCATGTTCTCGATCCGGCCGGCGTCCCCGATCACCGTGTAGTTGCGGAAGTAGTCGGGGGTGAAGTGGCACTGCTGATAGGAGGCGAGCACCCCGTTGTCCAGACGCATCTGGATCATGGAGATGTCCTCGACGTCGATGACGGGGTTGAGCTCCTTCTGGGCGGTGGGCGGCCAGATGTCCTCGTCGTACCAGTCCCCCATGAGCCGGTCGGAGTTGTCCCGACGGTCGGCGATGTCCCCGTACACGGCCAGGTCGCCGATCCCCGAGACACGACGGGTGTACCCGCCGGCCAGCCAGTGGATGACATCGATGTCGTGGGCGCCCTTCTGCAGCAGCAGGCTCATGGACTTCGCCCGCTCGGCGTGCCAGTCCTTGAAGTAGAAGTCGCCACCGGCGCCCACGAAGTGCCGGCACCAGATCGCCCGCACGCGGCCGATGCGGCCCGAGTCCACGATCGCCTTCATCTGGCGCACCACCGGCATGTGGCGCATGTTGTGGCCGATGTACAGCCGCGACCGCTTCTCCTGGGCCAGCGCGAGCATGGCGTCTGCGTCCTCGAGGCCGATCGCCATCGGCTTCTCGCAGAAGGTCGGGATCCCCGCCCCGAGAGTCGCGAGCGCGACCTCGGCATGGGCGAAGTCCGGGGCCAGGATCATGACCGCGTCGACCTCGTGGTCGGCCAGCAGCTGTTCGACGGAGTCGACGGTCGCGACGTCCTCGCCGAGCGTCTCGCGGGCCTTCGCCCGGCGCCCCTCCTCGGGATCGGCCACGACGGTGATCGCGGAGCCCTCGCCCGGCTTGTGGGCGTGCAGGGAGAGGTAGTGGCGGGCGCCGAAGCCGACGACGCCGATGCGGAGGTCTTTCATGGGATGGCACCGCTTTCGAGTGGGGGTCCGGCCAGTCTCTCCTCCGCCGCCGTCGTGTCGTGGGCTCGGATCGCGACTCGGACCGGGTGAACCGATTTACAAGAGTCGTGAAAGCATTTACGATCTGCATCACCCTGTCAAGCAGAGCCACGGAGGCCCACTGCACTCCCTCGCCAGGGTCGACCGAGAGGACACCGCTCGTGACGACGCGAAGCACTGCTCAGCCGGAGGCGCCACCCGCCGCACCGGCTCCGGCGAACGAGCCTCACCCCGGCTCCGACAGCAGCGGGGCGTCCCGCGGGCGCCCGCCGCGATCCCTCCGCTCCCGGCTGCGGCGCGACTGGCAGATGCTGGTGCTGATGATCCCCGGGGCTCTCGCGCTGCTGCTCTTCTTCTACATCCCGATCTTCGGAAACGTCATCGCCTTCCAGGACTACCAGCCCTATTACACGATCTCCGAGGCGCCGTTCGTGGGCCTGACGAAGTTCGTGGAGCTGTTCCAGGACGATCGCTTCGGGCTCGCGCTGCGCAACACGCTGATCTACGCGGCCTTCCAGCTAGTGCTCTTCTTCCCGCTGCCGATCCTGCTCGCGCTGATCGTCGACTCGATGATGAGCCAGCGGCTGCGCAAGGCGTTCCAGTCCATCGTGTACCTGCCCCACTTCCTCTCCTGGGTGCTGGTCATCGCGCTCTTCCAGCAGATGCTGGGCGGCGCGGGCCTGATCAACCAGGCGATGGTGCGCTCCGGCCTGGACCCCATCCCGTTCATGACGAACTCGGACAGCTTCGCGCTGCTGATCGTCGCGGAGGTGGCCTGGAAGGATGCCGGCTGGGGAATGATCATCTTCCTCGCCGCGCTCGCCTCGATCGACCAGTCGCTCTACGAGTCCGCGGCCTCCGACGGCGCCGGGCGCTTCCGCCGCACCTGGCACATCACCCTGCCCGGCATGCGCCCGGTGATCGTGCTGCTGCTGATCCTGAACCTCGGCTCGATCCTCACCGTCGGCTTCGAGCAGTTCATCCTCCAGCGCGACGCCGTCGGCGCGGACACCGCCGAGGTGCTGGACACCTACTCGTACTACACCGGCGTGATCGGCGGCGACTGGTCGATCGGCGCCGCCGCCGGCCTCGCCAAGGGCATCGTCGGCACGATCCTCATCCTCCTGGCCAACAAGGTCGCCCACCTGCTCGGTGAGGACGGCATCTACCGCGGGAGGCCCCAGTGACCGCACGCACCGCTCCCTCGTCCACCTCTCGCTCCCTGCCCCTGCACCAGAGGATCTGGCGGTTCGCCTTCGGGCCCTCGACCCGGCCCGCCTGGATGGAGAAGCCCAGCGCTCCGCTGGCCATCGCGAAGACCGTCGTGATCGCCACGATCTCGCTCGCGGTGATCGTGCCGATGCTCGTGGTCGTCTCGACCTCCTTTGCCTCGGGCGAGCAGATCCGGGACGCCGGCGGCTACGTCCTGTTCCCCACCGATCCGACGCTCGAGGCGTATCGGACGATCTTCTCCAGCCCGCTGGTGTTCCGCTCGCTCGGGGTCAGCGTCTTCGTCACGGCGGTGGGCACGCTGCTGGCCCTGTTCGTGACCATCTGCATGGCCTACGCGCTGAGCCGCCCCGTGCTGGGCGGGAAGTTCATGCTGATGGCGATCATCCTGACGCTGTTCTTCAGCCCAGGCCTCATCCCCATGTTCCTGATGATCAAGCAGCTGGGGCTGCTGAACTCGATCTGGTCGCTGATCCTCCCGGGCGCCTTCGCCGGTTTCAACTTCATCGTGATGCGCTCGTTCTTCATGGGGATCCCGACGGAGCTGACGGAGGCGGCCCGCATCGACGGCGCGAGCGACTTCCGGATCCTCCGCACCGTGGTGCTGCCCCTGTCCAAGGCGGTCATCGCCGTGATCGGCCTGTTCTACGCCGTCGGGTTCTGGAACTCGTTCTTCAACGCGATGCTCTACATCAACGACCAGACCCTCTGGCCCGTCCAGATGATACTGCGCAGCTACGTCATCCAGGGCACCTCGCTCACCGCCGACCAGCTCGGCGTCCAGCAGGCGCCGCCCCCGCAGTCGATCAAGATGGCCGTCGTCGTCGTGGCGCTGGCGCCGATCGTGCTGGTCTACCCCTTCCTCCAGAAGTACTTCTCCAAGGGCGTCATCACCGGCGCCATCAAGGGCTGAACCACCCCCTCCCTCCCCACCCGGTGCCCCGCCGCGGGGCACCCCCATGAAAGGAAACCCGGATGCGATTCGAGATCCGACGACGTGACCTCCTCGCCCTCACGGGGGCCGCCGCCATGACTGCGGGCACCGTCGCCTGCAGCAGCGGGAGCGGCGGAGGCAGCGGCGGCGCTGAAGCCTCCGCCACGCTGAAGCTGCCCACCTACAAGCCGCTCGAGGGGCTCACCCCCGATCTCCCCGGCAACGAGGAGGGCCTGCACAACGTGTTCCTCAAGGCGCCGGAGGAGCTCATCGCCACCACCGACGCGGCACCGATCACCTCGGGCGAGATCACGGCGCTGACCCAGACCTTCGCCACCCCGCCCACCCCGATGGACAGCAACGCGATGTGGAAGCGCCTGAACGAGGCGCTCGGCGGCACGCTGAAGCTTGACATCGCGATCGACTCCTACCCGGAGAAGTTCGCGACCATCCTCGCCTCCGGCGATCTGCCCGACCTCATGTGGGTGCCGCCGAACCAGGGGATCCCGAACATCGGCCCGATGCTCGAGTCCCAGTTCACCGACCTCACCGAGCACCTCAGCGGCGACGCCGTCCTGGAGTACCCGAACCTCGCCGCCCTGACCCCGGGCTCGTGGCGCACCGCGGTGGTCAACGGCAAGATCTGGGGCGCGCCGATCCCGTCCACCCCGTTCGGCCAGGTCTACCTCGGCAACCCGAAGGTCTGGGAGGAGGTGGACGGCTTCCAGTCCACCAGCGCCGAGCAGTTCCTCGAGAAGTGCAAGGAGCTCCTGATCCCCGGCAAGCGCTGGGCGCTCGAGCCGTTCCTGCCCAACGCCTTCCACATGTTCTCCCAGTGGTTCGGGGTCCCCAACCAGTACCGGGTGAACAAGGACCGCACGCTGACCGCGTCGCACCAGCTCGACGAGTACCTCGAGACCCTCGAGTACGCGCAGAAGGTGTTCAGGGCGGGCGCCTTCTACCCCGACCTCAACCACGCCGAGACGTCCCAGGACTTCTCCAACGGCTCGATCGCGGCCCTGGTCTCGGTGGGCCCGCGCGGTGCCGCCGAGTACCGCAAGGACAACCCGGAGCTGCTGGCCGACATCATGGTCCCCTTCTCCGCGGTGAAGGGTCGCCGCCCCGTCTACAACATGGGCTACGGCACCGTGGGCTTCACCCCGCTGAAGAAGACCGACGACGCGGCGAGGATCAGCGAGCTGCTGAACCTGATCAACTGGCTCTCCGCCCCCTTCGGCACCGTCGAGTACATGCAGAAGAACTACGGCACCGAGGGCAAGGACTACGAGGTCAAGGACGGCAACTACGTGCCGATCGGCGACGCCTCGGCCGATGTCCCGGGCCTCGCCAGCGCGCTGAACATCATGACCGCCGGCGAGGGAGTCATCTACAACTCGGTCGCCGACGACTCCGAGTACGTCTACGGCAAGGAGAAGGAGCTGCTGGAGCTGATGATGCGCCGCCCCACCAACGGCCTGTACTCGGACACCAATTCGTCCAAGGGCGCCGAGCTGAGCGAGCGTCTGAACGACGTGCGCAACGACGTCATCCAGGGCCGCAAGACGATCGACGACTACAAGGCCGCGGTCAAGGACTGGGAGGAGGGCGGCGGCCTGAAGATCCTCGAGGAGTACGCCGCGGTCCTGCCGGAGGACGTGCCGGTCACGCCGAGCACCTCGCTGTGACCTGATCCCGACCCGAACCGCTGCGGGCCCGACCGGTCTCCCGGTCGGGCCCGCGGTGCGTCCGGCCGGGAGCGTCGACGATCTGCGCCGACGCTCCCGCCCCGCTCAGCCGTCCCTGCGCCCGAACTCGTGCCCCTCGGCGAGCGCGATGCGCTCCGGCAGCGTCTCCAGGTCCAGCAGCAGCACCTCGTTGCGTCCGGCCCGCACCAGCGGAGCGGGCACGTAGAGGGTCTGCTGGGGGCCGATGTTCCAGTAGCGGCCCACGCAGAAGCCGTTGACGTAGGCGACGCCGTGCCCGGCGGCGGAGACGTCCAGGAAGGTGTCCTCGGGCGACTCGGCCTCGAAGGCGGCGCCGACGAGGACCGGGAGGGCGTCGGCCTCGTCGTCGAGGGCGGGGGCCTCGAGGGCGGGCGCCGCCGCGAGCAGGGTCGCGAGCTCCTCCCCCATGTCCTCGAGGGGCCAGGCGTCGGCCTCCCAGTCGTTGAGGAAGCGGATCGTCTGCCAGACGCCGCCGAGGATGCCCTTGCGCTCCCCGAGCCGGGGCCCGAAGTTCACCCGGCCCAGGTTCTCGACCAGGATGTCCACGCGCACGGTGCGTCGGCCGCCGTCCGGGAGCAGGCGGTCCGCGAACGGGGTCAGCTCGACCGTCGCCGGATCCGTCTCGCGCTGCTCGTCCCCCACCACGCCCACCGCGCCCACGGCGATCCCGTCGACGTGCACCCAGGCCCGGTCGTGCAGGTCGTAGAGCTTCAGCGGGGAGATGACGGTGCGGCCGTCCTGCTCGCCGGCCGCGATCTCGATCTCGCGGGAGAGGCGGAGCAGGCCGCGCTCGAGGCCGATGTCCTCGAAGGCGGGCGGCACCGGATGCACCTCGGCGGAGCGGGTGAAGCGCTCGGTGCCGCGCAGGGAGGCGACCTTCTCGATCGCGAGCTCCGCCGCGGGGAGCGTCGCGGGATGCTCGACGAGGCCCAGGCTCTCGAGGTGCTCCTCGTAGGCGGGCAGCTCGCGGTGGCGGGCGATCACCTCGCGGAAGGCACGGAACTTCTCGGTCAGCGCGCCGTTCTCGGAGATCGGGGCGTCGTAGTCGTAGCTGGTGGTGGTGGGCTGCAGGGCGCCGTCATGGTTGGCGCCCGCCCGCAGGCCGAAGTTGGTGCCGCCGTGCGCCATGTAGAAGTTCACGCTCATGCGGTTCTCCAGCATGTCCGCGAGCTCCCCCGCGGCGTCGCCGCCGGTGCGCTCGTGGTGCTCCTCGCCCCAGTGGTCGAACCAGCCGTTCCAGAACTCCATGCACATCTGCGGCTGCGCGGGCAGCTCCTCCTCGGCCATGGCGAGCACCTCGAGGGCGCGGGAGCCGAAGTTCACCGTCGCGAGCGCGCCGTCGACGGTGCCGCCGGTGAGCCACATGCGGGCGGGACCGTCGGAGGTCACCAGGAGCTCCTCGATGCCGCGCTCGATGAGGCCGTCGCGCAGGTGCGCGAGGTAGACCGAGTCATCCCCGAAGCTGCCGTACTCGTTCTCCACCTGCACCATCACCACGTTCCCGCCGCGAGCGGCCTGCCGCTCGGCGATCACGGGGAGGAGCTGGTCGAACCAGGCGTCCACGAGCTGCAGGTAGGGGGCGTTGCGGTGGCGCAGGCGGAGGTTCCGGTCGGCGAGGATCCAGCCGGGGAAGCCGCCGTTCTCCCACTCGGCGCAGATGTACGGGCCGGGGCGCACGATCGCGTCCAGCCCCTCCTCGGCGGCGAGGTCGAGGAAGCGGCCCAGATCCGCGATCCCCTCGAAGGTGGTCTCCTCGCGGGAGGGCTGGTGCACGTTCCAGGCCACGTAGGTCTCCACCGTGTTGCAGCCCATCGCGACCAGGCGGCGCAGGCGGTCGCGCCACTGCTCGGGGTGCACGCGGAAGTAGTGGAGCGCACCGGAGATCACGAGGTGCGGCTCTCCGGCGCGGAGGAAGCCCTCCGGGGTGGGGGTGAGCAGGGCGGTCATCGTCGTCGATCCTCTCGGCGGTGAAACGGTTTGCACCAGTGTCTCAGGCGCAGAGGACCTGCGGGGCACACCGCATCCGGTCCGTTCGACCCTCATCCGGCCTGTTCGGCGAAGATCTCCGTGAACCGGCCGCCCGCGCCGAGCAGCTCGTCGTAGCGTCCGCGCTCGATGACCCGACCCTCGTCGACCACCAGGATCTCGTCCATGCCGCGCAGGGTCCAGGCCCGGTGCGAGACGACGATGGTGATCCGGTCCGCCTTCGAGCGCTGCAGCTCCCGGAAGATGTCCTGCTCGGCCTCGGCGTCGATCGCGCTGGTGGGCTCGTCGAGGATCCAGATCGGGGCCGCCCGCAGATGGATCCGGGCCAGGGAGAGGCGCTGCCACTGCCCACCCGAGAGCCCTGCGCCACCGTCCCACTGCCCGCCGAGCTGCTGGTCCAGCCCGTCGTCGAAGCGGCGCACCATGCTCGCGGCGTTGGCGGCCTCGAGCGCCGCCCACAGCTCCTCGTCGCCGACGTCCTGGCGCGGGGTGCCCAGCAGCAACGACTCCCGCACCGTCAGCTCGTACCGGCCGAACTCCTGGGTCAGGGTGCCGAAGTGCCCCACCCACTCCTGGAACGGCATGTCCTGGCGGGTCCGGCCGTCGATCGCGATGCTCCCCTCCTGGGGGTCCAGGGCGCCCACGATCGAGTTGACCGCGGTGGTCTTGCCCGCGCCGTTGACCCCCACGAGCGCGACGATGCGGCCCTTGTCGATCCGCAGGTCCAGGTCCTGCAGGGACGGGTCGTCGTTGCCGTCGTAGGTGTGGGAGACCCCGGCGACCACGAGGGAGAGGGCGTCGCCGGCCACCGACGACGGATGCTCCTCGCGGCGCATGCCCAGCAGCTTGACGTACCGCTCGAAGGGCGCGCCGCCCTCGACGATCTGGCCGAGGTTGTTGCCGAGCGAGCCGACGGCCGCCATCGCGGCCATCACCCCGTACACGCCGCCCGCCGCGGCCGGGCCGTAGTGCACGCCGACGATCAGGGCCGCCAGCGCCCCGGCCAGCAGCAGCGAGGTCGCCAGGCCCGCGAGCAGGCGCCAGCTGAGCATCGGGGCGTAGGTCTGCGCCTTGCGGTCGGTGATGCGGCCGATGGTCGAGGAGACCATCGAGGAGATCTGTCCGGTGGCGCCGAGCGAAGTCAGCTCGATCGACGGCGCGGTGGTCACCAGCTGCTGGTGCAGGTAGCGCGAGCGCCAGTAGAGCTTGCCGACGTCGTCCCACATCTTCGAACTGATCCGGGTGATGCGCTGCGAGGCCACCAGCATCGGCACCAGCGAGACCAGCACGAAGACGGCCGCGAGCGGGCTCATGGTGGCGAGCGTGAGGAAGACGCCGAGCACCGAGAGCACGTCCCGCAGCAGGCTCAGCACGAAGGGGTAGAGGAAGGCGAGCTCCTCCTCGGCGGCCTTGTTCCCGGCCTCGATGTCCGCTGCGGCGACCGGATCGGCGAGCTCGGTGGGCGGCAGCGTCGCGAGGGTCGCGGCGACCTGCTGCTTCGCATGGAGGCCGACGAGGTCCACGACCCTCCACTGCAGGGTGCCGGCGATCGCCTCGACCGGACCGGTGAAGGCGATCAGCAGCACCAGCCCGGCGAAGGGAGCGGCCACGTCGGTGAAGGCCTCCGCACCGGTCAGCGCCTCGACGAAGGAGGCCATGAGGATGACCTGGAGGGAGGGCACGGCGGCGACGAGCAGTGCGAGCACGGCGGCGAGCGCGACCAGGCGCGGCGCCGCCACCCAGGCCTGACGGATGCTCCAGGTCCCGACCGCGAATATCCCCATCGCGCCAACCTTTCACAGCCCAGGGTGCTTCGCACGGAGTTTTCGAGCACCCGTTCCGTCGGCGGCCCATGGTCCGACGGCGGCCGACGGACCGCCCTCAGCGGGTCTGCGTCGGATCCCCGATCCAGCCGGTGACGAGCGGTGCGAGGGTGGAGCGCTCGTAGGCGACGTAGAGGAACGGCGACTCGAGTACGAGCTCCTTCGGCTCGGCCGGCGCGGCGGTCTCCCCGACCATCACGGCGGTCGCCGCCGCGGCCTCCATGCCCTCCTCGTCGACTGTGATGACGGCCTTGTGCAGCACGTCGGTGATCGCGAGGTCCGCCTCGGAGGTGACGCCGGAGAAGTCGGCGTCCCCGGAGAAGGCGTCGACCATGCCGAGCTCCTGGAGGGTGCCGGTGAGGGAGGCCTCCCCGTCGATGTCGAACCGGGGCAGCGTGAGCCGGGCCGGGACGCTCTCCTCCAGCCCGGACAGCAGCGCGCCGAGCCCGGTCCCGCTGTCGGTCGCGGAGGAGCTCCAGGCCTCGAGCACGCTCGCGACATCCTCGACGGGCTGGATCAGGGCGAGCGCGAGCTCCCCGCCGGCGGTGGGGAGCGCGGTGGCACGGCACAGCTCGTCCTCGTACCAGCCCTTCGCGTCCCCGCTGAGCATCTCGGCGCCGACCTCCTCGTCGGCGGAGGTGGTGAAGCGGCCGCCGGAGGTGGTCAGGGGCGAGGGCCACGCCGCCTTGAGGTGCAGGGCGTTGACCAGCACGAGGCGGGTCGCGGCGCCGAGCGCCCCCTCGGGGACGAGCTCCTCGATGAGGTCCGCGGTGGAGTCCGCGACCCAGTCGTTGATGCGCTCGCGCGCCTTCTCACGGGGCCCGGTCTCACGGAAGTCCGCCTCGAACACGCCGCTGCCGAACCACGCCGAGAGATCCTCGAGGAAGGAGTCCTCGACGGAGAGGCCCTCCTGGAGCCAGGTCGCGTTCACGAGCGAGGCGCGGGAGGGCTCCGGGCCGTCCTCCTCGTCGGCCTCGCGCTGCTCATCGCCGACGGTCGCCAGCACCTGCGAGAGGGTGTTCGCGCTCGCGGCGAGATCCTCCATCGGCGCCCCGAGGACCTCCTCCATCTGCGCGCGAGTGTCCCCGGAGGCGCCCATCCCGATCATGGTGAGCGCGACCTGCACGGACAGCGGCGAGCAGACGGCGTTGACCTCGCCGCGGTCGATCGCCCCGAGGATCCTCGCGGTGAAGGGGACGACCGCCGGGCCGGCGTCCTGGGGAGCGCCCGGCTTCTCGCGCGGCACCTCGGCCAGGAGATCCGGGGCCTCGCCGCCCCCGTCGTCCGCTCCGCAGGCCGCGAGGCCCAGCAGGACCGGGGGCGTCAGCGCTCCCGCGGCGAGCAGCGACCGGCGGCGGAGCGGTGCGGGCCGGCGGGGCGGGGTCAGCGGGCTCATGGCTCCATGGAATGCGGAATCGGGACCCGGCGCAAGCAGCGCCGGATCCCGATCCGATGTCGGACCAGGCCCCGAGGGACCTGCTCCGAGAGGTCAGCCCTTGATCGAGCCCTCCGTGAGACCGCCGCGCCAGAAGCGCTGCAGCACCAGGATGAGGATCGCCAGCGGGATCACCGACAGCAGCGCGCCGCCGACGGTGAGCTGGTAGAACTCCGGCAGTCGATCCGTCTGGGCCCTCCAGTTGTCCAGGCCCAGCGTGATCGGGTACAGCTTCTCGTCGGCCAGCATGACCAGCGGGAGCATGTAGTTGTTCCAGATCGCGACGAACTGGAACAGCAGGATCGTCACGATCGCCGGGACCAGCTGCGGCAGCGAGAGGCGGTGGAACAGCCCCAGCTCGCCGACCCCGTCCAGACGACCGGCCTCGAGCATCTCGTCGGGCACCGCGGCGCTCGCGTAGATCGAGGCGAGGAAGAGCCCGAAGGGACTCACCAGCGAGGGGATCAGCACCGACCAGTAGGTGTTGGTGATCCCGATCGAGCTGAACAGGAAGAACAGCGGCAGCGCGACGGCGGTACCGGGGACCAGCACGCCGCCGAGCACCAGGCCGTAGACGATCCTCCGGCCCGCGAAGCGGTACTTGGCCAGCGCGTAGCCCGCGGCGACCGAGAAGTACGTGGCCAGCACGGAGCCGACCCCCGAGTACAGCAGGGAGTTCAGGCCCCAGCGGGGGAAGATGCCGCCGTTGGCCGTGAGGACGGCCTTGAGGTTCTCGAACAGCTGGAAGTTCTCGCCGAACCAGAAGCCGCTGGAGCCGAAGAGCTCCTCGGTGGACTTGGTGGCGTTGACGACCACCCAGTACACGGGCACCAGGAAGTAGATCGCCACGATCGCGAGGATCGCGGTGACGATGATCGTCGTGGTGGGCTTGCGACCGGCGTCGCGGCGCCCGGAGGGGCCGTCTCCGCGAGCGGCCCGGGCGGCGTTCCCCAGGGGCTTGCTGCGGCGTGCGGTGGTGGTGGCGTCGGCGGTGCTCATCGGCGCTTCTCCGTCCAGTTGGAGACCCCCAGCGCGATGGCCGAGAGCAGGAAGGCGGCGACCGCGATGATCACGGACTGCGCCGCGGCCATGCCGATGTCGTTGTACTGGAACGCGAAGGCGTAGGCGGACATGTTCGGGGTGTACTCCGAGGTGATGCCTGCGCTCATGGTCTGCAGCAGCCGCGGCTCGGCGAACAGCTGCAGGGTGCCGATGATCGAGAAGATCACCGTGAGCATCAGGGCCGGGCGGATCAGCGGCAGCTGGATCGCGAGCGCGACGCGCAGCGAGCTGGCGCCGTCGAGCTTGGCGGCCTCGTAGAGCTCACCGGGGATCGACTTCAGCTGCGCGATGATGATGAGCATGTTGTAGCCCGTGTAGGTCCAGGTCACGATGTTCGCGATGGACCACAGCACCATGTTCGGGCCGAGGAAGTCGACGTCGAGCCCGATCGCTCCGAGCACGTCCACGATCGGCGAGAGGCCCGGGATGTAGAGGAAGGACCACAGGATCGTGGCGATCACGCCGGGGATGCCGTAGGGCAGGAAGTAGGCGGCGCGGAAGAAGCCGGGCCACCTCGCCGAGGCGCTCTCGAGCAGCAGCGCGAGGACCGTGGCGGCCACGATCATCACGGTGACCTGCACGGCGCCGAACAGGATCATGCGCCCGATCGCCTGGAGGAAGTTCACGTTGGTCAGCGCGGCGATGTAGTTGTCGAACCCGGCGAAGACGCTCCTGATGCCGGCCTCGCCGAGCAGTCCCGAGCGCTCCACGCGGGTGAAGCTGTAGCCGATCGCCATGATGATCGGGACGATCATGGTGCCGATGAAGAGCACCAGGAAGGGTGCCAGCAGCACCCAGGGGGCGGTTCTCGATCTCATCGTGCCTCCTCCGCGTTCAGGCCGATGGTGCGCATGATCTCGACGATCTCGATCTGCGCGTCGGCGAACAGGTCGGCCAGCGGCACCTCGCCGGTGACCGCGGTGGTCATGCCGTCGCCGACGATGGCCTGGACACGCTGCATCAGCGGCGCCCAGGTCCAGTCGAGGTTCTGGCCCTCGGCCATCGGGACGATGACCTCTTCGTTGTAGTTCTGGCCCGAGAAGAAGTCGTCGGGCTGCTTGCGGACCTCGCCGATGTAGTCCTTCGCCGGCGACCAGCCGATGCCGGAGTTCTCGATCATCGCGTCGATCCCGGCGGGGTCGGTGCACATCCAGGTGAGGAACTCGATCGCCTCGGCCGGGTGCTTGCTGTTCGAGGCGACCGCGGCGGAGGAGCCGCCGTGGCCGCCGGAGGCGTAGCCGTCGGGCCAGGTGGGCATCGGGGCGACCGCCCACTTGCCCGAGCCGTCGGGCACGGTCTTCGCCAGCGCGTCGGACCACGAGCCGCTGATGGAGGCGAGCACCTTGCCGTCGGCCGCCGCCGCGTACCAGGGGGTGGTGAAGGACCCGTAGCCGGTGCCCACGAGCTTGTCGGCGAAGATGCCGTCCCAGAACTCGGCGACGCGCATCGAGGCCTCGCCGGTCATGTCGACGATCCAGCCGTCGCCCTCGGGGCGGAACCAGACCGCGCCGGACTGCATCGCCCAGGCGATCGGGTGGGAGCCGTCGGAGGGGTCCAGGCTGATCAGGCTCTTGCCGGCCTCGGAGACGGCGCCCGCGGTCTCGCGGAACTCCTCCCAGGTCGTGGGGGCGGCGAGGCCCAGCTCGCCCTCGAGCACCTCACGGTTGTAGAAGGTGGCCACGGGGCCGGTGTCCTGGGGGACGCCCCAGAGGGTGTCGCCGACCTGCGCCTGGGTCAGAGCGCCCGGGTCGAACTTCGGGGCCTGCTCGTCGAAGCCGTAGCGGGAGAGGTTCACGATCGCGCCGGCGAGCGCGAACTCGGGGATCTGACGCAGCTCCACCTGGGCGATGTCCGGGCCGCCGCCGGCAGCGATGGCGGAGAGGATCTTCGCGTAGCCGCCGGAGTTCCCGCCGGGGATCCAGGTCGCGTCGACGTGGATGCGGTCCTGCGAGGCGTTGAAGACGTCGCAGACCTTCTGGAGGTCCTTGAGCCAGGCCCAGTACGTGAGGTGGACCTTGCCGTCGGCCGCCGGGATGGTCGGCGCGGCGTTGACCTCGCCCGAGTTGGGCGGGGCGCATGCGGCGAGCCCGGCGGCCAGTGCCGCACCTCCCCCCACCAGCGCAGATCTCCGTGACAGTCGTGGCTTCATCGCTCTCCTCATCAGTGCTCCTCGTCGAGTGCCCATCGAGCCTAACCGCTGACGAACCCCCATCCACGCACAGATTCGTGAACGTTCACTATTCGAGACCTCCGGACGGCCCGCGCGGTGCTGGCTCCTTGCAGGAGATCGGCCCCGCTCCCCTCGACGGGCCGACCACCAGGTCGAATGCCCTTGCCGCCGTGCCGACACCGCCGGCGCTCCGGACCAGGCGCTCCGTGTGAGGTCCGTCCCGCTCTCTCCGCCTCACCACGGGGCAGCCCCCGCACCCCTGCCCGGCAGGTGTCGTACAGGTGTAGCCTCAGCGCCCGACGTCACATGCTGACGCCCCCGCCGTCGCCCCCTCCTCCGAGCCCGCGACCCCGACCTCCCCGTCCCTCGTCCCAAGGAACTTCCTCATGGTCGACCTCCGACTCGACGCCCAGTGGATCGACTACGCGATCATCGCGTTGTACTTCCTGTTCGTCCTCGGTGTGGGCTGGTACGCCAAGCGCGGCGTCTCCAACTCCATCGAATTCTTCCTCTCCGGCCGCTCCCTGCCCGCCTGGGTCACCGGCCTCGCCTTCATCTCCGCCAACCTCGGTGCGGTCGAGATCATGGGCATGTCCGCCACCGGCGCCGAGTT
Source organism: Brachybacterium ginsengisoli (assembly GCF_002407065.1). NCBI lineage: Bacteria > Bacillati > Actinomycetota > Actinomycetes > Micrococcales > Dermabacteraceae > Brachybacterium > Brachybacterium ginsengisoli. The sequence continues at coordinate 3,373,369 of NZ_CP023564.1, forward strand.
CGGCATGCCGACGATGCACTACTTCTGGGTGGGCGCCGTCCCGGCGATGCTCTTCCTGGGCGTGGTGATGATGCCCTTCTACTACGGCTCGAAGGTCCGCTCGGTCCCCGAGTTCATGCGGATGCGCTTCGGCAGGGGCGCGCACCTGGTCAACGCCATCAGCTTCGCGGTCGCGCAGCTGCTGATCGCCGGCGTCAACCTCTACCTGCTGGCCACGATCGTGAACCGTCTGCTGGGCTGGCCCCAGTGGGTGGGCCTCGTGGTCGCCGCCGCGTTCGTGCTCTTCTACATCTCCCTCGGCGGCCTCACCGCCGCGATCTACAACGAGGTGCTGCAGTTCTTCGTGATCGTCGCGGCCCTGCTGCCGCTGACCCTCATCGGCCTGCACCGCGTGGGCGGCTGGAAGGGCCTGACCGAGAAGGTCTCCGGTGACGGGATGCTCGGCGAGGAGCAGCTGCACACCTGGCCCGGCCAGGCGCTCTCCGGCTTCGACAGCCCGCTGCTGTCCGTGATCGGCATCGTGTTCGGCCTCGGCTTCGTGCTCTCCTTCGGCTACTGGACCACGAACTTCGTGGAGGTCCAGCGCGCGATGGCCAGCAAGTCCATCACCGCCGCCCGGATGACCCCGATCATCGGCGCCTTCCCGAAGATGTTCATCCCCTTCATCGTGATCATCCCCGGCATGATCGCCGCGATCCTGGTCGGCGAGCTCACCGAGTTCAAGCAGCTCGACGTGGGCGGGGACGCCGCCGGCGCCGCCGCCACCGGCGTGACCTACAACGACGCGCTCCTGCTGCTCATGCGGGACGTGCTCCCCAACGGCCTGCTGGGCGTCGCGATCGCCGGCCTGCTGGCCGCGTTCATGGCCGGCATGGCCGCGAACATCTCCGCGTTCAACACGGTGATCAGCTACGACCTGTACCAGCAGTACGTGAAGAAGGACGCGCCGGACGGCCACTACACCAACGTCGGCCGCATCGCGACCGCGGCGGCCTGCGTGATCGCCATCTTCACCGCGCTGATCGCCGGGCAGTTCTCGAACCTGATGGACTACCTGCAGACCCTGTTCGGGTTCTTCAACGCCCCGCTGTTCGCGACCTTCATCCTCGGCATGTTCTGGAAGCGGATGACCCCGACCGCCGGCTGGACCGGCCTCGTCTCCGGCACCCTGGCCGCCGTGGCGCTGTGGTCCTCCTCGACCTTCTTCGGCGCCTTCGAGCTGCCGGGCCAGGGCCTCGCCTTCGTGAGCGCCGCGACCGCCTTCGTGGTCGACATCGTGGTCTCCGTCGTGGTCACGCAGGTGACGGCGCCGAAGCCCGCCCATGAGCTGAAGGGCCTGGTGTACTCCGAGACACCGCGGGCCGACCTCGTCGACCAGGACGAGAAGGACCTCCCGTTCTGGCGGCGCCCGGCCCCCATGGCGGGCATCGCGCTCGTCATGGTCATCATCCTGAACATCATCTTCGCGTGAGCCGACGAAGGAGAGACACCATGAATGCACACAAGGAATCCAGCGACTCCGCGACCGAGGGCGCGCACGTCGAGACCGTCGGCGCCTTCGACATCCGCATCTTCATCGGCTCGCTGATCGGGCTCTTCGGCCTGCTGCTGGTGGGTGCCGGGCTGTTCGGCTTCGACGACGCCGAGGCCGCCAAGACCGGAGGCGTCAACGCCAACCTCTGGGCCGGCATCGTGATGGTGGTCGTGGCGCTGGGCTTCGTGGCCTGGACGAAGCTCGAGCCGCTGCGCATCGTCGTGAGCGACAACGAGGAGGGGGCCGAGACCCCCAAGGACATCGCCCCGGCCGGCTGAGGCCGCGGCACGGGCGGGCCACGGGCCCGCCTGCCGTCCGCATCGACGACGCCCCCGCTCCCCTCCGCCGCGAGAGGGAGCGGGGGCGTCGTCGCGCCGGGGCACGTAGCATCAGTGCCGACGCCACCGATCCGAAGGAGCCCGCGTGACCGAGCAGCCCCGCACCGCCGACACCGCCGCAGGACAGGCCGACTCCGGGCGGGCCTCCGACCCGTCGGCCGCCGCGACGCCCGAGGACCACCTGGTCACCACCCTCCACTCGCTCTCCCTGCCGGACGGTCCGCTGGACTACACGGCCACCGCCGGCACCGTGGTGCTGAAGGAGGAGCCCGAGGGCGAGGAGTACGGGCGCGGGGCCGCCTTCGCCGAGCTGTTCTCCGTCTCCTACGTGGTCAGCTCCGGGGACGCCGCGCGACCGGTGGTGTTCGCTTTCAACGGCGGCCCGGGCGCCTCGACGGTGTGGCTGCACCTGGGCCTGCTGGGTCCGCGCCGCGTGGACTCCGGGGACGCGGGCGCACCGGCCGCTCCCCCGCACCAGCTGCTCGACAACCACGAGACGATCCTGAAGGACGCGGACCTCGTGGTGGTCGACGCGATGACCACCGGCTTCTCCCGCCCGGCGCCCGGTCAGAAGCCGGCCCGCCACCACGGCCTGGCCGAGGACCGCGACCTCATCGCCGCCTTCGTCATCGACTGGCTGACCCGCCATCAGCGCTGGACCTCGCCGATCTTCCTGGCCGGCGAGTCCTACGGCACCACGCGCGCCTCCGCCGTGGCCGCGCGCCTCATGGACCGCTACTACGTGGCCGTGGCCGGGATCGCCCTGATCTCCCCCGTGCTCGACTTCGGCAGCATCGTGTTCTCCGCGGGCAACGACCGGCCCTACCTCCACTACCTGCCCACCTACGCCGCGATCGCGCACGCCCACGGCAAGCACGAGGACCGGATGCTGCAGGACGTGGTCGACGAGGCCGAGGCCTTCGCCGAGCAGGAGTACCCGGCGCTGCTCGCGGCGGGGCTGCGGCTCGCCCCGGAGCAGAAGCAGGAGGCAGCCGCACGGATCGGCGCCCTGATCGGCGTGGACCCGGAGTGGGTGGAGCGCGCGGACCTGCGGGTGGAGCACCTGGCCTTCCTCGCCGAGCTGCAGCGGGACCGCGGCCTGGTCACCGGCCGGATCGACGGCCGCTTCTCCGCCCCGGCGGGGAACGGGAACTCGGCGCGGATGGAGACCGATCCGTCGATCGACCAGCTCGCCCCCTCGTACACGGCGACCATCAACCAGTACCTGCGCGGGGAGCTCGAGTTCTCCAGCGACGTGGTCTACGAGATCATGTCCGGCCGGGTGCATCCCTGGAGCTACAAGGACTTCGAGAATCGCTCCGTCGAGGTCGCCTCGGACCTGTCCCGCGTGCTGCGGAAGTCCCCGCACACGAAGGTGCTGGTCTCCCACGGCTACCACGACGCGGCCACGCCCTTCCATGCGAGCGAGCACGTGCTCGCCCAGCTGGCGATCCCGCGCGAGGACTACGCCGAGCGGATCCGCATCGAGTACTACGAGGCGGGGCACATGATGTACTGCCACGAGCCGAGCCGCCTGGCGCTGTCCCAGCACCTGAGCGAGTTCGTCACCGGCGCTGGTCCCGCGGCGGCACCGTCGGCCGACGAGGACTGACCCCCGCTCTCACCCCTCCCCCCGGATCCGGGGTGCCTGCCCGGCCGCGGCTCACTCCGGCGGGGCGAGCTTCCCGAGCGTCTCGTTGAGCGCCTCGGTCGAGGAGGGGTGGGTCCAGATCCCGTCCCGCAGCTGCGTGGCCGTGGTGCCGGTGCGCATCGCGAGCGCGAGGAGGTTGATGACCTCCTGCGCGTCGACGTGGAAGAGCCGCGCGCCGAGCAGCTGATCGGTCCGCGCGTCGACCACGAGCTTCACGATCCCCCGCGGGTCGCCGACCGCCTTGGGACGGGGCATCGCCTTGATGGTCGCGACCTTCTGGACGGCGACCAGCACATCCCGCCCCTCGGCGAGCGCCTCCCCCTCGGTGAGGCCGACGGCCGCGAGCGGCGGGGTGAGGAAGGTCGTGGTCGGGACCGCGACCCGGTCCGCGGTGCTGCGCGCGCCGTCGCCGGTGAGCTGGGAGAGCACGATGCGGAAGTCGTCGAGCGAGAGGTAGGTGTGCTGGGCGCCGCCGTGCACGTCGCCGATCGCGAACACCCCGTCGGCGCTCGTGCGCAGCCGATCATCGACCACGATCGCGCCGCGCTCGTCGGTCTCGACGCCCGCAGCCTCGAGGCCCAGGCCGTCCGTCGCTGGACGGCGCCCGGTGGCGAGCAGCACGGCCTCGACCTCGAGCCGTCGCTCGGCGTCGCCCACCTGCGCGATCACGCTCGCGGCCGTCGCCCCCTCCTCGATGCGCGTCGCCGAGGCGGAGTGCCACAGCGCGATCCCCTCGCCCTCGAGCACGGCGGCGACCTCGTCGGCGACCTCGTCGTCCTCGTCGGGCAGCAGGCGCTCCCGGCGGTTCAGCACGGTGACCTCCGCGCCGTACCCGGCGAACATCGCGGCGAACTCGAGCCCGATCGGCCCGGCGCCGATGACCGCGAGGCTGCGTGGGAACGGGCTCACGTGCTGGAGCGAGGTGGAGTCGTGGACCCGCGGGAGGTGCGCCCCGGGCAGGTCCGGCCGCACCGGGACCGCGCCGGTGTTCACCACGACCACCGGCGCGGTGACCACGAGCAGATCCTCCCCGCCGGCCACCTCGACCGTCCGCTCCCCGACGAAGCGCGCCCGGCCGTCGATCAGCGTGACCGTGTCGAGATCGGCGAGCATCGCGTGGTTGACCTCGCGCATCGCTCCCACGACGGTGTCCCGGCGGGCCACGGCCCGCCCCCAGAACTGCTGCGGGTCGTCGTCCTCGCGGCGCTGCTCGGCGTCGTGGACGAGGGTCTTGGTGGGCACGCAGCCGATGTTGATGCAGGTCCCGCCGTGCATGGTGTCGAACTGCTCGACCAGGGCGACGCGGGTGCCCGAGGCGGCGAGGGTCGCGGCGAGCGTCTTCCCGCCCTTGCCCCAGCCGATCACGAGCACGTCGACGGCGAGGCGCCCCGTCGTCGACTCCGTCATCGGCTCCGCCGTGTGCTCCGTGGTGTGCTCCGTGGTGCTCATGGGGCCACGGTAGACCGTGGCGATCCCCTCCGCCGGGCCCTCGTCGCCGCGAGGCGGCCTGGTCGGCGGGTCACCGGGACGATTTCCTCGGTGACGTCGGTGCCGTGCGCGCACGGAATGCAGCACCGCAGTGCGGCGGTGCGACGGTGCGGCGGTGCGGTCGGTCGGGGAACCGGGCCCGCTCCCCGGGCCCGACCGCCTATCCTGGCCGCCATGAGCTCGCTGCCCTTCCTGGACCGTTCCCATCCCGACGCCTGGCAGCAGCTGGGGCAGGTGGCCGCCGGCATCGGCACCGCGGCGGGCCGGGCCGGGGTCGCCCGGTCCACCACGGAGCTCATGATTCTCCGCATCTCCCAGCTCAACGGCTGCGCGTACTGCGTCCATGTGCATTCCCGCAAGGCGCTCAGGGCGGGCGTCGCCCAGGAGCGGCTGGCACAGCTTCCCGTGTGGAGGGACTCCCCCTCCTTCGACGAGGTCGAGCGCGCCGCACTCCTGCTCGGCGAGACGCTCACGTTCCTGCCCGACCCCTCGGTGCGCGATCGCGATCTGATCCTGGCCCGCGAGGCGCTGGGGGACGATGCGTTCACCGTCCTGGAGTGGGCCGCGATCCTGATGAACACCTACAACCGTCTGTCGATCGCCTCCCACCACCCCGTGCCGGGCCCCTCCTGATCGGAACCGCGGCCGAGTCCGCGACGGCTCTCCCACCGCACGGTCGTGCGGCGCGCTCGGTGGCCACCGGCACGGTGAGCGATCGGTCGATCTGCGTCCGGGGCGGGCGTCCGCGTGGTGGACTGGGAGCATGACCGGTGCACTCATCGAAGACCACGCCCTGCTGTCCGACCAGCGCGCCTCTGCACTCGTGACGCGGGAGGGAGACATCGACTGGCTGTGCCTGCCGCGCTTCGACTCCGACGCGCTGCTCTGCTCCCTGCTCGGCACCGAGGAGAACGGGCACTGGTCGCTGCGGATCGCCGACGGCGAGGTACTCTCGCGCCGCTACCTCCCCGGCACCATGGTGCTCGAGACGACCTGGCGCTCCCCCACCGGCACGGCGGTGATCACGGAGTTCATGCCGATCACGGAGGCGAGCGGGACCGCCGACGCCGTCGACGAGCCGGTCGCCGCGACCGCCGGCTCGCGTCCGGGCAGCGCCTCCTCGCTGTCCGGCGACCTCCACGATCTCGCCGACCTGGTGCGCGCCGTCGAGTGCGTCGAAGGAGAGGTCGAGGTGGTCCAGGAGCTGAGGATCCGCTTCGAGTACGGGCAGGCGGTGCCGTGGGTGCGCCGCGGCCAGGACGTGGGCGGCGAGGGCGTGCTGATCGCCGTCGCCGGCGGCGACGGGATCGCCCTGCACGGCCCCGCCCTGGTGGGGAAGCATCGCGCGCATCACGGGAGACATCCTCTGCGCGCCGGGGAGACCGCCGCCTGGGTGCTCACCTGGTTCCCGTCCTGGCAGTCGGTCCCTGCCGCACCGGATGTGGAGGCCGCGCTCGCGACCACGGTCGCCGAGTGGTCCCACTGGCTCGGAGCGGTGCGGGTCGAGGAGGAGTACACCGAGCCGGTCACCCGCTCCCTGCTCGTGCTCAAGGCGCTCACCCATCGCCGCACGGGCGGCATCGTCGCCGCCCCCACCACGAGCCTGCCGGAGGACTTCGGCGGAGTGCGCAACTGGGACTACCGCTTCTGCTGGCTGCGCGACGCCGCACTCTCGCTCGAGGCGCTGCTCGCCCACGGTCACGTGGACGCGGCCGCGAGCTGGCGGGACTGGCTGCTGCGGGCGATCGCCGGCGACCCCGAGCGGCTGCAGATCATGTATTCGATCACCGGCGACCGGAATCTGCCCGAGCGCGAGCTCGAGCACCTGCCGGGGTATGCGAGCTCCTCGCCGGTGCGGATCGGCAACGGCGCCGCCGGGCAGTACCAGGCCGATGTGGTGGGCGAGGTGATGATCGCCCTGGCGGCCATGCGGGACGCGGGTCTCGAGGAGACCCGCTGGTCCTGGCCGCTGCAGAAGGCGCTGATCCGCTACACCGAGGACCATCTCGACGACCCGGACCAGGGCATCTGGGAGATGCGCGGGGAACCGGCGTTCTTCACCCACGGCCGGGTGATGGTGTGGGCGACCTTCGACCGCGCGGTACGGGCGGTGCGCGAGCACGGCCTGCCCGCCTCGACCGAGGAGATCTCCCGCTGGGAGCGGCTGCGCGACCAGGTGCGCGAGGAGGTCCTCGAGCAGGGGACGGGTGCCGACGGCGCCTTCACCCAGACCTACGGATCCGCCGAGGTCGATGCGTCGCTGCTGCAGATCCCGCACACCGGCTTCCTGCCGGCCGATGACCCGCACATGCTCGCCACCGTCGCGCGCATCGAGCAGGACCTGCTCACCGAGGGCGGTCTGATCCTGCGCTACCGCACCCAGGGGCAGGACGGCCTGCCCGGGGACGAGCATCCCTTCCTGGTGTGCTGCTTCTGGCTGGTCGAGCAGTACGCCGCCTCCGGCCGGCGGGACGAGGCGGAGGCGCTCCTGCAGACCCTCCTGGCCTGCGGGAACGATCTGCACCTGTTCGCCGAGGAGTTCGACGGCGGGGCCGGGCGCATGGCCGGGAACTTCCCCCAGGCGTTCAGCCACCTGGGGCTGATCCGAGCCGTCGACGCCCTCGCCGCCTCCGCCTGACCCACCGGCCCCACCGGCCCCACCGGCCCCGGCACCCAGTTCTGCGAGCTGAGGACCGATGTCGGTGTGCGCATCGGTCCTCAGCTCGCAGAACTCGGGCAGCCTGGGCAGCCGTGGCAGCCGGGCGGCAGCCGCGGCGGCCCGGCCTCAGCAGCAGCGGCCGCGGGGGTCGCGGTCCTGCTCGGCGTAGCGCATGCGCCAGAACTCGCGCTCGCTGAGCGGTTCGTGCGCGCAGCCGGTCACGTGGTGGTGGGCGAGGTACTTGTCGTAGGCGTCGGAGCCGACGATGCCGCGCGCGAACCGCCGCACCTCCTTCAGCACCTCGATCACCGGCGCCATCAGTGGTGGCCCCCTCCGCCGAGGTCCTTCTCCGGGTGTCGGGTGAAGTACTCGCCCCAGCGTCCCTGCAGCTCCTTCTCCGCCGGGGTGGGCACCATCCCGGCCGGGGCGAAGTACTCGGACTCGATGAACGGGTCCTCGGTGTCCAGCAGGTTCTGGCCGCGCAGCGCCTGCACGGTGCGCCAGATCGCGACGACCATGACGATCAGCGCGCACACCACGAACAGGATCGACAGCGAGCCCTGCACGGCGGTGTTGAACACGACGGTGCGCATGTCCTCCGCCGTGGTGGCCAGGCCCAGACTGGTCTCCCCCGCCGCGAGCGCATCGCGGTAGGCGAGGTGGTTGGCCCAGTAGCCCACCTTCGGGTCCGGGGAGAAGATCTTCAGGAACGAGCCGTACACGGTGATCACGGCGGTGAACACCATCGGCACGGCGATCGCGAGCAGGATCCAGCGGTGGCCCTTGCGGGCGAAGACCACCAGGCAGATGGACAGCGCCACGGCCGCCAGCAGCTGGTTCGCGATGCCGAACAGCGGGAACAGGGTGTTGATGCCGCCCAGCGGATCGAGCACGCCCATCATGAGGATCGATCCCCATCCCAGGACCATCAGCGCGGTGGTCAGCCAGGCGCCGAGCCGCCAGGACGGGTCGCGGAACCGCTTGTTCGCGGAGCCCAGCAGATCGGCGAGCATGAAGCGGGCCACACGGGTGCCGGCGTCGACGCTGGTGAGGATGAACAGCGCCTCGAACATGATGGCGAAGTGGTACCAGAACGCCATCATCCCCGCGCCGCCGACCAGCTTGTGCATGATCCCGGCGAGACCCACGGCGAGCGTGGGGGCACCGCCGGTGCGCGAGACGATCGACTCCTCGCCCACATCCTTCGCGGTCTGCTCGAGCGTCGCGGCGTCGACGTGCACCCCGGTGAGCCCGAGGGAGTTCACGAACTGCGCGGCGCCCTCGGCGGTCCCGCCGGTCGCGGCGGCCGACGAGTTCATCGCGTAGTAGATGCCCTGGTCGATGGAGACCGCCGCGACCAGCGCCATGATCGCCACGAAGGACTCCATGAGCATGCCGCCGTATCCGATCATGCGGGCCTGCGACTCCTTCTCGACGAGCTTCGGGGAGGTGCCCGAGGAGATCATCGCGTGGAACCCGGACAGGGCGCCGCAGGCGATGGTCACGAAGAGGAAGGGGAACAGGGCGCCGGTGAACACGGGCCCGTCGGTGCGGGAGGCGAACTCGCTGACCGCCGGGGACTCGATGACGGGGCGCACCACCACGATCGCGAGCGCGAGCATCACGATCGTGCCGATCTTCATGAAGGTCGAGAGGTAGTCGCGCGGGGCCAGCAGCACCCACACCGGCAGCACCGCGGCGAGGAAGCCGTAGACGATGATGGCGATCGCCAGCCAGGGCCGTTCGATGTGGAAGAGCTCGGCGCCCCAGCCGCTCTCGGCGACCCAGCGACCCGAGATGATCGCGAGCAGCAGCAGCGCGCAGCCGATCACGGAGACCTCGAAGACCTTGCCGGGGCGGAGGTAGCGCAGGTAGAAGCCCATGAAGATCGCGATCGGGATGGTCAGGCCCACGCTCCACACGCCCCAGGCGCTCTCGCCGAGGGCGTTGACGACCACCATGGCGAGGATCGCGACGATGATCAGCATGATCGACAGGGTCGCGATGAACGCGGCGATGCCGCCCACGAGGCCCAGCTCGTCGCGGGCCATCTTGCCCAGCGAGCGGCCGCCGCGGCGCATGGAGACCACCAGCACCAGGAAGTCCTGGACGGCGCCGGCGAGGATCACGCCGACCACGATCCAGATCGTGCCCGGCAGGTAGCCCATCTGCGCGGCGATCACGGGGCCGACGAGGGGCCCGGCTCCGGCGATCGCGGCGAAGTGGTGGCCGAAGAGGATGCGGCGGTCGGTGGGGACGAAGTCCTTGCCGTCGTGCGCGTACTCGGCCGGGGTGGCGCGGCGGTCGTTCGGCCGCACGAGCTTGTCCTCGATGAACTTCCCGTAGAAGCGGTACGCGATGAGGTACGAGCAGACCGCGGCGAACACGAACCAGATCGCGTTGACGCTCTCGCCGCGGTAGACGGCGAGCATGAACCAGCCGGCGCCGCCGAGCAGCGCGATGACCGACCAGATCGCGATCTTCGTCGGCGTCCAGCGGCGGTGGTCGCGCTGCCGGGCGGGGTCGACGTGGGCGGGCGGCGGGGTCTCCGCCTCGGCGCCGGGGACGGGGGTGCTGGACACGGTGATCCTCCTTGATCGACGGCGGTCCGGGGGAAGGTCCGACGCGCCGGGTCCGTTCCCGGTGCGCCATCGGCCCCGATGGTACCGATCCGCCGGGGCGGGAACCGACCACCGCCGCCGTGCGACCTGCCTAGACTCTCCCCATGCCCGGCACCATCTATCTCACCGGCGAGGCGAAGTCCCCGACCAACAACCCGATCACCACGCAGTGGGGGCTTTTCTTCATCGGGCTCGTGGTCGATACTGAGACCCACGTCATCCGCTCAGCGGACTGCACCGCCACGTTGACGCTCACCGTCGAGTTCGTCCGCGAGCTCCTGGTGGGTCGGTCGCTGCTCGAGGATGACGCGCTGGTCGGGACGATCACCGAGAGATACCACGGGTCCTCGCAGAGGGCGCTTGCCACCGCCGTGCGCAACGCCGCCGCGAAGTACCGCGATCTCTCGGCCGCTCCGCCCGCATAATCGAATCCTGCTGCCGCCCGCCCGGTGCCTCACCGCACCGGATCCCGTCGGAAGCACCGTGATCGCACCTGCCCGCAGGTGACGGTCCTCGGTGCTTCCGATTTTTTTGTTCCCGGGCGGCGGTGCTGTCCCTCCCCCTCCCAGGAGACCTCTGTGATCACCGATGGCCTGCTCATGCTCGGCGTCCTGCTCGGACTGTCGTGCGTGCTGATCGTGCTCGAGCGCACCACCGGATGGAAGGTGTTCCGGTTCGTGCCCGGGATGGTCTTCATGTATCTGCTGTGCGCGGGGCTGAACACCGTCGGCGTCTTCGGGCACGACGAGGCCACCCGCGCCCCGATCGCCGAGGTCAAGGACGTCCTGCTGCCGGCGATGATCTTCCTGTTCCTCTTCGGCTGCGACCTGCGCAAGATCATCCGGCTGGGCCCGAAGCTGCTGCTGACGATGTTCGTCGCCTCCGCCTCGCTGTTCGTGGCGATGATCGTGGTGGTCACCGCGTTCCAGAGCGCGCTGCACCCTGAGGCGTGGAAGGTGTTCGGGGCGCTGCTGGCCTCCTGGACGGGCGGCAGCGCGAACATGGTCGCGGTGCAGGACATCCTGCAGGCGCCGGAGAACATCTTCGGCTACGCCCTGATCACCGACACGATCATGTACTCGGTGTGGCTGATGCTGATGTTCGCCTCCGTGGCGATCTCCCCGCGCTTCAACCGCTGGACCAAGGCGGACGTCTCCTACCTCGACGCCCACGCCGGCGAGCACGTCGAGCAGGAGCGGCCGATCACCGTCGCGTCGCTGTCCATCGCCGTGTTCGGCTCGATCCTGGTCTCGACGGCCTCGATCTGGGCCGGCGGGCTGCTGCCCGAGTTCGGGGCGGTCATCAACGGCACCACCTGGTCGATCCTGTTCGTCTCCGTGCTCGGGCTGGTGGTGGCGGTGACGCCGCTGGGCGGCACGGCGGGCACGAGCGAGGTCGCGACGCTGATGCTGTTCGTGGTCATCGGGCAGATCGCCTCCGGCTCCGACTTCTCCGCGCTCACGCAGGCGCCGCTGTACCTGGTGATCGGCGTGATCGTGCTGGCGATCCACGCCGCGATCATGCTGGTGTACGCCAAGATCGCGAAGGTCGAGCTGTTCTCGCTGGCCGTCGCCTCGACCGCGAACGTGGGCGGCATCGCCTCCGCCCCCGTGGTCGCCGCGGCCTTCAACAAGCAGCTGGTCCCGGTGGGCGTGCTGTTCGCGCTGATCGGCTCGTTCATGGGCACCTTCGTGGGCCTCGCCTCCGCACAGATCATGTCGGCGCTGTGAACGGGGCCGAGAGCAGGGCCGAGACCCTCGCCGCCGGAGCGAACCCGCTGCACGTGGTCGCGGTGCGCTGGCACCGCCATCGCGCCCCGCTGCTGCGCCCCTTCGTCACCGCCGCCCGGCGCACCGAGGCGGTCGAGTACGTGGTCGCGGAGGTGGAGCTGGAGGGCGGCGTGCGCGGCCAGGGCTCCGCGGCGGAGACCCGCGCGGTCACCGGCGAGTCCGCGAGCAGCATCGCCGCCGCGCTGGACGGCCCGCTGCGGGGCGCGGTGGAGGGCGTCACCGACTCCGTGGTCGCCCTCTCGGCTCGGGTCGCCGGAGCACTCGACGGAGCCACCAGCGCGAAGGCCGCGCTCGAGGTGGCCCTCCACGACGCCTGGGCCCGCGCGGCCGGCCGGCCCCTGGTCGAGCTGCTCGGCGGCCGCGTGGCCGACGGGCTGATGAACGACATGACGATCTCGCTCGAGGAGCCCGAGGTGATGGCGGCCCGGGCGCACGAGGCGGTCCGCGCCGGGGAGGAGATCCTCAAGATCAAGCTGGGGCGCGACATCTCCCTGGACCGCGAGCGGCTGGCCGCGGTGGTCGAGGCCGCTCCCCGGGCCCGGCTGCGGCTGGACGCCAACCAGGGCTGGGACCCCGAGCAGGCGATCGAGATCATCGCCGGCTTCACGGCCGACGCCCTCCCGATCGACCTGGTCGAGCAGCCCGTCGCCGCCGCCAATCTCGAGGGCCTCGCCCGGGTCACCGCCGCGGTGGACGTGCCGATCATGGCCGACGAGGCGGTGTGGACCGCCGAGGATGCCCGGCGCCTGGTCGACGCCGGGGCCTGCGATCTGCTGAACATCAAGCTCGCCAAGACCGGCGGGCTGCGCGGGGCGCTCGCGATCGCGGACGTCGCCCAGCAGGCGGGGATCGAGTGCATGATCGGCTCGATGATGGAGCCGCGGATCTCGATCACCGCCGCCGCGCATCTCGCGATCGCCCATCCGGCGATCACGATGATCGATCTGGACCCGCCGGCCTGGTTCGCCTCCGACGTCCCCGGGGGCGGGTACGTCCAGGAGGGCGCCTGGCTGCGCCTCACGGGCGGGCCCGGGCTGGGACTGGGGCTGCTGGATCCGGGGACCGACGCCGACCCCGCGGCCGACGCCTCCGCCGAGAAGATCTCCGTCAGGGGTGACGTCTCCTCGACGCCAGGGGGTGGTCGCTGAGCATCCACCCGCACTCCGGCCGGCGGCCCCACCGACAGCGGCCGCCGGCCCGCCCAGGATCACCGGCCCGCTCTCTGCGGGACCCGACGAAGGAGCTCGCATGACCTCGCACCGCCCTGACCCCCGTCTCCCCCGCGCCGCCCGCAGCCTGTCCCGACGGGACGGTCTGCGCCTGGCCGCGACCGGCACCGCCGGGCTCGCCGTCGCGGGCCTCGGCGGGCTGGCTCCCGCCCTGGCCGATGGCGGCAGCGGGGCCGCGGCAGCTGCACCCGCCGGCGTGCACGTCGGCCGCACCGGGACCGCGCCCGCCGCAGGTGCCGGCATCGAGCCCGGCGCCGTCGCGCACGTCGCCGTCACCGCGACCACGCTGTGGGTCGAGCCGGACACCGCCCGGCCCGGCATCGACGACCCCTCGCTGACCACGCCTGTGGACCTCGACGCCTGGAACGCGAACATGCAGGACACCGAGACCAGGCGCTGGCTCACCGGCGAGCTCGAGTCGCAGGCGGTGCTGGGCAGCGAGGTGATCGTCGACGAGATCGCCGGCGACTGGGCCCACATCGTGGTCACCGCCCAGGGCACCCCGCGCGACCCCCGCGGCTACCCGGGCTGGGTGCCGCGCATCCATCTCGTGGCGGACCCGGAGTTCGCCGCCCTCGCCGCCTCCTCCCCGACCGCCACGGTCACGGCCCTGACCAGCACGCTCAGCGGCTCCCCCGCGGGCACGCATCCCGGGATCGACGTCTCCTTCGACACGATCCTGCCGGTGCTGGGTCGCACCGGCCGCTCCGTGCGGGTGGCCGTCCCCGGGGCTGCCCCCGCGCACCTGCCCGTCGACGACGTGGTGGTGCGCGAGCTGGGCGAGACCCCGCCGCAGCCCAGCGCCGAGGACATCATCGCCACGGGTGAGAGGTTCCTGGGGCTGCGCTACCTGTGGGCCGGGGTGAGCGCGTACGGCTTCGACTGCTCCGGCTACACGTACACGCTGTTCCACCACCACGGCATCACGATCGACCGCGACGCCGGGGACCAGATGCGCCACTCCGACCTCGAGCCGGTGGAACGGGAGGACCTTCAGCCCGGTGACCTGGTGTTCTTCGCGAGCGAGCCGGGCGGCGACTCGATCCGGCACGTCGCCCTGTACGTGGGCGACGACCTCATCATGCAGGCCCCCAACGCCTCCCGCAGCGTGGAGATCATGTCGCTGACCGAGTACGACCCGATCGGCGAGTACGCGGGCGCGCGCCGGGTGGCCCTCAGACGCTGACCTCGGGCAGCAGGTCCCGCACGAGGCCCGTGATGCGGGCGTCGGCGGCCGACGGCTCCAGGCCCGCCGTCATCACGGCGAGCACGCGCAGGCCGGGCCCGTCGGGGTCGCCGACGAACGCGACGTCGTGGCGGTAGCCGTCGACCCAGCCGGACTTCGAGCCGTGGTCGACCCCGGGGCGCAGCGCGGTCGCGATCACCGGGATCTGCTGCGCGCGCAGCGCGGAGAGCGCCAGGGTGCGCGAGGCCGGCAAGAGGGGCGTCGCCGGCACGAGGGGCGCCGCGCCCTCCGTCGCACCCTCCCCCGCGTCCCCGCTCCCGGCGCCGCGCACAGCGGCGAGCAGGGTGGCGGCCAGATCCGCCGCGCCGGTCTCGTTGGTCGCGCCGGCGGCGAGCGCGGAGGCGTCGCCGATCAGCCGCTCGACGCGCGTGGAGCGCAGTCCCAGCTGCGCGATCATCTCTGCGACGGCGTCGAGACCCACCAGCTCGATCACGTGGTCGGTGGCCTCGTTGCTGGAGCGGTCGATCATGCGCCGCAGCAGCTCCGCCACCTCGATCCCGGCTCCCTCCGCCGGATGCGTGGGGTCGAGATGGTCACCGCCCAGGGTGAAGGGCACCCCGTCGGCCCCGAGGAAGGTGCGCGTCGCCGGGACCGACGCGGCGAGGTCGATCCGACCCTCCTCGGCGGCCTCGAGCGCGGCCAGCAGGACGTGCAGCTTGATCGTGCTCGCGGCGTAGTACGGGCGATCTGCCCCGTGCGCGGAGAGCACCCGTCCCTGCGCATCCAGCAGGCAGTGCGAGACGGAGACCTGGTCCGGGGCGGCCGCGGTGGGAAGCGTCATCCTCCGACCCTACGGCGGGCGGTCCAGTCCTGGGACCTATCATGTGCGCAACCTGGCCGCGGCGCGCACCTGTGCGACGTCCGCGCCGGTCCACGCCCTGCCCCGGCCTCGCCGCCGCCGACCCGGAAGCGCCCCATGCCGCGGAAACCTCATCGCCCGACCGTCGCCACGATCGCCCGTGACCTCGGGATCTCCCCTGCCACGGTGAGCTACGCACTCAACGACAAGCCCGGGGTGAGCGCGGCGACGCGGGAGCGGGTGCTCGAGCACGCGCGCGAGGTGGGATGGACCCCGCACTCGGGGGCCCAGGCGCTGCGCCGTGGCCGGAGCGGGAACATCGGACTGGTGCTGGTGCGCGACCCGGAGGAGCTCTCCCGCGAGCCGTTCTACTCGGCCGTCACCGCGGGCATCGAGTCGGCGACCAGCGCCCACAGCTATGAGCTGCTGATCCGCTTCGTGCGCGGCGGCGCGGATGACGAGATCGAGGTGTTCCGCACCTGGGCCCACCAGCGGCGCGTGGACGGGGTGGTGCTGCTGGACATCGCCGAGGACGACCACCGCCCGGCGGTCCTGGAGTCCGTGTCGCTGGACTTCGCGGTGCTCGGCCACTATGAGGGCCCCGAGGACTACGTGCAGGTGACGACCGCGGAGCCCGACGACGCCGCCACGGTGGTCGAGCACATCGTGGACACCGGCTACGACGGCTGCCTGCAGCTCACGGGTCCGGTCCAGTTCGCGCACGAGCGGCGGCGCCTGGACCTGCTGCGCCGGCTGTGCGCGGAGCACGGCATCCCCCATCAGCACATCCCCGGCGCCTACACCGCCGACTCCGGCTACCGCGCCCTCCTGGAGGCCGACCACGATCTCAGCTCGCGCCCCGCGGTCGTCGCCTCGAGCGATCTGATCGCGTTGGGAGCCCTGCGCGCGGCCGCCGCTGAAGGGCTGGAGGTTCCCCGCGATCTGGGCCTGGTGAGCTGGGACGACTCGCTCATCGCCGAGGTCGCGGCACCGGGGATCACGGCCCTGAACCGTCGCCCCTTCGACATGGGCCGCACCGCCGGAGACCTGCTGGTGCAGAAGATCGAGGGGCGGGTCCCGGGCGGCAGCAGCTGCGGGAACACCCCGGCGACGCTCGTGCACCGGGCCTCGACCGCCCGCCGCTGAGCGGCCGACGTCGGCGCGACCGCACGGCGGTCACGCCTCCCGGACAGGCGTGACCGCTCCGTGACCTCCCCTCGTTGACAGCGCCCTCCCACCCCCGCCATACTCACCGAATCGATTAAGTTTCGAATCGATTAAGTAGTGCGCTCCGGGTCCACGACGACCCGAGCGGCAACCCCTCGTTGATCCCTCTCGGCGACCGCTCATCGAAGACGGCGCACCAAGGAGCCCCCCGATGCGACGACGCACCCTTCTGTCCGCCGCCCCTCTCGCCGCCGTGACCGCCGCGGGCCTCGCCGCCTGCGGCTCCGGCTCGGGCGGCGGCGGGTCCGACGACTCCCCCGACTCGCTCACCTACTGGGCCTCCAACCAGGGCACCAGCCTCGAGAACGACAAGGAGGTGCTCACCCCCGTCCTGAAGAAGTTCACCGAGGAGTCCGGCATCGAGGTGTCCCTCGAGGTCATCGGCTGGGCCGATCTCCAGACCCGCATCCAGACCGCGATCACCTCCGGGCAGGGCCCGGACGTGCTCAACATCGGCAACACCTGGGGCGTGAGCCTGCAGGCCACCGGCGGGCTGCTCGAGCTGGGCGATGCGGAGTTCGAGGCGCTCGGCGGCCGCGATCGCTACGTCGAGGCGGCTCTCGCCACCGGCGGCGCGGTGGACACCGCCCCCACCTCGATCCCGCTGTACGGCCTGGCCTACGGGATGTACTACAACGTGAAGATGTTCGAGGACGCCGGCATCGAGCCCCCCACCACCTGGGAGGAGATGGTCGAGGCCGCGAAGAAGCTCACCGATCCGGACAAGGACGTGTACGGCATGTCCCTCGCCGCGGGCTCGTACACCGAGAACAACCACTTCGCCTTCATCAACGCCACCCAGAACGGCGCCGCCCTGAACAGCGAGGACGGCAAGCCCACCTCCACCGAGGACGGCGTGGTCGACGGGATCCTGCGCTACCTGGACCTCATGCAGGAGCACAAGGTCGTCAATCCCTCCAATGCGCAGTTCGACAACGGCACCAAGTCCGTCACCGCCTTCGCCAACAAGCAGGCGGCGATGATCATCAACCAGAACAACGCCAACGCCACCATCGAGTCCCAGGGCATGAAGCCCGAGGAGTTCAAGGCGATCCCCTTCCCCGCCCCGGCCGACGCCGTGGACGACTGCGCCTCGCACCTGGCCGGCATCAACCTGGCCGCCATGGCGGACACCGACAACCGCGACGGCGCCCTGGCGTTCCTGAAGTTCATGACCTCGCCGGAGACCCAGGCCGAGCTCGGCAAGCCCTTCGCCTCGCTGCCCGTGCTGGTGGACGGCGAGCCCACCTTCACCGAGGACTCCGAGCAGGCGGACATGTTCATGGAGGTCTACTCCGAGCGCTCCGCCCCGCTCCCGCTGGTGCCGTGGGAGGACCAGTTCGAGACCACCGTCGGCCAGGCGATGAACTCGATGTTCGCGACCATCGCCACCGGCGGGAAGGTCACCCGCGAGGACGTCCTCACCGCGATGCAGACGGCCCAGGACTCCATCCGCGCCTGAGCGCCCGCCGGCCGAGGGGCGGGGACCCACCACGGTCCCCGCCCCGTCGGCCGCTCCGATCCGCTCCCCTCCGAAGGACCCCCATGACCCTCACCTCCCGTTCCGGGACCTCGGCCCCCGCGCCGACCTCCGGACCCCCTCCGACGCCCCGCCGCACGAAGCGCACCTGGTTCCCGTACCTGATCCTGCTGCCCGCCGTGGTGCTGGAGGTGCTGATCCACATCGTCCCGATGGTGACCGGCTTCTGGATGAGCTTCGTGGAACTCACGAAGTTCTTCATCCGCCGCTGGACCGAAGCGCCCTTCGCGGGTCTGGAGAACTACCGGATCGCCGTCGACGTCAACACCCCGATCGGCCAGGAGCTGCTGAACTCCTTCCTGGTCACCGTGGCCTTCACGATCCTGGTGGTAGGGCTGAGCTGGGGCCTGGGCATGGCGGCCGCGGTCGCCCTGCAGCGTCCCTTCCGGGGTCGCGGCGTGTTCCGCACCCTGTTCCTCATCCCCTATGCGCTGCCCCTGTACGCCGCGGTGATCACCTGGAACTTCATGCTCCAGCGCGACACCGGCGTCATCAACCACATCCTCGTGGACCAGCTCGGCCTGGTCGACGCGGCGCCCTTCTGGCTCATCGGCGACAACGCCTTCGTCTCCGTCGTGGTGGTCGCGGTATGGCGCATGTGGCCCTTCGCCTTCCTCATGTTCATGGCCGGGCTGCAGTCGATCCCGGGCGAGCTCTACGAGGCCAGCGCCATGGACGGCGCGACCCCGCTGCGCCAGTGGCGCGCCGTCACCCTGCCGATGCTCGCCCCGGTCAACCAGACGATGCTGCTGGTCATGTTCCTGTGGGTGTTCAACGACTTCAACACCCCGTACATCCTGTTCGGCACCGCCCAGCCCCCTGCCGGCAACCTCATCAGCTTCCACATCTACAACGCCTCGTTCCTGTCCTGGGACTTCGGCGTGGGCAGCGCGATGAGCGTCCTGCTGCTGCTGTTCCTGCTGCTGGTGTCGATGCTCTACCTGTACTTCACCCAGTGGAGGAAGGAGTCCACCCATGCGTGAGACCGTCGGAGAGAAGATCTTCCGCGTCGTCGTGATCACCGGCCTCGGCCTGTTCGTGCTGCTGCCGCTGTACGTCATGATCACCACGAGCTTCAAGCCCCTCGGTGACGTGCAGGCCGGGTTCACCTGGCTGCCCAGCCGCATCACCATCGCCCCCTTCATCGAGATGTGGTCGACGGTCCCGCTCGCGCGGTACTTCATGAACTCGCTCGTGGTCACCTCGGTGGCGACCCTGTTCAGCGTGCTGGTGGCGATCTTCGCCGCCTACGCCGTCTCGCGCTGGCGCTTCCGGGGCCGCAACGCCTTCATGACCTCGGTGCTGTCCACCCAGATGTTCCCCGGCGTGCTGTTCCTGCTGCCGCTATACCTGATCTTCGTCAACATCGACACCACCTTCGGGGTGCCGCTGGTGGGCACGAGGATCGGCCTGATCATCACCTACCTGACCTTCTCCCTGCCCTTCTCGATCTGGATGCTCGCCGGCTACTTCGACGGCATCCCCCAGGAGCTGGACCAGGCGGGCAAGGTGGACGGCGCCGGCAACCTCACCATCCTGCTGCGGATCATCCTGCCCGCGGCGCGGCCCGGCATCGTGGCCGTCGCGATCTACGCGTTCATGACGGCCTGGGGCGAGGTCCTCTTCGCCTCGGTGCTGACCACCGAGGAGACCCGCACCCTCGCCGTCGGCCTGCGTCAGTACGCCACGCAGACCAACGTGTACTGGAACCAGATCCTCGCCGCGTCCATCGCGGTGTCGATCCCGGTGGTCGTCGGCTTCCTGATGATGCAGAAGAACTTCGTCGCCGGCCTCACCGCCGGCGCCGTGAAATGATCACTCCCGGAACAGCGCTTTCCTGCTCCGGGAGAACGACCTCCCGGCCTGATCCCGAAAGGCACCAGATGGAGATCTCCGTCCAGATGTACAGCGTGCGCGAAGCGCTCGCGACCGACGTCCAGGGCACCGTGCGGCGCCTGGTCGACCTCGGCCTCACCCACGCCGAGCCCTTCAACCTGCTGGAGCACCGCGACGAGCTGGTGCGTGCGCGCCAGAGCTTCCCGATCGACTTCCCCAGCGCCCACCAGTCCTTCCTCGGGGACGGCGACTTCACCGCCGTGCTCGACGCGGCACGCGCCGTCGGCGTGCAGTACCTCGTGGATCCGTCCTCGGACCCCGAGATCTGGAAGGACGCGGGCACGGTGCGGGCCCTCGCCGACACCCTCAACCAGCGGGCGGAGGTCGCCGCCGAGGCGGGGATCCGCGTGGGCTATCACAACCACGCCGCCGAGCTCGTCGCCCAGCTGGAGGGCCGCAGCGCGCTCGAGGTCTTCGCCGACGCCCTGGACCCCCAGGTGATCCTCGAGGTCGACACCTACTGGGCCGCCGTCGGCGGGGCCGACGTCCCCACCCTGCTGGGCCGCCTCGGCGACCGCGTCCAGCTGGTCCACCTCAAGGACGGCGACCTCACCGAGGACGCCTCCTCCCAGCTCCCGCTCGGCGCCGGCGCGATGCCTCTGGTGGACACTCTGGAGGCCGCCTCCGGCGTCGCCTACGGTGTGATCGAGTTCGACGACTACGCCGGTGACATGTTCGAGGGCATCGCCGCCTCGATCGAGCACCTCCGCGCCGTCCTCTGACCCGGCATCCGCCGCCGCATCACCCTCTGACCTCAGCTACCGCACCACGAAGGGCATCACCATGACCTCCCAGACCCGCACCGGACGCGTCGGCGTCGGCCTCATCGGCGCCGGCACCATCTCCGACCAGTACCTCACCCACCTCACCTCCTTCCCGGACCTCGAGGTGCACATCGTGGGCGACCTCCTGCCCGAGGCCGCCGCCGCCCGGGCCGCCGAGTACGGCATCCCCGCCTCCGGCACCGCCCAGGACGTGCTGGACCACCCCGACGTGGAGATCGTGGTCAACCTGACCATCCCCACCGCCCACGCCGAGGTCTCCCGCGCCATCGTCGCGGCCGGCAAGCACGTGTGGACCGAGAAGCCGATCACGACCGACCCGGCCGACGCGAAGGACCTGCTCGCCGCGGCCGAGGCCGCCGGGGTGCGGGTGGGCGGCGCGCCCGACACCGTGTACGGCGCCGGCATCCAGACCGCGCTGCGCACCCTGCGCAGCGGCGAGATCGGCACCCCGGCCAGCGCGCTGACCCTGTTCCAGACCCCCGGCCCGGAGTCCTGGCACCCGAACCCCGCCTTCCTCTTCCAGGAGGGCGCGGGCCCGCTGTACGACATCGCGCCCTACTACACGACCACCCTCGTGCTCGCGCTGGGCCCTGTCGTCTCCGTGAGCGCCGTGGGCTCCAAGGCCCGCGAGCAGCGGACCATCGGCTCGGGCCCCAAGGCCGGCGAGGTCTTCGACGTCACCGTGCCCACGCAGGTCGCGGCGCTGCTCCGCTTCGCCTCCGGCCAGAACGCGACCGTGCTGCTGAGCTTCGACTCCCCGAACACCCGCGCCGGCTTCGTCGAGGTCTACGGCACCGAGGCGACCCTCGCGTTCCCGGACCCGAACGTCTTCGACGGCGACTCGGCCCTGACCCCCTACCGCGCCGAGAGCTCCACCCCGGTGCCCGCCACGGGCCCCGTCACCGGTCGCGGACTGGGCGTGCTGGAGATGGCCCGCGCGATCCGCGCCGGCGTGCCCCACCGCGCGCAGGGCGAGATCGCCGCGCACGTCCTGGACATCATGGTCGCGATCGAGACCGCGATCGCCGAGGACAAGATCGTGCAGATCGACTCGCGCTTCGACGAGGTCGAGCCGATCCCGGCCGACTTCGACCCCTTCGCCTCGACCCTCGAGCCCACCCAGGCCTGAGGCCCGGCGCCTGGCGGGCCCCGAGGCCGGCGCCCGCCGGCGCCCAGCGAGTTCTGTCCCGGAATGACCGATGCGGAGCCTCGCATCGGTCGTTCCGGGACATTTCTGCACCAGCGCGGGCCCGGCGCACGGCCGTACGCACCGGCCGCACGCTCCGACCGCACGCACCGGCCGCACGCTCCGACCGCACGCACCGGCCGCACGCTCCGACCGCACGCTCCGGCCGGGGCGTTGCGTAGTCTGGATCCCTGCCCGGCGGTCGCGCCGCGGCCACGATCCCATTCCGAGGAGACCCGATGCCCGCCGCTCGCGACATCAGCCTGATCGTGAGCGTCGCGCGCCTCTACTACGACAGGGGGTTCTCGCAGTCCCAGGTGGCGAGCGAGCTGAACCTGTCGCGCTCGAACGTCTCCCGGATCCTCTCCCAGGCCAAGGAGCGCGGGATCGTGGAGATCATCATCCACGACCCCTCCGGGCCGCCGCAGCGGGTCGCCACCCTCGAGCAGGGGCTCCGGGCGGAGTACGGCCTGCGGGACGTGCACGTCGTCTCGGCGACGCCGTCGTCCGCCGCCGAGGTCACCGCCCGGCAGGGCGCGGCGGTCCTCTCCGACCGCCTGCCCGGGGTGAGCCGCGTCGGCGTCTCGTGGGGGCAGGCGGTGCAGAGCGTCATCGACCACCTCGACCAGCAGGAGCTGCACCCGGTGCCGGAGCTGCTGCCCCTCGTGGGCGGGCTCAGCGCCCTCGACCAACTGGCCTCCGGGGAGTCGGTGCTGCGGGCCCTGGCCTCCAAGCTCGGCTCCCGGCCGCTCACCCTCTACGCCCCGGCGGTGCTCGAATCCGCCGAGACCGTGCGGAGCCTGCGCACCGAGTCGAGCATCGCCTCGGTGCTCGAGGCCGCCGCCACGGTCGAGCTGGCGCTGGTGGGCATCGGGTCGGCCGGCGTCCACTCCTCGGTGCACATCATGGAGCGGATGAAGCTCTCCGCCGCCGAGCAGCGCCTCGTCGAGGAGCAGCGCCCCGTGGGCGACATCTGCGCCCGGATGGTCGACGCCGACGGCCGCCCCGTCGGCCCGCCCGCCGACGAGCGCGTGCTCGCCGTGACCTTCGACGAGCTGCGCGCGATCCCCGAGGTGATCGGGGTGGTCTTCGGGGTGGAGAAGGCCCCGGGGGTCAGCGGGGTGCTGCGCAGCGGCGTGCTGGACACGGTGGTGCTGGACGAGCACCTCGCCCGGCGCCTGCTGCCGTCGAGCTGACCCCGCCCGGCCCGCCCGTCACCCGGCGAGCCAGTCCCGGGCCCGCCTCTCGAGATCCGCATCATCGGTGGCGGCGAGCATGTCCCGCACCGCCTGCGGTTCCTGGAGGCGCGCCACCAGGTTCTGCAGGGCCGCGAGCTGGCTGTGGGCATCCGCGAGCACGAGCATGACGATCAGCTCCGCCCAGATGGTGCGCTCCCCGGAGGAGCCGATCTCGCCGAACACCACCGGCTCCTTCGGAACCGCGATCGCGAAGCCCGGGGTGATCACATGCTCCGGATCGGTGTGCGGGATCGCCGCGGGCACGAGGGTGGGCAGGCCCGTGGGGTGCATCTCCTCGCGCTGCAGCACCGCCGCCTCGAAGGAGTCGGTGACCGCGCCGATCCCCAGCAGCCGGGCGGAGAGCGCGCGCAGGGCGGTCGGGGCATCCTCCGCCTCGAGGCCGACGATCGCGGCCCCGGGCAGGACCGTCGCCCCGGCGCCGCCCTCGGGGGCCGACGCGCTCATGCGCCCGCTCCGCCCTGCTCGACCGCGGCGGCCTCATCCTCCGCACCTGCGAGGGCGCGGCGATCGCGCCGCGTCATCACCACGCGGACCGCGACCACTGCCGCCAGGCAGAGGACGGCCGTGACCAGCACGCCCACGGGCCCCAGCTCCGCCGCGGCGAAGAACAGGCCGGTCAGCGGATTCGCCCCGTCGACCAGCGAGGAGATCGTCGCCTGCCCGTCCTCCAGGGCGAAGCCGGAGTCCACGGCGATGCGGGTGAAGGCCGGAGCGATCCAGGTGGCGATGAACAGCCCGGCCCCGATGAGCACGCCGCCGCCGATCACGGAGCGCACGATGTTCCCACGGAAGATCGGGACCATCACCGCCACGATGAATGGGATGGTCGCGAGGTCCACGAGGGGCAGCACCCGGTTGCCGGCCGGGGAGAGCACCACCGCGATGAGCAGGGTGATGGGCACCAGCAGCAGGGAGGTCGCGATCACCGACGGCTGCCCCACGGCGACCGCGGAGTCCAGGCCGATGTAGAAGGTGCGCCCCGGGAACCGCTTCTGGACGAAGGCGCGGGCGGCCTCCGAGATGGGCATCAGCCCCTCCATGAGGATCGCCACCATCCGCGGCAGCAGGAACATCGCCGCGGCCAGCGAGATCGCGAGGGTGAGGATCGCGGTGGAGTCCTCGGCAGGAGCGTCGAAGCCGTAGCCGAGGATGCCGATGAGGAGCCCCAGCACCAGGCCCATCATGAGCGTCTCCCCGAACAGCCCGAAGCGCTTCTGGATCGCCTCGGGCGTGGCGTCCAGGCTCCGCAGCCCGGGGATGGCGTCGAACACCCGGTTCAGCGGGATCGCGAGCAGTCCGTAGGGCGCCGAGGTGCCGTGCGGGAACGAGATCTCCGGCAGCTGGAAGTACTTCTGCACGATGGGCGCGGTGAGGTCGCCGATGGCGAGGATCAGCGCCAGGTGCACCGCGGCGCTCAGCAGCCCCAGCAGGAAGCTGCCGGTGACCGCGCCCACGAGCGCGCCGATCATCGCGCTGTGCCAGTAGTTCCACAGATCGATGTCGAAGGTCCGGGTGAGGCCGGTCAGCAGGAGCAGCACGTTGACCACCAGTCCGAGCGGGATGATCATCGCCCCGATCGTGGATCCGAAGGCGATCGCGGCGGAAGACGGCCAGCCCACGTCGACCACGTCGAGGGTGACGCCGAGCCCCTCGGCCATCCCGGTGGCCGCGGGGGCCACCTGGGAGCCGAGCAGGCCGATCACGAGGTTGATGCCGATGAAGCCGATGCCGATCGTGACCCCAGCGCGGAAGGACTTCCCGAGCTTCAGTCCGAGCAGGAGGCCGAACAGCGTGATGAGGACCGGCAGGACCACCGACGGTCCGAGGGTGTTGAGATAGCTCGAGATGGGGGCGAGGAACGACTCCACGATGCTCTCCTTTGAGCGGGGAGGGAGGGGAAGGACGGCCGACGGGTCAGCTCAGGGCCCGTGCGATCTCGTCGAGCGTGGCCTCCTGTCCGATGCCGGTGAGCAGCGGCAGCGCCCGGATCACGGGCACCGTGACCGCGGCGGGGACCTCGGTGGTGGCGACGATGAGGTCGGCGTCGACCTCGCCGCCGACGAGGTCCATCACCTTGCCCTGGACGACGCTTGCACCGATGCCCTCCGCCTCGAGGTGCTCGCGGACCTTGGCGGCGACGACGGTGGAGGTCGCGACGCCGGTGCCGCAGATGATGAGGACCTTCTTCATGGGATCTCCTGGGGTGTCGAGGGTGGGACGAGTCCCGGGCCCGCTCCGATCGGTCGATTCTGAGCGCTCACAGCGCCAGCCGCAACGGTTCGTCGAGCATGTCCTGGATCTCCTGGAGCGCTCGCGCGGCGTCGGCGCCGTCGGCCACCCGGTGGTCGATGGTCAGGCCGAGCTCGCAGCTCATCCGTCCGGTGACGGTGCCGTCCTCCCCCACCACCGGGACGAAGCCCACGGTGCCGACGCTGAGCGCCGTCGCCTGGGGCGGGGTGATCAGGGCGTTGAACCGGTCCACGCCCATCCCGCCGAGGTTGGAGACGGTGCCGGTGGCCGGCCCGAACAGGGACGGGTCCACGGTCCCGGCCTTGGCGGAGGCGCCGATCCGACGCACCTCGGCGTCCAGCGCTCGGATGCTCTGGAGGTCCGGTTCGCGCAGCACGGGCACGAGCAGGCCGCCGGGGGTGTCCACGGCGAGCACCACGTCCACCGTGGGGTTGCGTCGCACGCCGCCCTCGGCCCAGGACCCGTTGAGCTGCTCGTTCCCGCGCAGCAGGAGGGCGTAGGCGCGCACCAGCAGGGTGGTCCAGCTGACGCCCTTCAGCACGCCGGTGCGGGCGCGCGCGGCGGTGGAGAGGTCCATCGACCGGAACGCCGTGAACTGCGGGATCAGCGGGGTGGTGGCCATCGCCGCGGCGGTCATCTGGCGGGTGCGGCGCTCGCGCACCGAGCCCAGCAGCTGCTCCGGGGAGGCGTCGACGACGGGAGCGGCGAGCGCTCCCGCTGCGGGCGCCGCGGGCGTGGAGCACGTCGCAGGGCCGGTCGACCCGCCGGTCCCCTGAGTACCGCCCCGCTCGGCGACGTCGACGCGTGCGGCGTCGGTCTCGGCGATCGCCTGCTTGACGTCCTTGACCCGCACCGTGCCGTGGGGACCGGTCGCGGTGAGGGCGCGCAGGTCCAGCCCGTGGTCCCTGGCGAGCTTGCGGGCGAGCGGCACGGCGGGCGGCATCGGGCCGTCGAGCGCCGCCCCCGGGGCGGGCTCGGCGGAATCCGTCGCCGCCCGGCTCGGCGCGGCGACCGGTTCATCCGCCGTGGCGCTCTCGCCGTCGGCGTCGGCGTTCTCTCCGGCCGTCCCGGCACCGCCGCCGAAGAGGTCACCGAGGAGGTCCTCCTCCTCGGAGGCGACCAGCGCGATGTGGGCACCGACCGCGACCACGTCGCCCTCGGCGTGCAGCAGCTTCGCGACCACCCCGGCGGCCGGGGACTCGACCTCCATGTCGACCTTGTCGGTCATCACCACCGCGACCACGTCGCCCTTGGCGATCTGGTCGCCCTCGGCGACCTGCCACTCGGTGATCGTGCCCTCCTCCATGGTCATGGACATCTTGGGCATCGTCAGCGGGATCTCGGCCATGGCTCACCACTCCTTCACGAGCGCGGCGGCCTCGCGGACGATGTCGTCCACCTGCGGGACCGCGGCCTTCTCGAGCTCGGGGTTGTACGGGATGGGGACGTCGAGGCCGCACAGGCGCCGCACCGGGGCCTGCAGGTGGCCGAAGGCGCTGGACTCCACGATCGAGGCGGAGATCTCGCCCATGAAGCCGCCGAAGCGCACGGATTCCTGGACCAGCAGGGCGCGGCCCGTGCGGGTCACGCTGTCCACGATGAGCGGCAGGTCCAGGGGCTTCAGCGTGCGGGGGTCGATGACCTCGGCGCTGATCCCCTCCTCGGCCAGCCGATCGGCCGCCTCGAGGGAGCGCTGCACCTCGACGCCGGTGGCGACGATGGTGAGGTCGGTGCCCTCGCGCTCGATCCTGCCCACGCCCAGGCGGCCCACCTCGAAGGTCTCGGGCACCTCAAAGGTCTGCTTGTACAGCAGCTTGTGCTCGAGCACCATCACCGGGTTCGGGTCCTCGAGCGCGGCGAGCAGCAGCTCGGCGGCGTCGGTCGCGGTCGAGGGCATCACGACCTTCAGCCCCGGAATGCACGTGAACCAGGCCTCGAGGGACTGCGAGTGCTGGGCGGCGGCGCCCGTGCCCGAGCCGCCGGGCGCCCGGATCACGAGCGGCACGTTCGCCTGCCCGCCCACCATGAAGTGGAGCTTCGCCGCCTGGTTGGCGATCTGGTCCATGGCCTGGGCCGTGAAGTCGGAGAACTGGATCTCCACGATGGGGCGCATGCCGGTGATCGCGGCGCCCACCCCCATCCCCACGAGCCCCAGCTCGGAGATGGTGGTGTCCCGCACCCGCTCGGGACCGAAGCGGTCGATGAGGTCGTTCTCGACGCCGAAGGCGCCGCCGTACAGGCCCACGTCCTCCCCCATCAGGAAGACCCGCTCGTCGGCGGTCATGGCCTGGGCCATCGCCTCGCGGATGGCCTCGGAGTAGGTCATCTCCCTCGTGGTCATCGTCCTGCCTCCGCATCATCGGTGGTGGCGCCGACGGTCAGGGCCCCGACGGCATCGCGGGTGTCGGTCGCGTCCACCGCCGAGGGAGCGTAGACGGCGTCCAGCAGCGCGGCGGGGTCCGGGTCCTCGCCCTGGGTGCCGAAGATGACGGACTCGCGGATCGCGGTGCGTGCCCCGGCCTGGATCTCGTCGAGCCGGCTCTGGTCGAGGACCCCGGACTCCAGCAGGCGGTGGGTGAAGGCCGCGATGGGGTCCTTCTCCTTCCACTGCGCGATCTCCTCCTTGGAGCGGTACCGGTTCTTGTCCGACTTCGAGTGCCCGCGCCAGCGGTAGGTGATGGCCTCGACGAAGCTCGGCCCCTCCCCGGCCCGGGCCCGGTCGATCGCCCGACGGGTCGCCTCGGCGACGGCGTGGACGTCGTTGCCGTCGACGCTCTCGCCAGGGATGCCGTAGCCTGCGGCCTTGACCGCGAGGTTCTCGACCTTGAAGGCCTTCTGCGAGGACATGGACATGCCGTACTGGTTGTTCTCGCAGACGAACACCACCGGCAGGCTCCACATGGAGGCGAGGGTGAGGGCCTCGTGCCAGGCTCCCTCGCCCACGGCGCCGTCACCGTGGAAGCAGACGGCGACCTTCCCGTTGCCGGTGAGCTGGTTGGTCAGCCCGGCGCCGGCCGCGATCGGCACGCCGCCGGCGACGATGCCGTTGGCGCCGAGGTTGCCGGTGGCGACGTCGGCGATGTGCATCGATCCTCCGCGACCGCGGCAGTAGCCGTTGTCCTTGGCCAGCAGCTCGGCCATCATCCGCCCCAGCTCGGCGCCGCGGGCGATGCAGTGCCCGTGGCCGCGGTGAGTGGAGGTGATCTGGTCGCCCTCCTCGAGGTTCAGGCAGGTCCCGGTGGGCACGGCCTCCATGCCGATGGACAGGTGCATGGTCCCGTGCATCATGCCGCGTCCGTAGAGGTCCTCGACCGCCTCCTCGAACAGGCGGATCCGCCACATCGTCGCGAGCGCCTCGCCCGCGACCTCCGGATCCTCCAGCAGGGCGTCCGGCGCGGGCGCCGTGGTGGTGCGGGGCGCGGTCATCGGATCACCCCGCGGGCGAGCATCGCGTCCTGCATCCGGCGCATCGCCACCAGCGGCCGCGACTCGTCCAGGAGCACGTCGGCGTAGGTCAGGGCCTGCCCGGCGGGGACGTCCCGGACCAGGGTCGAGGTGGCGGCCAGGGCGACCGGCAGCAGGTCCTGCTCACGGGCCTGGGCGGCGTCGTACGCAGTGCCGTGCACGTGGTGGCCGCCGATCCCCTCCAGGGCGGTCCCCTCGGCGAGGTCGGACTTCGCCACGGCGACGACGTCGGCCGTCCAGGCGGTCGCGGCGAAGGAGGGCCGACGGTCCAGCACGGCCTCGCCGATCGAGAGCGGCGCCTCGATGGAGGCGAGGTGGAAGGGCCGGTAGATCTGGAAGTGGTTCCCCTCGCCCGGCAGGCGCAGGTAGTGCAGCTCCTCGGTGACCACGTCGCTGTCGGAGCGGACCACCACGAAGACGCCCGGGGCGACGTCACCGGTCACGTACTCGACCACGGGCCCCTCCCCGGTGAGGATCCCGCCCGCGGCGGCCGGCCGCATCGCGGCGGAGAGCCCCGCGAGATCCACGGCGGCGCCGTGCATGCCCGGGGTCTCGATCGCGTAGCCGGTGGCGTTGGCGAGCGCGGCCATCTCGATCTGGGTCTTGGTGCCGTCGGTGAAGGAGGTGAGCATCTTGGGGTTCATGCCCTTGCGCTCGGCCTCCTCGGCCACGTCCTCGGGGACGTCGGTGGGGCGCATCGGGTTGTTCTTGCCCTTGCCCGCCACGACCACCTCGAGCCCGAGGTCCTCGGCGTACTCGACGAGCTTGAGGCACTCGACGGGCTCGTCGCCGCGGCACACCGTGTACACCGCGCTGCCGGAGGCCGCGGTGCGGGCCAGGAGCAGGCCCACGGTGACGTCGGCCTCCACGGTCATGAGGGCGACGTCCATGCCGGCCAGCACGCACGACATCGCCACCTGCGCGGCCACGTCCGGGATCCCGGAGACCTCGACGACGATGTCCAGGGGCAGCTCGGCCAGGCGCAGGCCGTCGTCCAGCACGGCGGCGTGGCCGGAGTCGATGACCTCGGCGGCGTGCTCGATGCTGGTGGCGCGCTCCACGTCGGTGCGGCCCGCCCCGGCCAGGGCGGCCTCGGCGCGGTCGATCGCGACGTCGGCGACGGCCGAGACCTCCATCCCGCGGGCGCGGTGCACCTGTGCGACCAGGCCCGATCCCATCTGGCCGGCGCCGACGATGCCGACGCGGACGGGGCGGCCGAGCGCGGCCTCGCGCTCGACCAGACGCTGTGTGTAGCTCATGCCGGGGTTCCTTCCGGGGTGACCGTGCGGGCGGCGCGCGCACGGAGGGATCGGGTGGGCTTGGCGGTCTCGCGGAACTGGGTGGTGGCCTGCTCCAGCGCCGTGACCATGTGCTTGCTGGTGGCCCGCTCGAGGACGCCGCGGAGGCCGCCCTCGAGGAAGCCGGCGCGGTGGAACCGCGCGAGCACCGTCGAGCCCTGCATGGTGCGGGCCTCGAGGATGCGACGGGTGGTGGAGTCGACGGCGAGGATCACCACGCAGCCGCGCAGGAAGCCCTTGCCACGACCGGAGACGATGACCACGCCGTTGCGGTCGTGGGTGTCCGCGAGGTCGCGGATCGCGCCGACGTAGGCGCGGTGCTGCTGATAGCTGAACGCGAAGGAGAGGACGATCGCGACGATCAGCAGAGCGATGAATCCGAGCTGGTCCATGGAGTGCTCCTCGAAGGATGGGAGGGGAGGTGGGGGTCAGGCCGAGCGCAGGACGATCCGGTCGCCGACGCCGGGCGGGACGGCCTCGCCGCGCACGTGCACCGCGCCCGGCAGCAGGTTCTGGTCCACGGAGTTGACGTAGAGGACCACATGGCCGAGCTCGTCCAGGTTCTCGGTGGCCTTCTCCCCCACCTCGTCCACGGGGTAGTCCCGACCCGCGACCTCGAACACGTCCCCCACCCGGATCTCCCGCTGCGGTGCGCCGTCCGGGGAGTGGACGACGGAGACGTCGGCCAGGGCCGGCGGCACCGGCTCGGCGAACAGGATCAGCACGCCGGCGTCGAGCATCTCCTGGGCATCGGGGCCGATGCGGGTGATGGTGGTGGTCCAGAGGGTGGTGCTCACAGCGGGGTGCTCCTTGCGGGTCGCGGGTCGGGACTGGTGCGGGTGGGGTGGTGCGGGTGGGGTGGTGCGGGTGGAGTGGGGTGTCGGGCGGGTCAGTTGACGAGGAAGCCGGCGAAGTACGCCAGGATCACCGCGATCGGCGAGGTGATCAGGCGGGAGAAGAGCACGGCGGGCACACCCACCGAGACCGTCTCCGGCTTCGCCTCCCCGAGGGACAGGCCGACGGGGATGAAGTCGCAGCCCACCTGGCCGTTGATCGCGAACAGGGTGGGCAGCGCGTACTGGACGGGCAGGTTGCCGGCCGCGATCTGCGTACCCATCAGCACGCCCACGACCTGGGCGATCGCGGCGCCGGGGCCGAGGATCGGGGACAGGATCGGGATCGCGGTGATGACGCCCAGCAGGATCAGCCCGAGCGGGTTGCCGACCAGCGGCGTGACCAGGTGGGCGATGCCCTCGGAGATCCCGGTGTAGGTGACGATGCCGATCAGCAGCGACACGTACGCCATGAACGGGATGATCGTCTGCAGGCACAGCTGGACCGCCTGGCGGCCCGAGGAGAGCAGGGTGTTGATGAGGTAGCCGATGACGCTGCCGAACTTCACCACCACTCCGGTGAACCCGCCCATGCCGCCGCCGGCCATCGCGGCCCCGGTCTGCTCCATCCGCTCCTGCTTGGAGGGCAGGGCCGCGGGATCGACGGCGGTGCGGCCGTCGGCCGTGGATCCGTCCGCCGTGCGTCCGTCGGACGCAGTGCCGGCCGTCGCGGCGGCGCCGGTGGTGGCGGCCGCGGCGGTGGCAGCGTCGTCGGACTCCAGGAGCTCGATGTCGCCGGCGCCGACCGCGGAGACGAAGATGTCCGCCGTGATGAACTGCGCCAGCGGGCCCGAGGGCTCCCCGGGGTAGACGTCGACGGTGGGGATCCGCTTCTTGGGATAGACGCCGATGCGGGCGGTGCCGCCGCAGTTGATGACCGCGACCAGCACCTTGTCGTCCTCGACGTGGTTCTTGAAGCCGTCCACGGCGGTGGCTCCGGTGAGCTCCGCGATGCGGGCGGCGACGGGGTGGATGCCGCCGCCCGTGACGGACAGGACGACGTCCTTGGTCTCGGTGGGGGTCAGGGTGAGCCCGTCGCCCCAGCCGCCGCGACCGCGACGGACATGGACGCTGTGGGTGCTCATCGCAGGCCCCCCTGGATGCTGCCGGCCGCGTAGTCCTCGTCGAACTGGTCGAACTTCGCGCGGTCGGGGCTGCGACGGATCATCACCTCGGTGATCCACTGGGTGACGATGCCGCGGAGCAGGATGACCACGATGCCCACCACGAAGTACATGACGGCGAGCTTCGCGTAGGCATCGGGGTTGATCGCGAGCACGCCCGCGCTGACGCCGGTCCACACGAAGATCTCCCCCGCGTTGGCGTGCGGGAAGAAGCTCGTGACCGGGTGGACGAACGAGACGGCCGAGTCGTAGAACGCCGGCTTCTGGCGCTCGGGCAGGAAGCGTCCGAAGGTGTAGGCCATCGGGTTGGTGAGCATGATGACCGCGAGGATCGGCATCACCGTGTAGCGGGTGAGCGCGTACTTCCCGGACCAGCGCACGGCGCGGGTGACCCGCTCCTCGCCGATCCAGGTGGTGACCGCGTACATCGCGGTGAGCAGGACGATCAGCAGCGGAAGGATCCCGGTGAAGAGACCGGTGAAGCTCTCCGCGGCGGCCTGGAACAGGCCGATGAAGTGCTCGGCGAACCAGGTGACGGCCTTCATCACCGGGTTGTCGGCGCCGACGGCGGGAGCGGGATCCGCGAGGATCGTTCCTCCCGCGAGCAGCTGGCTGTCGAGCCCCGTGAGGGCGGGGACGGTCATGGTGAATCTCCTTCGATCCACGCAGCGCTCCTCGGGGAGGGCGCTGCTCGAGACGGCGAGGGCACGGACCGGCCTCGATCTCCCGGTCGTCACCTTCGTGACTACTTTTCGCACACCGGTGTGCACGTGCAGATCATGGTGCCCCCGCTCACACCTGCACGCAAGTGTTACGACAAGAAGTCACATCTGTGACGATGTGCGGTGCGCGCGAGGACAAGGCGCCACCAACGGGGTCGGCCCGGCCCGCCCCACCCGCGCCTCATCCCGCCCCGCGCCTCACCTCGCCGGCCCGGCCCGGCCCGCGCCTCACCTCGCCGGCCCGGCCCGCCCCGTGAGCGAGCACAAAGTTTTGTCCAGGCACGACCGATGTGGAGCGCCACATCGGTCGTGCCTGGACATTTCTGGATCGAAGCGAGCCTGGTGGGCCGACGGCGCCGGTGAGCAGTCCGCGCAGGCCGTCCCGCACCCAGCAGCCTGCTCCCGCCTCACACCGCCCCACCGCGCGAGTTTTGTCGCCTGACGACCTATGCGGTCCCTCGCATCGGTCGTGAACAGACACTTCTGCGCCAAGGCGAGCCCGCCGACGGGCTGGTGTGCGCCAGCGCGGGCTCGCCGACGGGCTGGTGTGCGCGGGGGCGGGCTCGCCGACGGGCCAGCGGGCGCGGAGCGACAGGCAGGCGGGCTCTCCGCCGCGTCGGCGGGCGCGGGCTCGGCCGACGGGCGGGCGCGGGGCCGATCACCGGTGCAGGCGCCCGCCGGCCGCCCGAGGGGTCGAGCCCGGGGGGGGGTCGGGCCCGGGGGGTCGGGCCCGGGGGGTCGGGCCTCGGGGGTCAGGCCCCCTGGTGCCCGGCGAAGTCGTTCGGGTTCGCGCCGCGGCGGCCGGGCTCGCCCTGGTGCAGCTCGCTGATCCGGGCCACCTCGTCCTCGGCGAGGGTTAGCTCGAGGGAGGCGAGGTTCGAGGCGATCCGCTCGGGCGTGACGGACTTCGGGATCACCACGTTGCCGAGCGCCAGGTTCCAGGCGATCATCACCTGCGCGGGGCTCGCGTCATGCGCCGCGGCGATCTCGGTGATCACGGGGTCCTCGAGCTCGCCGCCGCCCTGGCCCAGCGGCGACCAGGACTCGGTGACGATCCCCTTGGACGCATGGAACTCGCGCAGCTCGGGCTGGTTGAAGTACGGGTGCAGCTCGATCTGGTTGAGCACGGGCAGCACACCGGTCTCGGCCTCGATCTTCTCGAGGTCCTCGATGCGGAAGTTCGAGGTGCCGATCGAGCGGATCCGGCCCTGCTCCTGGAGCTCCACGAGCGCCTTCCAGGTCTCCACGGCCAGGCCCTTCGAGGGCGCGGGCCAGTGGACCAGGTAGAGGTCGAGCTCCTCGAGCCCGAGGTCCTTCATGGTGGCGTCGAAGGAGGCCAGGGTCGCGTCGTACCCCTGGTCCTGGTTGGGGACCTTCGAGGTCACGAAGACCTCGTCGCGGTCCAGGCCCGCGGTCTTCAGCGCCTGGCCCACCCCGGCCTCGTTGTTGTAGCCGCGGGCGGTGTCGACGTGGCGGTAGCCGGCCTCGAGGGCCTTGACGACGACGTCGGCCGCGACCTCGTTCTCGACCTGCCACACGCCGTAGCCGAGCTGCGGGATGGAACGTCCGTCGCGGAAGGGGAGACGGGGCGAGGTGGTCATGATGCTCCTTGCTCTCGTGGACCGCGGGCGTGCGCGGCGGGGGTCCCTGCCAAGATAGCGCTCTCCCCCGCCCGGGACCAGCCGATCCGCCACCTTGACGTCCTGGTCAGCGCACTGCGAGCCCGGTCGCGGCGAGCAGTGGGGCGAGGGTGACCAGCAGGATGAACGCCCGCTCGGCGAGCCCGAAGGTGCGTCGGCGCAGAGCGCGCACGACGAGGGAGATCACCAGTGCGGCGAGTGCGATCGCGGCCAGCGTGTGCACGCCGTCGTAGAGCCACGGGACGGCGAGCCCCCGCCCGCCGCGGGCCCCGGAGCCGTCGCCGAGCAGGTCCCCGAGCGGCCCGATCGTGGAGTACGCGATCGTGAACCAGGCGATCGCGAGCAGCAGGTGGGCGCGGCCGCGCATGGTGACCGGTGCGTCGGGCCCGTCGGTCGGCACCATCGGCATCACGGCGAGCACCCCGGCCAGCACCAGCAGCCAGATGCCCACTCCCGTGCCCTCCGGACCGGGCACGGCCAGCGCCGCGAGTCCGAGCGCCACCCAGGCGGCCGACGCCGTCCACGACGCGATCCCCGCGATCCGACGCGTCCCCGGTTCGCGGGAGGCGGCGTAGTCGCTGACGGTGTCCCGCACCGGGTCGATCCCGCCCGGCCGCACGTGGAGCAGCGCGAACAGCAGGATCCGCACGGCGAACAGCGCGACGGCGACGAGGGCGAGCAGGTGGGTCATGGGCGTTCCTCCGGTGGTTCGGGACGATGGGAGGAACGCTAGAGTCTCCAGTCACTGGAAGGTCAAGGCCCCGCGACGACCGCTGCGACCACGACGACCACGGACGGACGGAGCATCGATGCGGATCGGAGAGCTCGCGCGGCGCACGGGGGTCACCCCGTCCACGCTGCGCTTCTACGAGGAGCAGGACATGTTCAGCCCCGGGCAGGTGCTGCGTACGCCCAACGGGTATCGCGACTACACCGAGGGCGCCCGGCAGCGGGTGGCGCTGATCCTCGCCGGTCGTGGAGCGGGGTTCTCCCTGCTCGATATGCGCACCCAGATGCGCGACTGGCCCACGATGACGGACGCGGAGCGCGAGCAGATCCTGCGCGCCCAGCTCGCGGTGCTCGATCAGCGCGCGGCGGAGATCGACCGCAGCCGCGCCGAGATCCGGGAGGTCCTGGGGATCTTCTCCGCGCGCCGCGCGGAGGCCTGAGCGCGGCCGGTCAGGCCCTCCCGGTCAGGCGCGCTGCACGCCCAACGAGAGCGGCCGGTCGCTGGGATCGGACTCGAGCCAGCGGGCGAGGGCGGGCGGCTGCACATCGAACTCGGCAAGGCGGTCCAGGGGCAGCCAGGCGGTGCCGGCCTGGCGAGGATCGGGGTCGGTGCCCTCGCCGGGCTCCTCCCCCTCGGCGAGCCCGCACCAGTAGGCGAGGTTGACCTGGTGGAACGGGTCGATCGGGGTGCCGTCGCGCACGCTGCGGTCGGCCATGAACTCGAACAGCAGCGCCATCTGGTGCACCTCGACCAGGGCGCCGATCTCCTCGCGGCACTCACGGATCAGGGCGGAGGGCTGGTCCTCCCCGTGGTCCTGGCCGCCGCCGGGCAGCTCGAACAGCTCGCGGCCGTCGGGGTCGATGTACCGGTTCATGAGGACCTGGCGGTCCCGGATGATGAGGGCCTTCACGGCCACGCGGGGCGTCCTCATGCCTCGACCCCCTGGGCGTCGTCGCCGCGGCCGACGGGCTCCGGCCCCTCCCCCGTCGGCAGGACCTCCGCGAGGCGCCGCGCGGCACGCCCGCGCAGATCCTCGTCGTCCTCGGCGGCGAGCAGGTCCGCGACCGCGGACTCGTCGCGGAGCAGCCCCATCAGGCGCTGCAGGGCGGCCAGGTGCTCCCGGGCGTCGGTGAGCAGCGGCATCGCCACCAGGCGCACCTCGACCGTGCCCGCCGACGACCCCATCTCGCCGAAGGGGACCGGCCGGGCCAGGGTCGCGAGCGCGAGACCCGGGACCAGCACGTGCTGCGGATCCGCATGCGGGATCGCCGTCGGGACCGGGGTGGGGAGCCCCGTGGGATACGTGCGCTCCCGGGCGAGCAGGGCTGCGGGGAAGGCGTCGGTCACTGCTCCCTGGTCCAGCAGGCGCCCGGCGAGGGAGCGCAGCACGTCCCCGTCGTCGGAGGCGTCCAGGTGCGCGACCACCACGTTCAGCCGCAGCGGCGGGCGGGGATCGGCAGGCGGTGTCGGTTCGGTGCTCATGGTTCCTCCCGGGGGTCGCCCACGATTCTGACATCCCGGGCCCGCCGCCTGCGTACGCTGGGCGCTGACGCCCGCTCGCGCCCCCGCGACCGGCAGGAACCTGCCCAGGAGCATCCATGCCCGCCCCTCGTGACACCGCCGTCGTCGTGCGGGCCGCGCGCCTGTACTACGAGCAGGGCCGCTCCCAGACCGAGGTCGCCGAGGCGCTCGACCTCTCCCGGTCCAACGTCTCCCGCATCCTCGCCCAGGCGCGGGACCGCGGCATCGTCGAGATCACGATCCACGACCCCGACGGGCCGCCCCAGCGGGACGAGGCGCTCGAGGTCGCGCTGCGCACCACCTTCTCCCTGCGTGAGGCGCATGTGGTCTCCGCTCCGCGCACCCCGGCGATGGAGTCGGTGGCGCGGGAGGGCGCGGCCGTGCTCACCGAGCGGCTCACCTCGGCGCGGAGCGTGGGCATCTCCTGGGGCGAGACGGTCCAGCGCGTGGTCGCCGAGCTGGAGACCCTGCGCCCCCGACCCACACCCGAGGTGCTGCCCCTGGTGGGAGGGCACAGCACCCTGGATCAGTTCGACTCGGGCGAGTCCGTGCTGCGGGTCCTCGCCTCCCGGATCGGCGCCACGCCGCGCACGCTCTACGCCCCGGCCGTCCTGGAGAGCGCGACGGCGGTCGCGACGCTGCTCGGGGAGTCGAGCATCGGCGAGGTGCTCGCCGCGGCCGCCCGGGTGGAGCTCGCCCTGGTGGGCATCGGCTCGCTGGGCGTGCACTCCTCCGCGCACGTGCTGGACCTGATGCGGCTCAGCGCCGCCGAGCGCACCGCCTTCGAGGACCAGCAGCCCGTCGGCGACGTGTGCGGGCGCTTCGTCGACACCCACGGGGTGCCGCTGGGGGCGCCGACGGATCAGCGCGTGCTCGCGGTGACCTTCTCGGAGCTGCTGCGGATCCCCGAGGTGGTGGGCGTCGCGGCCGGAGCCGAGAAGGCGCCCGGCGTGCTCGGCGTGCTGCGCAGCGGCGCGATCCACACCGCGGTGCTCGACGTGGACCTGGCCCGCCAGGTCCTCGCCCTCTGCTGAGCGCGCCGCACGCCCCGGACGGTCAGGCCTGGCCGGCGAGGACCTTCTCGAAGCGGGCGGTGAGCTCGTGGTCGACCGGCAGCTCGGCGTCGTCGAGGTGTGTGATCGGGGCGGCGAGCCGGGTCGAGGAGAGCAGCCAGGCGCCGTCGGAGCCGGCCACGTCCTCCACCGTCATCAGCTCCTCGCGTCCCTGGAGGCCCTCCTTCTCCAGCCAGGTGAAGAGGGAGGCGACGCTCGTGCCCGCCAGCACGCCGGCGCTCACCGGGGTGGTGAGGAACTCGTCGCCGCGGCGCACCAGCAGCGTGGACGTCGGCCCCTCGAGCACGTAGCCGTCGCTCGCGCGGAACAGCACGTCGGCCGCCCCGCGGCGCTTGGCCTCGCGCACGGCGGCCATGTTCACGGCGTAGCTGAGCGTCTTCGCGCCCTGGAGCAGCCATGGGCTGGTCTCGGCGGCGGTGGTGGGCAGGCCGCGGTCCAGCACGGCGACCTTCATGCCGCTGCGGTACGGGCTCCAGTCGTCCGAGACCCGGGCGTGGATCCAGCAGGTGGGGACTCCGTCGCCCTCGATGCCGCGGGTGAGCATCACGCGCACGCTGAGCTCGGCGACCGGGGCGTGGGCGGCGATCGCGGCATCGACGGCCTCGGCGATGACCTGCACGTCGGGCACGGGGAGC
Source organism: Brachybacterium ginsengisoli (assembly GCF_002407065.1). Lineage (NCBI taxonomy): Bacteria > Bacillati > Actinomycetota > Actinomycetes > Micrococcales > Dermabacteraceae > Brachybacterium > Brachybacterium ginsengisoli. The sequence goes on from NZ_CP023564.1 coordinate 3,411,968, forward strand.
TCGATCTGGGCGGCGCTGCGGGCGAGCCGCGCGAGGTGGGGGCCGACGTTGACGGGCGCCCCGTCGAAGGCGCCGATGGTCTCGAAGACGCCGTCACCGCGGGTGGCGACGAGGTCGGTGACTGACAGCTGCGGCACGGTCGCGTCGGCCAGGTGGAACAGGGCCCCGCCATCGACCGGGGCGCCGGTGGCACCGGGGACGAGCACGAGGACCGGAGCGGGGCTGGTGGAGGTCATGTCTGGGCTCCTGATCGGGGGGCCTCATAGAGGAAGAGGCGGTCCGACCAGGGTAGACCCGCGACCGCGCTCACCTCCCACCGAGCGCTCAGGAGGTGCGGCGAGGGCACCTCAGCGTCGCGCGGTGCCGCCCGTTCCCGCGCCGCCGGTGCCGATGCCGATGCCGCCCGAGCCGATCTCGTCCCCGACGGAGGAGGCGTCGCCGCCGTGGCCCATGGCGTCACCGAGCATCTCCAGCAGACGCTCCAGGAGCGTCGTGGGCCCCCCGTCGCTCACCCCGAGCGGGCTGTGCGCCCCGCCGCCAGCGCTCTGCGCGGGGCCCTCGGCCGTGGCCTGCAGCCCGCTCGTCGCGCTCGACGCCTCGCCACCGCCGGTCTCTGCACTCGCTCCTCCGGCGACATCGGACGGCGCGGCATCGGCCCCTGCGGCATCGGACGCCGACGCACCACCGTCACCGCCACCGGAGCCGCCGCTGCCCGATCCACCAGTGGAACCGCCCCCGCCCTCACCGGCACCGGAGCCGCTGTCGGAACCGCTCTCACCGCCGCCGGGCGTCGAGCCCTCGCCGGCCGCCGCGGCACCGGCGTCCGCGCCGCCGCCCGCACCCGGTGCGGCGCTCTCCGCCGCCTCGCCGCCACCCGCCTCGCCGGGCCCTGCGGTCGAGGCCCCGATCAGATCGCTCAGCCCTGCCGCGGGCCCGAGGCCCGTCAGCAGGTTCTCGAGGCCCTGCCCGAGCCCGATCGCGCGCGAGACCAGGTCCGCGAGGAGGCCGCCCAGAGCGCTGCCGAGGAACGCCCCGAGGAAGGCTGCACGGCCCTCCGGAGTGCTGAGCACCTCCCGCAGCAGCGCCTCGAGCGGCCCCGCCGAGCCGCCCGGCCCACCGGGGGCGCCGAGGCCCGAGGCACCGCCGCCCAGCAGATCCCCCAGCAGATCCTCCGCGCGACGGAACACGTCCTGCAGGAACTCCCCCGGGCTCGACCAGCCGCCGCCGAATCCCCAGCCGTCGGGGGCGGAGGCCTCGTCCTGCGCGTCGGCGTGCTGGCCGAGGCGTCGTGCCTGGAGCCGGAGCTCGAACTCCTGGTCCTGCAGGCCCGCGCGCCCCACTCGGGACCAGTCGGCGCGGAAGCGCTCAGCGTCCTCGCCGTCCCACTCCAGGGAGTCGATGGTCGCGGACAGCGCGCTCTCGAGGTCGGCCAGGGCGGTGGCGCGGCGCGAGAGGACAGCGCTCATCGTGCGCAGAGCCTCGGTGTCCGCGCCCCAGAATCCGTTCATCCCCCGACGGCCCTCGCTCTCTCCTGCTCGCCGGTCGCGCCGGTCCCCCTGATGTCGGGTTCACAGTAGGCCGCGGTCCCCGGTTCGGGCGATGGGGAGGACTACCCATGCTCTGGCCTGCACCGATGGACGATGAACGCCAGGTGGATCGCGGGTGTCCGGATCAGCCGCCGAGGACGGCGATGACGCGCCCGCGCTCGCTCCAGACCACGTGGGTCTCCAGCGGGTCGCCGGGCACCTCGACCTCGATCAGGTCCACGCGGGAGCCGACGGGGGCGGTGCGCAGATCGGCGACGGCCAGCGCGTCGGCGGGCAGGCCCGAGATGCCGGAGGCGGCGGGGTCCTGCAGCGGCACGTCGGTGGCGTCGGAGTCCTCGGACATCCCGAGGATCTCGGCGAAGAGGTGCTCGTCCATGAGCTGCTCGGCGGCCTCGTCGCGCTCGGACGCGGAGTCCTCGGCGGCCGGGCCGCGGGCGGCGAGCTCGGCGAGGGTGGCCTCGAGGGCGACGGCGAAGCGCTCGAGGTAGGAGGGGAGATCCTCGGCGGCGAGCTGCAGGGCGAGGTCCTCGCCGATGCCGTAGACGGCGCCGGGGGTGCCGTCCTCGTCCAGGGCCAGCACCACGGCCGCCTCGGGGGTCTCGTACAGCGGGTAGAAGCTGGTCGCGGCGCCGAGCAGGGTGTACGGGCCCACATCGGTGCGATCCTCGATCTGGAGGGTCAGCATCGTCAGCCCGCGCACGCGGATGCCGCCCAGCTCGTCGCCGATCTGCTCGAGGGCGGGCGGCGGGTCCGCCGCCACCTCCTCCTCGGTGACGGCGAGGCCCAGGATCGTCTCGGCGTCCTCGTCGTGGGTGTTCACCAGCGAGGCGAGACGGTCCAGGACCGGGCGGACGGAGGCCAGCGGCAGCACCTCGGCCTCGGTGGGCCAGGGCAGGGAGTTGTTCATCGGCGTGCTCACCCGCTCAGTCTGTCACGGCCCCCTGCGCGATGACCTCGACGAGCGCGGCGACCGCCGCCTCCGCCTGAGCCGGGGAGAGATCGCCGGGCAGCGTGCACCGCACGGCGCTCTGGGCGAGCTCGCGCGGGATGTCGAGAGCGGTGAGCACGTGGGAGGGCTCGTCGCTGCCGGCGGCGCAGGCCGAGCCGCTCGAGGCGATCACGCCCCGCTCGGCGAGGTCCAGCAGCACCGACTCCCCGCTGCGCCCGGGCAGGCAGAAGGAGAGGTGGCCGGGCAGGCGGGCGTCGCCGCGGCGCGGATCGGCGCCGGTCAGGAGGGCGTCGGGGCGGGCGGTGAGCACGGCCTCCAGGAGGAGGTCCCGCAGCGGGGACACGCGAGCCGCACGCTCGGTCCGTTCGGCCTCGGCGAGCTCGAGGGCGACGGCGAGCGCGACCGCGAAGGCGACGTTCTCGGTGCCCGAGCGGCGCGCGTTCTCCTGCCCGCCGCCGTGGATCACCGGCTCGAGCGGGAGGCGGCCGCGCACCATCGCCAGGCCGATCCCCTTGGGGGCGCCGACCTTGTGGCCGGAGAGGGTGAGGGCGTCGACGCCGAGGTCGCGCAGGTCGATCCAGCCGGCGGCCTGGACGGCGTCGGTGTGGATCAGCGCTCCCGCCTCGTGGGCGAGATCCGCGAGGGGACGGATGTCGGTGACCGTGCCGATCTCGTTGTTCGCCAGGGCGAGGCTGACCAGGGTGGTGTCCTCGCGGAGCACGCTTCGCAGCGCCTCGACGGTGACGCTCCCGTCGGCCGCGAGCGGGACCGGCGAGACCTCGAAGCCGTGGACTCGTTCGAGGAAGCCGATGCTCTCGAGCACGGCGTCGTGCTCGGTCGCGGCGGTGACCAGGTGCTTCCCGCGCGGGGCGGCGAGGGCGAGCCCCTTGATCGCGAGGTTCGCGGCCTCGGTGCCCCCGGCGGTGAACACGATGTCGCTGCGGCGCACGCCGAGCACCGCGGCGACGCGTCGGCGGGCGTCCGCGAGACCGGCGGCGGCCGCCTCCCCCACCGCGTGGTGGCTGGAGGGGTTGCCGAAGGTGCCGGTGAGGTACGGCCAGGCCGCCTCGAGGGCCTCGCGCCGCACCGGGGTGGTCGCGGCGGTGTCGAGATACAGCATCGGCGAGGCGCTCACCGCCCGGCGCTGACCGTCATGTCCAGCCCCAGGTCGAGGTGGCGGGCGCTGTGGGTGAGCGCTCCGGAGGAGATGACGTCCACGCCGGTCAGAGCGATGTCCCGCACGGTCTCGAGGGTGACGGTGCCGCTGGCCTCGACCACGGCCCGGCCACCCACCCGGCGCACCCCCTCGACGAGATCCGCGAGGGAGAAGTTGTCGAGCATGATCACGTCGACCCCGCCGGCGAGCACGGGCTCGATCTGGTCCGGACGGTCCACCTCGACCTCGAGCACGGTGGTGTGGCCGAGGCGGTCGCGCGCACGAAGGATCGCCTCGGTGAGGTCCAGGCCCTGCTGCTGGAGGACGGCGAGGTGGTTGTCCTTGGCCATCACCGCGTCGGAGAGCGAGAAGCGGTGGTTGACCCCGCCGCCGCAGCGCACGGCGTGGCGCTCGAGGGCGCGCAGGCCCGGGGTGGTCTTGCGGGTGTCGGTGATGCGGGCACCGGTGCCGTCCACGGCGTCGACCATGCGCCGGGTGGCGGTGGCGATCCCGGACATCCGCTGGACGAGGTTCAGGGCGATCCGCTCGGCGCGGAGCACGGCCCGGGCGGGGCCGGTGACCTCGGCCAGCACGTCCCCGGCCGCGAAGCGGTCGCCGTCGGCCGCGCAGGGGGTGAGGGTCGTGGCGGGGTCCGCGAGGCGGAAGGCCGCGGCGACCACGTCGATCCCGGCGAGCACGCCGTCCTCCCGGGCGGTGAGCTGCGCGGCGGCGATCGCGTCCGCGGGCAGGAACACCTCGCCGGTGAGGTCGCCCCAGGGGGCGTCCTCGAGCAGGGCGGCGGCGACGACGGCGTCGATCTGGGCGGTGGTCAGCATGCGGGGGCCTCCGGGGTGAGCACGAGGGAGCGGTCGGGATGGTCTGCGGCGGGGCGGGCGGTGACGGGATGGTCTGCGGCGGGGTCGTCGAGCCGGTGGTGGGCGCCGACGGAGCCGGGTCGCGCCAGGGCGTGGGCGGTGAGGAGCCGGGCGAGATCCAGGAGGCTGCGGTCCTCGAGCTCCTCGGGCGTGGTGAGGCGGTCAGGGTCCGGGCTGTGCCACTCGGCCAGGCGTGCGGCGGCCTCGGCGAGCCCGTCGCCGCTGCGCAGCGGTCCGACGAGCTCCCACATCAGCTCCTGCAGCGCGGCGCGGGTCCAGTCCCGACCGGTCGCGGCCGGCGGGCCGACGGTCGAAGCGGCCGACGGGGACGCGGTCATCGGCGCGGGCGCGATCGCGACTACGGGTACCTCGGCGGCCCCGGCCGCCGCCGCAGCACCGGTGCGCTCCCCGAGCACTGCTCCTTCGAGCAGCGAGTTCGAGGCGAGGCGGTTCGCGCCGTGCACGCCGCTGCGGGCGCACTCCCCCGCCGCGAACAGGCCGGGCAGGGTGGTGCGGCCCTCGAGGTCGGTGCGGATCCCGCCCATCCAGTAGTGGGCGGCGGGGGTGACGGGGACCGGCTCGCGGCTCCAGTCGATCCCGGCCCGACGCACGGCCGCGTCGATCGTGGGGAAGCGTGTGCGCAGGCGGTCGGCCCCGATCCCGGTGGCGTCCAGCAGCACCGGTCGGCCGTGCTGGGCGGCCATGACCTGCGCGATCGCGCGGGCGACCACGTCGCGGGGAGCGAGCTCCGCGCGAGGGTCGATCGCCGGCAGGAAGCGGTGGCCGTGCTCGTCGCGCAGCAGCGCCCCCTCTCCGCGCACGGCCTCGGAGACCAGGAAGGAGGACAGCGGTCCGGGCACGGCGAGGGCGGTGGGATGGAACTGGTAGAACTCGAGGTCCTCGAGCGCCGCCCCGGCCCGCCAGGCGGCGGCGATCCCGTCCCCGGTGGAGACTTCCGGGGTGGTGGTGTGGGCGTAGAGCTGTCCAGCGCCGCCGGTGGCGAGCACCGTGGCACCGGCCCGCACCCGGCGGCGCGTCCCGTCGCCCGCCATCAGCTCGGCGCCCACCACGACCCCGCCCTCGACCAGCAGGTCCACCAGGGCGGTGCGCTCGGTCAGGGTGATCCGGCCGTCGCCGGCGGAGGCGGCGCGGCGCACGGCGGCGACCAGGGCGGCCTCGATCGCGGCGCCGGTGGCGTCCCCGCCGGCGTGCAGGATCCGGGGCCGGTCGTGGGCGCCCTCGAGGCCCAGGGCGAGTGCGCCGGAGTCCGTGCGATCGAACTCCACGCCGCGGTCCAGGAGGCTCTCGATCGCGGCGGGACCGCCCTCGCACAGCACCTGCACGGCCTCCGGATCGCCCAGCCCGGCGCCGGCGGCGAGGGTGTCCCGGGCGTGCGCGGCGGGGCTGTCGGCGGGGTCCACGGCACCTGCGATGCCGCCCTGGGCCCGCGCGGTCGCTCCCGCGGCGAGGTCGGCCTTGGTCACCACGAGCACCCGGGCCCGCTCGGAGGCGGCGAGCGCGGCGGTGAGCCCGGCGATGCCGGACCCGACCACCAGCACGTCGGTGCGCAGCTCCTCGAGGACGGCCATGCTCAGCGCTCCGCGGTGGGTCGCACGGGGGCGGGGCGCACGGCGAGCATCCGCTCGAGGGCCACCCGCGCGGGCTCGGCGACGTCGGGACCGACGGTGATGCGGTTGCGCACCTCGCCCTCCACGAGCGACTCGAGCACCCAGGCGAGATATCCGGGATGGATGCGATACATCGTCGAGCAGGGGCACACCACCGGATCCAGGCAGAAGATCGTGTGCTGGGGATGCTCGGCGGCCAGGCGCTGGACGAGGTTGATCTCGGTGCCGATCGCGAAGGTGGTGGGCTCGGTCGCCGCCTCGATTTCCTTGCGGATGTAGTCGGTGGACCCGGCCTCGTCGGCCGCATCGACCACGGGCATCGGGCATTCGGGGTGCACGATGACGCGCACGCCGGGGTGCTCGGCGCGGGCGCGGTCGATCTGGTCGGTGGTGAAGCGCTTGTGGACCGAGCAGAAGCCGTGCCACAGGATCACCTGCGCGGCCTGCAGGGTCTCCTCGTCGTTGCCGCCGAGGGGCCGGCGCGGGTTCCACATCGGCATCTGCTCGAGCGGGACGCCCATGGCCTTGGCGGTGTTGCGGCCCAGGTGCTGATCGGGGAAGAACAGCACCCGTCGGCCGCGCTCGAAGGCCCACTCGAGCACCGCGGAGGCGTTCGAGGAGGTGCACACGATCCCGCCGTGGCGGCCCACGAAACCCTTGATCGCGGCCGAGGAGTTCATGTAGGTCACGGGGATCACGGGCGCGAGCCCCTCCCCCTCGGCGCCCACCGCGCCCTGCTCCGCGGTCTCGTCGGCGTAGAGCTCCATCAGCTGCTCCCACGCCTCCTCGACCTGGTCGATGTCGGCCATGTCCGCCATCGAGCAGCCGGCGGCGAGGTTCGGGAGGATCACGGCCTGCTCGGGGGTCGAGAGCAGATCGGCGGTCTCGGCCATGAAGTGCACGCCGCAGAAGATGATCGCCTCGGCCTCGGTGCGGGCCTTCGCGGCGGTGGCGAGCTGGAAGGAGTCGCCCACGTAGTCGGCGTACTGGATCACCTCGTCGCGCTGGTAGAAGTGCCCGAGCACCACCACGCGGTCGCCGAGCTCCGCCTTCGCGGCGCGGATCCTGCGGTCCAGCTCCTCGGCGCCCGCCTCGCGGTACTCGGCCGGGATCTCTCCCTGGCGGGGTGCGGCGGCGGGGATCGCGTCGTCCATCGAGGCACCCGGGCCGTAGCCGGGGTCCCGGGCGTCCACGTCCCACGGGGCGTCCAGCAGGGTGGTCGCGCAGCCGGCGGCGGCGCCGCCCCTGTTCTGGGCGCGCAGGGTGAGGTCGACCGAGGCCGTGGGGCGGGCGGGAGTGGTGGTCATGTCGTGCTCTCCGGTGAGGGGTGAGGGGGTCACTGACCCGTGAGGGGGCCGTTGTCGGCCAGGTGGATGGAGCGGTCGTGGCGATAGAGGCGGGCGGGGCGATGGCGGCCGCCGGTGCGATAGGCGTCGGTGGCGACGAGCTGCCCGGAGCCCTCCATCTGGCGGCGGAAGTTGGCGGGGTCGAGGGTGCGCTGCAGCACCGCCTCGTGGACCCCGCGCAGCTCGGCGAGGGTGAAGGTCTCGCCGAGGAGGGCGGCGGCGATGCGCGAGTACTCGACCTTGTTGCGCAGGCGCCACAGCGCGTACTCGACGATCAGCGAGTGGTCGAAGGCCAGCTCGGGGACCTCATCGGCCACGAACCACTGCACGTTCACGCCCGCGGCGCCGGCGTCGGCCTCCTCGGGGCGCACCAGCGCCCAGTAGACGACCGAGACGGTGCGCTCGGCGGCGTCGGGGGCGCGGTCGGGGCCGCCGAAGGCGTAGAGCTGCTCGAGGTACTGCGGGGTGAGGCGCGTGGTCTCGCGCAGCGAGCGCCCGGCCGCGGCGGCGAGCCCCTCCTCCGGCGCGAGCGGTCCGCCCGGCAGCGCCCAGCGCCCGCGATGGGGGTCGCGGATGCGACGCACGAGCGGGATCCACAGGGCCAGACGACGGGTGGTCGGGTGAGGCCGCAGGGCGAAGATGACCGTCGAGACGGCGAGGGAGATCTGAGCGCTCATCAATGACACCTCCTGTTAAAGTCGCGGCGACCTTTACTGTGACGAGGAGATTAGTTTCACGGTGACCAGAAGGGCACGCCCTTCCCGCAACCCGTGACCGGCGTCACAGGGTCGGTGACTCGAACTCCCCGGGACCCCCGCGCTGTGACCCCGCTCGCTCCGGCGCCACGCGAGGGAATCCCCGGGCACGCCGCTGCGCTGGGACGATGGCCGCCCTCGCGGTGCATCCCTCCCCCGGAGACCAGCAGGAAGCGCACACCATGAGCACCACCACCGCACCTCCGCCCCGCACCGGCGCCCCTCGGCGGGTGGCCTGGGCCTCCATGGTCGGCACCTCGCTGGAGCAGTTCGACTTCTACCTCTACGCCTACTTCTCGGCGTTCTTCGTGGGCCCGCTGTTCTTCGAGCCGCTCGGCGCCGCCGGCGCGGCCCTCGCCTCCTTCTCGACCATCGCGGTCTCCTTCGTGATCCGGCCCGTCGGCGCGCTCGTGTTCGGCCACCTCGGGGACCGCCACGGCCGACGCACCACGCTGCTGTGGACCGTGGCGCTGATGGGCGTGGCCACCGGGCTGATCGGCGTGCTGCCCACCTATGCGCAGGCGGGCTGGCTGGGCGCGATCGCCCTGGTGGTCCTGCGCCTGGTGCAGGGCATCTCGCTCGGCGGCGAATGGGGCGGATCCGTGCTGCTGGCCACCGAGCACGCGCACCCCGTGAAGAGGGCGTTCTACGCCGCGATCCCGCAGCTCGGCTCGCCGATCGGCTCGATCCTGTCGGCGGCGGTGTTCCTCGTACTCACGCTGACCCTCCCCGAACAGGCGATGGCGACCTGGGGCTGGCGGGTGCCGTTCTTCCTCGCCGTGCCGCTGCTGCTGGTCTCCCTGTACCTGCGCCGCGCCGTCGAGGAGACCCCGGTGTTCGCGTCGATGGCGCGCAGCGGCGAGCGCGACCGTCGGCCGGTGCTGACCATGCTGCGCACCCGGCCGCTCGCGCTGATCATCGCGATCGGCGCCGCGCAGCTGGGCATCGGCTCCTACGCGCTGATGAACACGTACACGATGAACTACGGCGCGACGGTGCTCGGGTTCCCGTACCTGCAGCTGCTGACCGCCGCGACCATCGGCGCCCTGCTCCAGCTGGTGACGGTGCCGGCGTTCGGGGCGCTGGCCGCCCGCATCGGCTCGGCGCCCGTGGTCGCCCTCGGTGCCTTGGGCACCGCCCTCATCGCGTTCCCGATGTACCACCTGCTGCAGTCCGCCGGGTTCGCCGCGCTGGTGGCGATGATGGTGATCGGCGGGATCCTGCCCACGATGTCCTGGGCCGCGCTCGGCGGGCTGATGAGCGACCTCTTCCCGGACCGGTTCCGGCTCTCCGCGCTGTCGATGGCGTACGCGGTGGCGGCGACCGTGAGCGGCTTCGTGCCGCTGCTGACCTCAGCCTTCGGGACGTGGACCGCCCAGGCCTGGTGGCATCCGGGCGTGGTGCTCGTGATCCTCTCGGCGGTCACGCTGGTCGCCTCGCTCGCCGCGATCCGCGAGGGTCGACGGCGCGGCGAGCCGGTCCCCGCCTGATCAGCCGGGCGGGATCTGCCCGCGCAGGTCCGCGGGCGCGAGCTCGCCCTGCTGGGAGGCGGCGATGACCTCCCGGGCGCGGTCCACCGCGTCCCAGGTGTTCCACAGCAGCACGCCCTCGACCGCGCCGTCCTCGAGGTAGTGGACGACGGCGGCTGTGTGCTCCTCGTTCCACTCCTCGCGCATCTCCAGGTGCGCGTCCAGGCGGCCCACGGCCTCGTAGCCGTCGTCGAAGAGGTCGGAGAAGAACAGCGGGGTGTGCTCGTAGGCCTCCTCGGCGCCGGCCATGTTCCGGCCCGCGGTGGCCCCCGAGGCCTGGGCATGGTCGACGTGCTCGACATGGCGCAGCCCCAGCAGCGCATCGTCGAACAGGGCGATGTCGCCGGCGGCGTAGACGTCCGGCGCGCTGGTGCGCAGATACGGGTCCACGACCACGGCGCCGCGCTCGAGGTCGAGCCCGGCGGCCCCGGCGAGGGTCGTGCTCAGCTCGGCGCCGAGGCCCAGCACGGCGGCATCGGCCCGCAGCTCCTCGCCCGTCTCGGAGCGGAGCACCAGCTCGTCGCCGGTCTCGATGCCGGCCAGGCGGAAGCCGGGGACGAGGGTGATGCCGTGCCCGGTGTACACCTGCTCCAGGTGCTCGGTGATCGAGACGGGGAACATGTGGTCGAGGATCGCTCGTCCGGAATGGGCGAGCGTCACCTGGGTGTCCGTGCGGGTGAGCGCGGCGGCGACCTCGGTGCCGATGTATCCGCCGCCCACCACCGCGATCCGGGCGCCGTCGCGGGCGAGGCCGCGCAGGTGGCGGTAGTCGCCGACGGTGCGCAGGCTCAGCACCCGATCGTCGTGGACGTCCGGGAGATGGCGGGCGGTGGAGCCGGTGGCGAGGAGCGCCGTGCCGTAGTGGACGACCTGCCCGCGGGCGGTGACCACGGTGTGGGAGCCGGGGCACAGCTCGGTGACCAGCGTGGCCGTGAACAGCACGGCACCGGTCTCCTCCGCGGTGCGCAGGTCCTGGCTGTCAGGATCGTCGCTCTCCCCGTGCCAGAGATCCTTGGACAGCGCAGGGCGGTAGACGGGGCTGTGCGGATCCGCCGAGAGGATCGCGATGCTCGCCTCGGGGGCGGCCTCGTGGAGTGCGCGGGCGGCGGCGTCCGCAGCGACTCCTCCACCGATGATCACGTGGTCGTAGCGATATCCGAGATCCGTCATCACGAGCTCCTTCACCGGGTGAATGGGCTCCCACGGTATTCCTGAGCCCTCGATGCGGCAATGATCAGCCGGGCTCCGGTGCTTCGAGCTCCGGCGCCTCGGGCCGGTGCACGAAGGTCACCAGCACCACGGAGATCATCATCAGCAGCAGCCAGGCCACGAACTTCGTCAGCGGCACCAGGTGCCACTGCGCGGACTGGTGCGGATAGATCCAGGCTCCGGCCCAGGTGCCCACGTTCTCCGCGACCCAGAGGAAGAACGCGACGCCCACGAAGGAGACCAGGATCGGCATCCGCCGACGGGGTCCGGTGCGGTGGTTGCGGAAGCTCATCGCGCAGCGCGCGTAGAGCAGCACGACGGCCCCCACCAGCAGCCAGCGGATGTCCGGCAGGTAGTGGTGGGTGAAGAAGTTCGCGTAGATCGCGGCGGCGACCAGGGCCGTCGCCCAGATCGGCGGGTACCGGGTGAAGCGCAGGTCGAACAGGCGGAACACCCTCACCATGTACGAGCCGACGGCGGCGTACATGAACCCGCTGTAGAGGGGCACCCCACCGATCCGGAGCAGGCCGTCGACCTCGTAGGTCCACGAGCCCATGTGGGTCTTGAAGACCTCCATCACGGTGCCGACGACGTGGAACAGCAGGATCACCCACAGCTCCCGGCCGCCCTCGAGGCGGAGCACCAGCATCAGCACCTGCACCGCGACGGCGGCGAGCACCAGCGCGTCGCTGCGCACCAGCAGGGCGTCGTCGGGATAGATCAGGCGCGAGAGCACCAGGAGCACGAGCATCGCGGCACCGAAGATGCAGGCCCAGGCCTGCTTGGCCGTGAACACGGCGAACTCCAGGAGCCCGCGGCGCCACGGCCCGGCCTCGTCGGCGAGCGCCGCCATCCGGCGGTGCGCCCAGGCATCGAGCCGCTCCTCGAGCGGGGTGAAGGCGCGGTCCGGGAGGCTGCCGTTCTGCGCGCCGTCATCAGTCATGGCCTGGACACTATGCACGTCAGAGCGGGTTCCGGCGCAGAGATCGAGCTGGAACTGGAGAGGAGTTGTGCGCGATCTGGGAGCGTCCAGCACGGATCGCTCCGCACGGACCGCTCCGCCGGCCTCGGCGACCGCACGGAGCTCAGCCCTCGGCGAGGACCTCCTCCGCGGGGCGCGGACGGCGCAGCACGAGCAGCACCACCACCGCGATCAGGACCACAGCGGTGATCGCGAAGGGCACCGGGATCAGCGGATCGACGAGCACGAGCAGGGCACCCAGCGGCACACCCGTGTTCACCCAGCGATCGCCGTGCCGGCGCAGCGCGAGCGCCCAGATGCCCAGCACGAAGACCGCGATCGGGATCGTGTAGGCGAAGGAGACCAGCGTGGGATCCAGCTCGCTGTCGCCCAGCAGGACGTCGACCTCCGCCGAGATGCCGGCGGAGAACGCCCCGGCGGCGGCGAAGATCAGGTAGTGGCCATAGCCGTAGGTCAGGCTGCTGCGCAGGGAGCGGATCGCGGTGTGGTGCGGGGGCCAGAAGTAGATCCACCACAGGGCGGCGGTGACGATCAGGGCCAGCAGGGCCAGAGCGATCAGGGGGCGCAGGTCCTCGGCGTGACCGAACGCGGCGATGATCGCGTTCGCCGAGGCCAGCAGGCTCTCGCCGAGCACGATGAGGGTGAAGCTGCCATAGCGCTCGGTGATGTGGTGAGGATGCCACGGCGTGCGCACGTCCCGCTCGGCGATCACCGGGACCGAGAGCTCGGCGAGCACGAGGACCACCATCACCACCACCCACAGGTCCCGCGGCACCGGGAGGGCCAGCAGCCAGGCCACCTGCACCACGCCGATGCCCACGGCATAGGTCAGCGCGGTGCGCCGCATCCCCTCGGCGAAGGACGCCCGCACCCACTGCGCCACCATGGCCAGCCGCATCACCACGTACGCGATGATCACCAGGCGGAAGTCGGCGTCCTCGAAGGCCGGACCGATGCCCGCCGCGAGCACCAGCACCCCGGCCATCTGCACGAAGGTCAGCACCCGGTAGAGCCAGTCATCGGAGTCGAACGAGGTGGCGAACCAGGTGAAGTTCATCCACGCCCACCAGATCGCGAAGAAGATCATCAGGTAGCTGCCGATGCCCGCCGCGACGTGGCCCTCGCTCAGCGCATGATGCAGCTGGACGCCCGCCGTCGAGACCGCGACGACGAACACGAGGTCGAAGAAGAGCTCGAGCGTGGAGGCGGCACGGCCCGACTCCTCGGGGTCGCGAGCGCGCAGAGGCAGGAGGCGGTCAGGGGCCGTGGTCATGCGCATACGGTAGACGCCTGTCCGGATCGGCGGACGACACAGCCCTGGGGAGCTGGGGCGGGGACGCCGTCGCCCCCTATCCTCACCCGAGGGGCCTCGACGCCGACGCCCACGCGCCCTTCTCTCCCCGGAGGCTCCATGTCTGTCCTCGACCGCACCGCGATCATCGCCCCGGTGTCCTTCAACCGCTGGCTGATCCCCGCCGCGGCCCTGGCCATCCACCTGTGCATCGGCCAGGTCTATGCGTTCAGCGTCTTCAAGATCCCCTTCCAGAGCCACTTCGGCGTCGGCGAGGTCGCCGTGGGCTGGATCTTCTCCCTCGCCATCGCGATGCTCGGCATCTCCTCCGCGATCGCCGGCACCTGGGTCGAGCGGGTGGGCCCGCGGATGGCGATGGTCGCCGCCGGCGGGTTCTGGGTGCTCGGCTTCCTCATCTCCTCGATCGGCATCGCGACCGGTCAGCTGTGGCTGGTCTACCTCGGCTACGGGGTGATCGGCGGGATCGGCCTGGGCATCGGCTACATCGCCCCGGTCTCCACCCTCATGAAGTGGTTCCCGGACCGTCCCGGGCTCGCCACGGGCCTGGCCATCATGGGCTTCGGTGGCGGCGCGCTCATCGCGAGCCCCGCCTCGAACAAGCTGATGGCCCTGTTCGGCGGCGGCCCGGAGCCGGAGAACCTGGTCGCGGGCCTCACCCCCACCTTCCTCACGCTCGCCGTCTGCTACCTCCTGGCGATCGCGCTGGGCGCCTACGTGATCCGCCTGCCCCATCCCGACTGGGCGCCGAAGGGGTACGACCCCGCGGCCCAGCCTGTCAAGGCCACGCAGACCACCGGCTCCGTCTCGGCGAAGCAGGCGATCCGCACCCCGCAGTTCTGGCTGCTGTGGGTCGTGCTGTTCACGAACGTGACCGCCGGCATCGGCATCCTCGAGAACGCCGCGCCGATGGTCTCGGACGGTTTCGGCATCGCCGCCGCCGCGGCCGCGGGCTTCGTGGGGCTGCTGTCGCTGGCGAACATGGCCGGGCGCTTCGTCTGGTCCACCACCTCGGACTACCTGGGCCGCAAGGTCAACTACGCGCTGTACCTGAGCGTCGGCGCAATCCTCTACGTGGTGCTCGCGACCGTGGGCTCGGCCTCGCTCGCCCTGTTCGTGCTCTCCGCGCTCGTGATCATCTCGTTCTACGGCGGGGGCTTCGCGACGGTCCCGGCGTACCTCAAGGACCTCTTCGGCGTGTATCAGGTGGGCGCGATCCACGGCCGCCTGCTCACCGCCTGGTCGGCCGCCGGCATCGCCGGGCCGCTGCTGGTCAACAGCATCGTCGAGTCGCAGACCGCCGCCGGCCACTCCGGCATGGACCTGTACAAGCTCTCGATGTGGCTGATGGCGGGCATCCTCGTGATCGGCTTCGTCGCCAACCTGCTGATCCGCAAGGTCAGCGCCTCCCACTTCGAGGACGAGTCCGTGGTCGCGCAGAAGAAGGAGGCCGACCGCGCCGGCGCCCACGAGGCGATCGACGGCAACGGAGGCGCCGAGGCCCATGCCCAGGCCGGTGCGAGCCACCGCATCGTGGCGATCACCCTCGCCGTGATCGTCGTCGCGGCGCTCGCCTACGGCCTGATCGAGACCGCCATCCGGGCCGTGGCCCTGTTCACCGCCTGACCCGTCCGACCCTCCCTCCTGGTTCTCCACCGGCCCCGCCGCGTGCTTTGATGAGCACGCCCCACCCCACCACCCGGAGGTCACCATGGGACGCGAGATCGGCACGACCGAATACACCCGTTCCCAACGCACCCGGTACCGCCGGGAGCTGCGTCGCAACCTCGACCTGTTCGAGACGTTCCTGGACACCGCGGAGTTCGTGGACGAGGGAACGGTGGGCGTCGAGCTCGAGATGAACCTCGCCCGGACCGACACCATGGCGCCGGCGCTGATCGCCGACCTGCTGCTGGAGGATCTGGACGACGAGGACTTCGTCCACGAGATCGGCCGCTACAACCTCGAGGCGAACCTCCCGGTCACCCGCCCGCAGGGGGACGGGATCCGGGCGCTCGAGCGCGAGCTGACGGAGAAGATCGCCCGGGCCGATGACGCCGCACGAGCTCGGGACGCACGGGTGGTCCCCATCGGCCACCTGCCCACCATCACCCAGGAGCTCTTCGAGGGCGACGAGTGGCGGGCGCCCGGCGCCCGGTTCGAGGCGCTCGAGCGGACCGTCCTGGAGGCGCGGGGCGAGGAGATCTACCTGAGCATCGAGGGCGAGGGGAAGAGCAAGGGCCTCCAGGCGACCTTCGACTCGATCGCACCGGAGTCCGCGTGCACCTCGATGCAGCTGCATCTGCAGGTCCCGCCCGAGCAGTTCGCGGCCGCCTGGAACGCGGCCCAGGCGATCGCGGGACCCCAGGTCGCGCTCGCCGCGAACTCGCCCTTCCTGCTGGGCACCCGGCTCTGGCACGAGACGCGCATCCCCACCTTCGTGCAGGCCCTGGACACCCGGCCGCCCGAGTACCAGGCCCAGGGGGTGCGCCCCCGGGTGTGGTTCGGCGAACGCTGGATCACCTCGATGTTCGACCTCTTCGAGGAGAACGTGCGCCTGTTCCCGGCGCTGATCCCGGAGTCGCGGGAGATGGCCGAGGAGCCGTTGCTCACCGAGGGCTCGGCCCCGCGGCTGCACGAGCTGATGCTGCACAACGGGACCGTGTGGCGCTGGAACCGGCCGATCTACGATCCCGGCACGGACGTCCCCCACCTGCGTCTCGAGAACCGTCTGCTCCCCGCAGGGCCGACGCCCGCCGACATGGCCGCCAACGCCGCCTTCTTCTACGGGATCCTCCACTCGCTGGTGCACGAGCGGCGCCCGCTGTGGTCGCGGATGAGCTTCGAGCAGGCCGCGGAGGCGTTCCAGCAGTGCGCCCGCTGGGGGCTGGAGGCGCGCGTGCGCTGGCCCAAGGTGGGCCGCGTGCGGGTGGCGGACCTGCTGCAGGAGCAGCTGATCCCGCAGGCCATGGAGGGGTTGCGCAGCCTCGGGGCCGATCCGGACGTCGCCGAGCACTACGGCGAGATCCTCTCGGAGCGCGCCCGCACCGGCCGCAACGGCGCCCGCTGGCAGATCGACACCGTCACCTCGCTCGAGCTGCGCGGCGCGAGCCGTCCCGAGGCGCTCGCGGAGATGACCCGGCTCTATCGCGCCGCGGTGGACACCGGTGAGCCGGTCCACGCCTGGACGGTGCCGGCCCGGCAGCGGGGCTGAGCCTCGGGACCACCCGGAGCACCACCGACGCCCACAACGTGTCCACATCTCGGACCTCTGTCTCACGGAGCAGTACAGTGCTTCCATGAGCACCCCCACCCCGACCCCCTCGGCAGCGAGCTCCGCCCGCGCCTCGGAGGACCGTTCCGCGCGCATCGCGGTGACGATCTTCCCCGCCCTGATCCTCCTCGCCGCAGCTATCGGCTTCTTCCTCCCGGACGTCGGCCAGTCCCTCGCGCCCTTCACCAGCATCTATCTGGGCGTGATCATGTTCGCGATGGGTCTGACGCTCACGATCCCGGACTTCTCCCTGGTGGCGCGGCGCCCGCTGCCGGTGCTGATCGGCGTGGTGGCCCAGTACGTGATCATGCCGCTCGTGGGCCTCGGGGTGACCATCCTCCTCCAGCTCCCGCCCGAGCTCGCCGTCGGCGTGATCCTCGTCGGCTGCGCCCCCGGCGGCACCAGCTCGAACGTGATCACCTACCTGGCCAAGGCGGACACCGCCCTGTCGGTGACGATGACCTCGATCTCCACCCTGCTCGCTCCGCTGCTCACGCCGCTGCTGACCCTGTGGCTGGCCGGCTCCTACCTGCCCGTGGACGCAGGCTCCATGGCGATGTCGATCGTGCAGATGGTGCTGATCCCCGTCGTCGGCGGCCTCGTGGTGCGCCTGCTGCTGGGCGGGCTCGTGGCCCGGATCCTGCCGGCCCTGCCGTGGATCAGCGTCGCCGGCATCTCCCTCGTGGTCATCGCCGTGGTCAGCGGCTCGACCGAGGCGATCATGTCGGCCGGTGCGCTGGTGCTGGTCGCCGTGGTGCTGCACAACGGCCTCGGCTACCTGCTGGGCTACTGGGCCGCACGTCTGCTCCGCCAGGGCGAGCGCGCCGCCCGCACCACCTCCATCGAGGTGGGCATGCAGAACTCGGGCCTGGCCGCGACCCTCGCCGCGAGCGCCTTCTCCCCCGCCGCCGCCCTGCCCGCCGCGATCTTCTCGATCTGGCACAACCTCTCCGGCGCGATGCTGGCGATGTACTACCGCCGCACCGCGGACAAGCATCAGGTCGACCCCACCTGATCCCACCTCCCACCGTCTGACGGGCCGACGCACCGCACCTGCGGGCGTCGGTCCGTCGTGCGTCGGCACGTCGGGCATCCGCCGTTCGCACGGGGAGTCCTCCCCATCGCGAGGCGAACACGTGTCAGATATCCTGATCGCCACCCCTCCCCTGCTTGGAAGAGACCATGAGCAACCCCTACGGACTGCCCCCCGCCGCCCCGCGACCGCCCGAGGTCCCCGCGAAGAGCCGCACCGGGCTGTACATCGGCCTCGCCTGCGGGTGCCTCCTGCTCATCGTCGTGCTGATCGCCGTGATCGGCGGAGGCTTGTGGTTCTTCTCCACCAGCGGCGATCCGGAGAAGCCGACCGAGAGCCGGTCCGCCACCGAGGAGCCGACCGACGAGCCGACCGACGAGCCGACGGACGAGCCGACGGACGATCCCATCGAGGAGCCGACCGAGGACCCCTCGGACGATCCGACCGAAGCGGGCAGCTCCCTCACCATCTCCGCCTCCTCTCCGGAGGAGGGCACCACGCTCGACACGAAGAAGGAGACCGTCGAGACCGAGAACGGCAAGTTCGTGGGCGTGGCCGTGAACATCACGAACGACAGCGACCAGCAGATCGGCCTGAGCGGGGACAACTTCACCCTGGTCGGATCCGACGGCACCGCATACACGATCTTCTACGGCAGCTTCTCCACCGCCGGACCGCAGATCGAACCCGGCGAGGAGGCCACCGCCCTGCTGTACGTGGACGTCCCGGAGGACACGGAGATCAGCTCCGTCACCTACACCGACCCGGTGGGCACGGGCGGCGAGAAGATCACCATCCCGGCGGGTTGATCGACCACCCGATATGATTCACTGAAAGTCCTGGTCAGCACCGTTTCCCGCGCTGGTGGGGCGGGACGTCCAGGGAAAGACCAGCCTCGCCACAGCCCCCTTTCCAGGAGAGGTCGTCTACTGGTCGCAACGCGTCACCGGAGGGCCCGCCGACTGAGGAGGAAGCGGGCACCGCAGTACCGGGGACGCGGGGGAAAGGGATGGCCCCGGCCCGTGGGGACGGGCCGGGGCACTTTTCTGTCGGGGGCACTTTTCTTTCCGGGGCACTTTTGTTTCCGGGGCCATGCGGCACCGAACCACGACCCTCAGGCGGCGGCCCGGCCCGATTCCCGCCGCGTCTGCCGTGCGGCGGCGTTCACCGCGCCGAGATGCACCACCGCCACGACGGCGGCGACCGCGAGAACCGTGGTCAGCACGATGAGCGGTTCGCTGCGCAGCAGCTGAGGGATCAGACGTGCGGGCACCAGGGCGGCGAAGGCGAAGGCCGCCAGGGTGCCGAGGTAGGACCCGACCATGAAGCCTCGATGGATCGCGACGTTGCCCGCCCGGATCCCGACGATCGCGGCGACCATGCACACCAGCGTCCAGATCGACAGCCCGTGCAACCAGGAGAAGCCGTCCGGGACGATCCAGAAGCTCGAGATGCACACCGTGAGCATCGCGCCCACCCAGCTCGCCCCGAGCAGCCGGTGCGCGAGGTCTCGGCGCCGGCGCAGGATCTGCAGGGGCCCGAGCAGCAGGACGTAGATCGCCGCGAGAGCATGCAGCGTGATCACTGGCGTGAGGGCATCCATGCAGTGCACGATAGTCCTGCTATCCATGACCCGCCATCAAGATAGTCGCAGGTCGGCGCGCTATCCAAGGGCGTAATGGGACGCCAGGGAGGAGCCCCTCATGCAGCTGTCCGAACTCGCCCGTGCCAGCGGGGTCTCTCCCGCGTCGATCAAGTTCTACCGACGAGAAGGACTGCTTCCCGCCGGGGACCGTGTGACTGCCACCCGCCAGGAGTACGGAGCGGCCCATCTCGAGCGCCTCGCGCTGATCCAGGTGCTGCGGGAGGTCGCCGAGGCCCCGATCGCCCGCATCGCTCGCCTCACCGCCGTTCTCGACGACCCGGAGCGACCTCTGATCGATGCCCTCGCGGAGGCGCAGCTGATTTCGCTGGGCCTGTCCGAGCAGGGCGCGGGGGACGCCCCGGATCACGAGGAGCACCCGTCGATCCTCCCCCTGCTGGCACGGCTGGGCTGGCCCGATGCGGAGTCCGCGCCGCGGCGCGCCCTGGACGACCTCCTGCGAACGCTCGACGGCTGGGAGATCCCGACGGACATCGAGGTGCTGCACCGCTATGCCGCTCCGATGGCCGAGATCGCCCGCGCCGACGTCTCCTCGCTGCAGGGCTACGGCGGGGAGGGTGAGGAGCCCGAGGTCAGCGACGATGTGCAGGTGATGCGAGCGGTGGCTGGAGCGATGGCTTTCGACCGGTTGGTCCGGCTGCTGCGGGCGCTGGGCCACGCCTCGTTCAGCATCCTGGAGACGGAGCAGGCTCCTCCCGGACCCGACTGAGGTCCGGTCGGCGCAGGTCAGCGCCTCAGGTCAGCGCCGCAGGTCAGCACCGCAGGTCAGCGCCGCAGATCGATCCCGAACACGCGCCGGATCTGCGCCACCGCGTGACGGGTGAAGCGGCGGTCCGAGGGGGTCGAGGCGAACGGGAGCACGAGACCCGGATGGTCGGGATGGGTGACCCGTCCGTGGGTGGCGCCGGGAGTCACCACGAACCCCTCCCCCTCCATGCGGCGCAGCAGCTCCCGTCGGGATGTCGGATGCCGGGTCCCCTGACCCCCGCGAGCGCTCGGCCCGGCGGCCTCCTCGGCGATGTCCAGCGCCGGCTCGTACTCCTCCGGTCGCACCGACAGCGCGTAACGGGTGGAGAACAGGCCGATCACGGCGTTGTCCGCGCGGCGCACCTGCGCCACCAGCTCACCGCGGAGGAAGTGGTCGCTCGCGCCGGAGTCCGCGGTCCAGGCGTCCTCCGGGTCGGCGATGGTCTGCACGATCTGCTCGGCGCGCAGACCGCTCACGCCCACGGTGCGGATGTCCTCGTCCACGATCCGCAGCGGGCGCGGCAGCGGGCGCGGGTCCTCGGGCCGCAGGGAGTGCACGGCACCGGGCGGCGGCGCGGGCACGGGACGCGGCAGCTCGACGGTGCGGGCGCGCTGCCGTGCGGTCGGGGCCGACGTCGAGGCGGTCTCCAGAACAGTGCCGGAGCCCGGCGACGCCGCCTCGCCCGACGGTTCCACGGCGGGCGGGCGACCGCTCGCGCTCCAGTCCACGGGCCGCACGCGCTGGGCGGGGTCGGTGCTGCGCCGCAGCGCCCTCGGAGTGGGTCGCGGCGCGCCCGAGCCGGGTCCGTCGTCGCTGTCCTGCGTCATCTCCACGCCTCCCCGTCGGTCCGATCGCTCCCTGAGATGGTGACATGCCCCGTCGGTCCACTAGCGTGTCGCCCGTCGACGATCACTTCAGATGAGGTTCCGCGTGTCCACTCGCACCACCCCCCTCCGCCCCACCGCCGCCCGTCTCCTCGGGGCGGTGTTCGCCCTGACCCTGCTCGCCGGCTGCAGCGACGGGTCGTCGGAGCCCGAGGAGTCGGCCGCCGGGACGTCCGCCTCGGATGCCGGCGGCGAGAAGGGCGGGACCTCCGACGACGGTGGCGCGGCGGACGGCGACACGACGGCCGGCGGTGCGTCCGACGGCGGCGGCAGGACCGCCGCCGCGGTGCCGCAGGACCCCTACGCCGTCACCCCCGCACCCGACGGCTTCACCGCTCCGGACCCGTGCACCGGCGAGGGCGCCTACTACGTGAAGGTCGACGGGACGGCCACGCCCGAGCTCCCGGAGCGGGCCGGGGAGACGCTGACCATCTCGGCGGACGGGATCTCGGGCGATGACGCCCAGCTGACCGCCACCCTCGGCGACGGCTCATCCCGTCCGATCGAGGACATGACCCTCGGCGAGACCGCCTCCATCGACCTGTGGACGATCTCGGTCACGAGCGTCTGCGCGGACACGAACCTGATCGAGTTCGACCTCATCGACTGAGGTCCCCCGCGCCGTCCCGCTCGACCGGGCCTCGCTCGCGCACTCCGCGCTCGCCCGTCCCCCGAGATCCCGAGGGGTGCAGGTCCCGGTGCTCACGCCGGCGGCGCAGCACCCAGAAGCCCGAGGTCACGAGGGCGAGGGTTCCCGCGGTCAGACCCGCCACGTCGGTTCCCGCGCGGACCCGCTCCTCGACGCCGGTGCAGGGCCGCTCCCCGGTCCCCTCGATGTCGCAGGGACCCGCGCGCGCAGAGTCGTCCGGGACCGGAGAGGTCGCGTCGTCGAGCTCCCCCAGCACCGACGACCTCCCGGGGAGCGGATGCGGGTCGGCCTCTGCGGAGAGCGCCGCGGTGAGGGACACCGGGCTGATCGCCACGAGCGGCGTCATCGGCAGCGCCTGCCAGGTGATGCCCAGCGCCAGGGCCCCGGCGAGCGCGACCGGCCTCAGCAGCGCGGCGCCCCTCTGCATCACGGCACCCTTCTGCAGCACGGCACCTCCGGGCAGAGGGCGCGGCGCAGTCGGTGACTGATTGCGGCAGCGACGCACGGAACCTCCTTGATCGGTGCGGGTGTCCCGGCATCCCATCAGCGCGCGATGAACGACGACGAAGGCCCGTGTGGCCGCGAGGTGGCCCCGGAGCGTCGACCTGGCGGGGCCGGTCCAGGGCGCACAGCGGGCCGCGGGCGCGGCATGATGGAGGGATGCCCGTCCCGCCCTCCGCAGCCCCCGCCGCCTCCGAGGCCGCGCCGCATCGCTTCGACCTCGGGGTGATCGGTGCCGGGCTGCCCGTCGCCGCCGCGCAGGACGCTCTGGAGACGGCCGCGCGGAGCGGGGCGCTGGTGGTCACCGCACCGCCCGGCACCGGCAAGACCACGCTGGTGCCGCCTCTGGTGGCGAACCTCGCCGACGGCCTGACCCTCGTGACCCAGCCGCGCCGGGTGGCGGTCCGTGCGGCCGCGCGCCGCCTCGCCCACCTGGACGGCTCGTCCCTCGGCGGCCCGGTGGGCTTCACGGTGCGCGGCCAGCGCGAGGTGGGCGCCGGGACCCGGCTCGAGATGCTCACGCCGGGCGTGCTTCTGCGCCGGCTGCTCGCGGATCCGGAGCTGCCGGGCGTCGCCGCGGTGGTGCTCGATGAGGTCCACGAGCGGTCCCTGGAGACGGACCTGCTGCTGGGGATGCTCGCCGAGGCCCGGCAGCTGCGGGAGGACCTGCTGGTCGGAGCGATGTCCGCGACGCTCGACGCGGCCGCGGTGGCCACGGTGCTGGACGGCGCCGCGATCGTGGAGGTCCCCAGCGCCCTGCACCCGCTGAGCATCGACCACTCGCCCTCGCCCGTGCCGCGACTCGATGTCCGCGGCGTGACGCGCGAGTACCTCGATCACCTCGCCCGCACCGCGGCGAGGGCGCAGCGCGAGCAGGGCAGCGATGCGCTCGTCTTCGTGCCCGGTGCCCGCGAGGTCGACGAGGTGGTCGCCCGCGTGCAGGGGCTGGTCGGCGGAGACGTCGAGGTGCTGCCCCTCCACGGCCGACTGCCTGCGGTCCAGCAGGACCGTGCCACCGGCGGCCGCCGTCCCGGGGAGGTGCCGAGGATCGTGGTCTCCACCGCCCTCGCGGAGAGCTCCCTCACCGTGCCCGGCGTGCACCTGGTCGTCGATGCCGGGCTCTCCCGCGAGGTGCGCCGGGACCGGGGGCGGGACATGTCGGGCCTGGTCACGGTCAGCGCCTCGCGGGCGGCGATCGAGCAGAGGGCCGGCCGAGCGGCGCGTCAGGGCCCCGGCCGCGCGGTGCGGGTGTTCTCCGAGACGGAGCTGGCGGGGATGCCCGCGCAGTCGCCGCCCGAGATCTCCTCCGCGGACCTCACCGACGCCGCTCTGTGGCTGGCCTGTTGGGGCACGCCGCGCGGCGACGGCCTGCCGCTGCTGACCTCCCCGCCGCCTGCCGAGATCTGCGCGGCGGAGCAGACGCTGCAGGCCCTCGGCCTGGTCGACGAGGAGGGACGGCCCACCGCCTCGGGCACGCGCGTGGCCCGTCTGCCCGTCGGGGTGCGCGAGGCCCGCGCCCTGCTCGACGGCGCCCGGCAGCTGCCCGGCCGCGATGGCGCCCGGACGGCCGCCGAGGTCGTCGCCGCGGTCTCCGACGACCACCGCCCGGCGGGTGCGGATCTCCCCCGCCTGCTCGCCGATCTCCGTGCGGGCCGCGCCCCGGGCGCGGAGCGCTGGCGGCGCGAGCGGGACCGCCTGACCCGGATCGCCCGTGACGCCCCCATAGATCGATCAGGCACCCGATCCGGTGCTGCTCGATCCGCCGCCGCCCGGTCCTCCATCGACCGGTCCCCCATCGACCGGTCCCCGGAATCGTCGGATCCCGCGCACCAGGCCGGCACCGTGCTCGCCCTCGCCCGGCCCGAGCGCATCGCGCGCCGCACCGCCACAGGGTCCCGCTCGTATCTGCTCGCCTCCGGCACCCGCGCCGCCCTGCCGGAGGGCAGCGCACTCGCCACCTCGCCATGGCTGGTGGTGTGGGAGGTCCAGCGTGCCGAGGGTCGTGCGGCCGACGGCACCGGTGCGGTGATCCGCGCCGCCGCCCCGCTGACCGAGACAGACGCCCTGCACCTCGGCGCCGGGCTGCTGGTCCAGGAGCGCACCGCCGTTCTGGACGGCACCGCGGTGCGGGCGAGGGAGCGTCGGGCGCTCGGCGCGATCGAGCTGTCCTCGACCCCGGTGGCCGCAACCCCGGCGGACACCGTCCCGGCGGTCCTCTCGGCGGTGCGGACCCGCGGGCTCTCGGCGCTGCCCGCGGATCCCGCGGCCCTCGCCCTGCGCTCCCGGCTGGCCCTGATCCGTCGTGAGCTCGGCGACCCCTGGCCCGCCATGGACGAGGAGTCGCTGCTGGCGGAGCTCGAGACCTGGTTGGCTCCGCAGGTGTTGGGCCGGAGCCCTCGCCTCTCCGCGATCGACCAGGTGGGCGGGCTGCGGCATCTGCTGCCCTGGCCGGAGGCGTCGGAGCTCGCATCCCTGGCCCCGGAACGGCTCGCCGTCCCCTCGGGCGGCACCGCCCGCATCGACTACCCGGCGCCGGATGCGGAGGACGGCCGACCGGTGGTCTCGGTGAAGCTCCAGGAGGTGTTCGGCCTCGCCGAGACCCCGCGCCTGGTGCGGGACCGGGTGCCGGTGCTGTTCCATCTGCTCTCGCCGGCCCGTCGGCCGCTCGCGGTCACCGACGATCTGCGCTCCTTCTGGAACGGCCCCTACCAGGACGTGCGCAAGGAGATGCGCGGCCGCTACCCCCGCCATCCCTGGCCGGAGGATCCGTGGTCCGCCCCGGCCACCGCCCGCACGACCCGCGGCGCCCGACGGTCCTGAAGCCCCGGCGACGTCGGGCCGGCACCGGGGTCGATCTCCCGGCTTCGCCCAGGCGGCCCTGGCACGATGGGCCCATGCGTCTGCTCTCCGCCCCCTCTCGCCTGTACCGCGTGCTGGCCTTCGCCGAAGCGGTCACCTGGACCCTGCTCCTGGCGGGCATGGTGGTGAAGTACGTGCTGCACGCCGGCGAGATGCTGGTGCGGATCGGCGGCGGCCTGCACGGCTTCGTCTTCCTCTCCTACCTGGTGGTGACGGTGCTGGTCGCGGTCGATCAGCGGTGGAAGCTGACGGACCTGCTGCTGGGCATCGGCTCCGCGCTGATCCCGTACCTCACGGTGCCCTTCGAGCGCTCCGCCGAGCGGCGCGGGCTGCTCGGGGACCGCTGGCGCCTGCGCGAGGAGCCGGCCCGCACCGCTCCCGAGAAGGTGGTGGGGCTCGCGCTGCGCCGCCCGCTGCCGGCGGCGCTGATCGCGATCGTGGGCGTCGCGGTCGTGTTCTCGATCCTCCTCTCGCTGGGCCCGCCCACCGAGTGGTTCTCCTGACCCACGCCGGGCACCTGCCGGCTCACCCTCCGGCCGGGGACTCCCCGCGCGGCGGGGCGATCGGGTCGATCCGCACCACCTCGCCGTCGCGCAGGTGCAGCCGGTCGATCTCCACGACCGGCCGCCGCCGGCCCAGACGCGGCTCCGCAGGCTGATCCGTCTCCGGGGGCAGCGCCTCCCCGAAGCACACCCCGCAGTCCTGCACCGCCAGGGCCTGCGAACGCCGGGCCTCCCAGCCCACCTGCGCCGCCTGGGAGGCTCGGATCCAGGGCCCGCCCACGGGACGGCAGGGACCGCAGCCGTCCGTGCCCTGCAGCGGGCACTGCGCGGGCCGGGCCGTGACCAGCAGCGTCAGCCCTCGCATCTCCTCGATCCGCGGGTCCGCGCCCGTGGGGATCACGTCGAGCCCCTGCGGACCGAGCCTCAGCACCGCGCCCTGCCCGTGCGCGACGGCGACGGTCAGGGCGCTCTCCAGCGCCTGGTCGGGATGGGCGGCCAGCAGGTCCTCACGAACGGCGGCGGCCGGCTCGAACCAGTCGCGCCGCGGGCCGACGAGCGCCCCGAGAGCGACCGGTCCCCCACGACGGCGCAGCTCCTCGGCGATGGCCGGCCGACGGAACCAGCTGTGCTGGGGCGGCCGGATGACGCCGCGCCGCCGCACCTGCTCGCGCCCTCCCCGCACCGCGGCATCCTGCGGGTTCTCGGGCGGCGTCGCCCCCGCGAGCACTCCTTCGCGGCTGGGCCGGGCGGGGGCCTGCGGAGGGTCGGGACGCATCTCGAACGGCGCCTCCGAGCCGCTGAGGTCCGCGACCACGATCCCCTCGGGACGGAGTGTGGGCAGCACGGGGCCGAGCGCCGGCACCACCAGCCAGGTGTGCTCGAGCACGAGCGGGGCGCGGTCCCGCAGCGTCGCGCGCACCAGCGCGGAGGGCGGTGGTGACGTGGGCTCGCGCCGTCGGAAGCCCTCGCGATCGGGCCCGGCGCCCTCCGGGACGGGCTCCTGGTGCTCCACCTCGTGCAGTCGCGGGTCCGCGCTCGCGGTGATCGGCCCGACGCCGGGCAGGTCGAGCTCGATGAGCTGGTCCCGCCAGCTCGCGGTGGTCCGGTACGTGGTCTCGTCGTCCAGGGACATGGTCGTCCTTCCGATCCGGCCCGCAGGGCCGCCTGACCGGATGGGCGGTCGCCCTCCGGCCGGGTCTTCCTCGACGGGCACCGGGTCGGTTCCGGTTGCCGCGCGGCCTCTGTCGAGGAAGTCCGGCCGCGTCTCGTGACCCGTCTGCGACGGTAGCGGCGGGGTCCGACAGCCGACGGAGCGCCCGTAGACTCCTCGCGTGCGCTGCCCTCATTTCGACTCCGGCGCGTGCAGGTCCTGCACGCTGCTGGACCTCCCCCGCCCTCGGCAGCTCGCGGAGGGCCGTGGCCGCGTCGAGCAACTGCTGGCCCCGTTCCTCCTCCCCGGGGTGCAGTGGGACCTCCCGATCGTCGGCGCCGAGGAGGGGTTCCGCGCCCGCGGCAAGATGGCGGTGGGCGGCACGGCCCAGGCCCCGGTGCTCACGCTGCCCGGCCAGTCCGCCGGCACCGACCTGTGCGACTGCCCGCTGTACCCGCCGGGGGTCGAGGCGGTGCTCGACGGGGCGAAGGCGCTGATCCGACGCGCGCAGGTGCCGCCCTATGACGTGGCCCGGCGCCGCGGCGAGATCAAGAACGTGCTGGTGACCGCCTCCCCTGACGGCGAGCATCTGCTGCGCCTGGTGCTGCGCAGCGAGCGGGCGCTGGAGAGGATCCGCGAGCACCTGCCCGCACTGCTGGACGCCCACCCCTCCGTCGTCGCGGTCACGGCGAACGTCCACCCCGAGCACACCACAGCGGTCGAGGGCGAGCAGGAGATCCATCTCGCCGGAGCCGCCTCGATCGCGGTCCGCACGGGGGACGTCACCCTGTTCGCCCGCCCTCGGTCGTTCCTGCAGACCCACACAGAGGTCGCCGGGCAGCTGTACCGCCAGGGCGCCGCCTGGGTGCGCGAGATCGCCGCGGAGCACGCTCTCGACCAGGGCCCCGCGGCCCCGCGCATCTGGGACCTGTACTGCGGTCTCGGCGGCTTCGCCCTCCACATCGCGCTGGCCGTCCCCGACGCCCACCTCACCGGCGTCGAGGTCTCGCCGCAGGCGATCGACGGCGCCCGCGAGGCGGCGACGGCAGCGGGCATCAGCTCGGCGACCTTCCTCGTGGACGACGCGACCCGCTGGGCGATCACCGCGGCCGACGGCCCCGAGGGCCCGCCGGAGGTGGTCGTCGTGAACCCGCCGCGACGCGGGCTGGGCGGCGAGCTCTCCGCCTGGCTGGAGCGCTCCGGCGTGCAGGACGTCGTCTACTCCAGCTGCAACCCCGAGACCCTCGCCACGGATCTCGCGGCGATGCCCTCGCTGCGCGTCGTCGCAGGTCGCTACGTCGACATGTTCCCGCACACCGCCCACGCCGAGGTGATCGTGCGCCTGCGTCGCCGCTGACGGCCACGCACCCGCCAAGACCTGGCACAGTGGGTCCCGACCCCGCCTTCCAAGGAGATCCATGACCCCCACCCCGCAGAGCCAGCTGACCGACGTCACCCGCACCGTCACGGAGGCGGGGCGCGCGCATGTCGTCTCTCTCTCGCAGACCTTCGAGGTGCACCCCGAGGAGCTGTGGTCCGCCCTGACCATCGGCTCCCACCTGGAGGTGTGGTTCGGCCGGGCGAGCGGCGAGGCGGTCGAGGGCGGCCGCTACGAGCTGCCCGACATGGAGACCGGCGGCACCGTCCTCGCCGCCGAGGAGCCCCACCGACTGCTGCTGACCTGGGAGTTCGGCAAGAGCTCGAGCGAGATGGAGCTCCTGGTGGAGCCCGCCGAGAACGAGGAGGCCGAGCAGGAGGACTCCGCGGACCAGGCGGACGCTCCCACGGAGGCCAGCGCCGCCGCACCCGCCGCACGGTTCACCCTGCGCCACACCGTCCCGGCGGACGCCCACTGGCAGACCTTCGGCCCGGCCGCGACCGGCTGCGGCTGGGACGCGGCGCTCTACGCGCTGGCGCTGCACCTCGAGGACCCGTCTGCCGATCTGCTCCCGCGCCTGGGCGACTTCGCGGTCTCCCCCGAGGGCGCCGAGTTCACGCGCGCCACGGCGGACGCCTGGTTCGAGGCGCACGTCGCCTCCGGCGCGGACCGGAAGCCGGCCCGCAAGGCGTCGGTGCGGACCGCCGCGTTCTACCTCGGCGAGGAGCCGGAGCTGTCGTGAGCCTTCCCGTCACCCTGCTGACCCTGGGCGGCACCATCTTCATGACCCAGGGCGCCGACGGCGGCCATGCCGCCCCGGACGCCGCCGCCGGCGAGCGCCTCGCGAGCACCCTGATCGACGGGGTCGAGCTCACCGCGCACGAGATCGCGAACGTCTCCTCGTCGGACGTGCGCCCCCACCACCTGGCCGAGGTGCTCGAGCGGGCACGGCAGGCGGTCGACGCCGGCGCCCGCGGGGTGGTGCTCACCCACGGCACCGACACCCTCGAGGAGTCCGCGTTCCTCCTGAACCGGTACTGGGACCGCGAGGCCCCGCTGGTGGTCACCGGGGCGATGCGGCCGGCCAGCGCGCTGGGGGCCGACGGTCCCTCCAACCTCCACGACGCGGTGCGCACCGCGGCCTCGCCGCAGGCCCGGGGCGCCGGGGTCCTCGTCGTGTTCGACGCCCACGTGCACCTGGCCGACCAGGTCACCAAGGCGTCCTCGCGCTCGGTCTCGGCCTTCGCCTCCGCCCCGTCGGGCCCGCTCGCGATCGTCGACGGCGCCGAGCTGCGCCTCCTGCAGCTCGTGCCCGAGCGCGTCGCGCGACGGACCGGCTCGCCCACGGAGCACCTGCCGGCGGTGCCGGCCCTGATGGCCGGGCTCGACGAGGACCTCGACCTGCTCGACCACCTGCCGGAAGGGACGCTCGCAGGGCTGGTGATCGCCGGGGTGGGGATGGGGCACGTCTCCCCCGTCGCGATGCCGCGCCTGCGCCGGCTGCTGGAGGCCGGTGTGCCCGTGGTGGTCGCGACCCGCATCGCCTCGGGCGGCACCTCCACCCACCACTACGCCTACCCCGGCAGCGAGGTGGACCTGCTCGAGGCGGGCGCGATCATGGCCGGCCACCTGCCGCCCGCGAAGGCCCGCCTGCTGCTGCAGGCGCTGCTCGCCGAGGACGCGACAGCCGGGACGATCCGCGAGGAGTTCGCGGCCTACGCGTCCTGAGCGGCGGCGCCGGTCTCGTAGGTCGCAGCGAGGCGCGATGCAGCCCTCCGCGCCCAGTAAGGTCGCCGGGTGGACCTTCGCAGCGCAGCAGACCTCGCCATCACCCTCGCCCGCCAGGCCGGCGACTTCGCCGTCGCCGAGCAGGACACCGCCCGGATCGAGGCGAAGGGCGCCGGCTCGGACCTCGTCACCCATGTGGATCGCGAGGCGGAGCGGCGGATCGTGGCCGCGCTGCGCGAGCAGTATCCGGAGCACTCGATCCTCGGTGAGGAGGAGGGCGAGCAGGGTGCCGCGGCCGGGGCGCGCCACCGCTGGCTGATCGATCCGCTGGACGGCACGAACAACTACGTGCTCGGACTGGACGTGTACGGCGTGTGCATCACCCTGTGCGAGGGAGAGCAGCCGGTGATGGCCGTCGTGCACGACTCCCCGCGCCGACGCACCTGCTGGGCGATCGCCGGGCAGGGCGCGTGGCTCACCCTCGGCGAGGGGCAGGAGCCGCGGCGCCTGGACCTCGGTGCCGCCGATCCCCTGGACCGCACCACCATCGCCTTCACCCAGGGCTACGAGGTCGGGCACGACGACGAGCGGCGCAACGCCCTGTTCGCCGCCATGGAGCGGGGCACGAAGCGGGTGCTGCGCAGCTGGGCGCCCTCCTCGGACTGGGGCCTGCTGGCCGCCGGGCGTCTCGGGGCGATGGTCGCCTATCGCAACGAGATCTGGGACCGCGTGGGCGGCACCCTGATCACCCTCGAGGCCGGCGGCGAGCTGTGCACCGACCCGTCGGGCGAGCTGATCGTGGTCGGGAAGCCGCAGACGGTGCGGGAGCTGGATGCGCTCCTCGGCGTCACCGGGCCGACGACCCGGCCGGAACCCTCAGCATCTCGTTGACCACGGCGCCGTCGGCCTCGGGGAGCTGCAGGCCCAGCAGGTGGGCGAAGGTCACCGCCTCGTCGGGGACGGTGCAGCGGGCGAAGCGCCCGCCCTCGGCGATGTCGGGGCCGGCCATCGCGAAGACGGCCTGGATGTCCTGCTCGGGCAGGTGCCCGTGCTGGGAGATGAGGAACGCGTAGTCCTCGTCGAAGCGGCCGTACAGGGACCGGCCCTCCCAGAGGTTCTGGAAGTTCGTGCCGCTGGTGCCCTCGAGGATCCCCAGGAACGGGCCGGAGTAGCCGTAGTCCTCGCGCATGTCCTCCAGCGGGTGGAAGGCCTGCACCGGGATCTCGGGGTCCTCGACCCAGTCCGCGACGAGCCCGAGCACCCGCTCTCGCGCCGCCTCGCCGGCCTCGGGGTGCAGGTGGAGCTGGCCGGTGAGCCCGCAGCCGTGCACCCAGGCGTCCCAGCCCGCGACCTCCCCTGCCTCATCCAGGCGCACGAGCCCCTGCTCGGCGAGCTCGTGATTGGCGCGGAAGCACCGGCCCACCTCGACGTGCCCGTGGTCGGAGACGATCGCGACGTTGGTCTCCTCCGCGACCCCGGCCTCCTCGAGGGCGGCGAGGATCTCGCCGATCCACCCGTCGACCCGCTCGAACGCCTCCTTCACCTCGAGGGTGAAGCGCCCGGTGCCGTGGCGGGCGGAGTCGACGTCGACCAGGTGCACGAACAGCACCTCCGGGCGCTCCCGCCGGATGATGTCGGTGGCGACGGCGGTGTTGAAACGGCCGAAGCGGTGCTTGCGGTCCCAGCCGATCTCCGCCGCATGGCGGTCCACATAGGCGCGGCCCCGCTCCGAGGCGGCATCGCGCAGCACCTCGAGGGTGGGCTCGAGCCCGGCGAGGTCCCAGATCTCCGGCACGGCGATGTCGATCGACGGGGACCAGCCGGTGACCGGCCAGCCCACCGTCGCCGAGGTGAGGCCCTGCTCGGCGGCGAGGTCGAAGAGGGTGGGGCAGGCGATGTCGCGGGCGTCCCAGAACCAGTCGGGGAACCTCTCCCCGGGCGTGACCCTCTCGTTCGCATAGATGCCGTGGCCGGCGGCGGTGCGGCCGGTGGTCTGCGCGGTGTGGTTGGGGTAGGTCACCGTCGGGTAGATCGCCTCCGCGCTGCCCCAGGTCCCGCCGAGGATCCGTGCGAAGTGCGGCAGGGTGCGCGCGAAGGGCACGTCGACCACGCTCATGGCGTCCACGGAGATCACCACCAGGCGGCGGTGCTCACCCTCGGCGGAGGATGTCTCGGCGGGCGGGGCGGTCAGGACGGTGTCGCTCACGACGGGCTCCTCGGGGCAGGTGGTGGGTGCGCTCCCACGCTAGGAGCCCCCGACCACCGCCCGAGGTCGGCGTGGTGAACCCTCGGCGAACAGGCGTCACCTCGCCGTTCACCCTCGACCCGGTCGCCGCTCAGGGATTGCGGCAGAGGCAGAACGGGTGCCCGGCCGGGTCGACGTAGACCTTGAAGCTGCCCGTCCCCGAGGGCTGGGTCTCGTGCACGTCCGCCCCGAGCGCGAGGGCCCGCGGCTCCGCGGCCTCGATGTCCGAGACGGCGAAGTCGAGGTGGAACTGCTGGGGGTGGGTGCCGGCCGGCCAGGTGGGGCGGGTGTAGTCGTCGATCCGCTGGAAGGCGAGGGTCATCTGCCCGTCGGGCTCGTCGTCGGAGACCCGGCCGCGCGGGGGCGTGAGCTCGGCCCAGTCCTCGTCGCTCCCGTCCTCGACGCGCCAGCCCATCAGCTTGGCGTAGAAGGTCGCGAGCGCCAGGGCGTCGGGGCAGTCCAGGACGACGGTGTCGAGAAGGGGGATGACAGGTTCCTGATCCAGGTTCTCCATGGCCTCACCGTAGGAGACACGACCCCGCGGCGGAAGGGGTTCGGCCGACGGGCTTCCACCGGCGGGTCGCACCCAGGGTGATGTCCGCCCGTGGCGGAGCCCTGCGGATGCCATCGCGGCGCCCGCGGTGACAGACTGGAGATACACGCCGTGCGCCATCGACCGTCGAAAGGTGAACTGATGACCGTTCCTGCTGACCCCACCCCTGCCCTGCAGGACTACGCCCGCCCCGAGAAGCTCGTGACCACCCAGTGGCTCGCCGATCAGCTCGCCTCCGGACGGTCCGAGGACCTGGTCGTCGTCGAGTCCGACGAGGACGTGCTGCTGTACGAGACCGGCCACATCCCCGGCGCGGTCAAGATCGACTGGCACCTGGACCTCAACGACCCGGTCACCCGGGACTACGTCGACGGCGCCGGCTTCGCGACGCTCATGGACGCCTCCGGCATCCGCCGCGACACCACCGTGGTGATCTACGGCGACAAGTCCAACTGGTGGGCCGCCTACGCCCTGTGGGTCTTCGAGCTGTTCGGCCACGAGGACGTGCGCCTGCTCGACGGCGGCCGCGCCGCCTGGCAGGCCGAGGGCCGCGAGATGACCACCTCCGACGAGGGCATCCCGGCCGCGACGACGGGATACCCGGTCGTGGAGCGCGAGGACGCCCCGATCCGCGCCTACCGCGAGGACGTGCTGGACTTCCTGGGCGGGCCGCTGATCGACGTCCGCTCCCCGCAGGAGTACTCCGGCGAGCGCACCCACATGCCGGACTACCCGCAGGAGGGCACCGTCCGCGGCGGGCACATCCCCACCGCCCGCTCCGTGCCGTGGGCCCGCGCCGCCGCCGAGGACGGCCGCTTCCGCTCCCGCGCCGAGCTCGAGACGATCTACCAGGCGGAGCTCGGCTTCGACACCGCCTCCCCGACGGTCGTGTACTGCCGCATCGGCGAGCGCTCCTCGCACACGTGGTTCGTGCTCACCTACCTGCTCGGCTTCGAGAACGTGCGCAACTACGACGGCTCCTGGACCGAGTGGGGCAACGGCGTGCGCCTGCCGATCGCGCAGGGCACCGAGCCCGGCGAGGTCCCCGCCCGATGACCGGCCCCGCCGACCAGACCGAGGGCACCGCCCTGCCCGAGGGCTTCGCGGAGATCGCGGACGACTTCCACGCGGTCACCGGACGTGACCGTCTGCAGATGCTGCTGGAGTTCGCCGACGGCCTGCCCGCGCTGCCCGAGCGCTACGCGGACCATCCCGAGCTGCTCGAGCCCGTGCCCGAGTGCCAGTCGCCGATCTTCCTGGCCACGGAGGTGGAGGGCACCGGCCGCGAGGCCACCGCGCGCCTGTTCTTCTCCGCCCCGCCGGAGGCGCCCACGACCCGCGGCTTCGCCGCGATCCTCGCCGAGGCGCTCGACGGTCGCACCGTCGGCGAGGTGCTCGAGACCCCCGAGTCGGTCACCGGCGCGCTGGGGCTCGCGGAGGTGGTGAGCCCCCTGCGCCTGAACGGCATGGCGGGGATGCTGGCCCGGATCAAGCGTCAGCTGCGGGAGAAGTCCGGCGCCTGAGCTCAGGGCCGGGGCGGCTTCCGCGGAGGGTTCCTCGACGGGGTGCGGGTGCTCCCGTACCGCTCGTACGCCTTCTCGGCCCCGGTGCGCAGAGCGCCGAAGGCGGCCCGTCCGGCCTCGGTCTGCGCGAACTCGAAGGCCGCCCGGGCACGTCGACCGAAGTCGGCGCGCTCCTCCGCGGTGGCGTCCTCGTCACCGGGGCCACCGGTGGGCGAGGCGAACTCGTCCTCGACCTCCCCGCGCTGGACCCGGGCGTGACGGTCCCGGGCCACCTTCAGCTCGAGCGGCACCCGCACCTGGCGCACCAGCACCGCGCGGATGTCCCCGCGGATCTGCTCGGCCTGCTGGGCGAGGTGCTCCTCGAGGCTCTCGGTCCCCTCCCCCAGCACATGGGCGCGGCACAGCAGGTAGGACGCGAGATCCGAGGCGACCTCCGGGGAGAGTCCGTAGGCGTCGGAGGAGCCGCGTGCGTCCCGCAGCGCCACCGCGTCGTCGCGCTCGAGCGGGCTCGGCACGATGTCCACGGCGCTGAGGACGTCCTCGACGAAGGCGTGGAAGCGCGCATCGCCCGGGACGTCCGCCCGGCGCAGCTCGGCCCGACCGATGTCCTCCGGCGGCAGCGGCACGCGGGCCACCCCCTCCCGGGCGAACTCGTCCTGCGCCGCACGGCGCAGCAGGCGGCGCGCCGCGCGCTCCACATGACCGGCGTCCGCATCGCGGGGGATCCCCGGGTCCACGGCCCGCGCGTCGGCGACCACGGTCGCCTGCAGGGATGAGGACTCGGCGCGTCGGCGCACCGTGGCCGGGAGCGCGGCGAGCCGTTCCCGGAACGTGTAGATCTGCACCATGCGTGGACCTCCTGAGGAGCGGACTGGTGACCCCATCGTACGGAGCATCATCGATCCCGGACGGTCCGGGCGGCGGGAGCGGTCGCCGAGTACGGTCGAGGTCCCCGACCCGAGGAGGATCCCGGCATGGCGATCGCCGACCCCACCGCCGACGAGCTGGCCCTGCTGCAGGACGAGGCCGTCCGCATCACCCGCGAGCTCATCCGCATCGACACCTCCAACTTCGGCGGGAACGACCCCGCCACCTGGGGACCGGGCGAGGCCGAGGCGGCCGATCACGTGGTGGGCCTGCTCCGGGAGGTGGGGCTGGAGCCGACGGTGCTCGAGTCCGCTCCGGGACGGCCCAGCGTGCTGGTGCGGATCCCGGGCGAGGATCCCTCGCGCGGCGGGCTGGTCCTGCACGGCCATCTCGACGTGGTCCCGGCCCGGGCCGAGGACTGGACGGTGGACCCCTTCGGCGCCGAGATCATCGACGGCATGATCCACGGCCGCGGCGCGGTGGACATGAAGGACATGCTCGGGATGCTCCTGTCGGTGGCCCGTCATCTCGCGCGCTCGGGGCGACGGCCTCCCCGAGACCTGCTGTTCGCCTTCTTCGCCGACGAGGAGAACGGCAGCGTCTGGGGCGCCCAGTGGCTGGTGGACAACCACCCCGAGCTCTTCGACGGCATGACCGAGGCGATCAGCGAGGTGGGCGGCTACTCGATCACCCTGCCGAAGGAGGAGACCGGGGAGGACGTGCGCGCCTACCTGGTCCAGACCGCCGAGAAGGGGCTGGCCTGGGGACGGCTGCGGGCCCATGGCCGCGCCGGTCACGGCTCGGTCCCCAACGACGAGAACGCCATCGTGCGACTGGCCCGGGCGATCGCCGCGATCGACGAGCACCGCTTCCCGATCGAGTGCATCGCCAGCGTGCGCGCCCTGTTCGACGGGATCACCGAGATCACCGGCACCGGCTGGAGCGAGGAGGACGTCGAGGCCGTCCTGCCGCTCACGGGAGGGGCCCGCCACTTCGTCTCCGGCACGCTGCGCGACTCCGCGAACCTCACGATGCTCACCAGCGGGTACAAGGTCAACGTGATCCCGCAGACGGCGGAGGCCGGCTTCGACTGCCGCTTCCTTCCCGATCACCAGGAGCACGTGCTCGCGCTGCTGGACGAGCTCAGCGGCGAGCACGTCGAGGTGATCGTCGACCACGTGGGCGTCTCGGTGGACTCGCCGCGCAGCTCACCGCTGATCGACGCCATGGCCGCCGCCGTCGAGGCGGAGGATCCGGGGGCACGGGTGCTGCCGTACTGCCTCAGCGCCGGCACCGACAACAAGTCGCTGAGCGCGCTGGGCATCGCCGGCTATGGCTTCGCGCCGCTGCAGCTTCCGGCCGATCTCGACTTCGCCCCGCTGTTCCACGGGGTCGACGAGCGGGTTCCGGTGGACGCCGTGCGCTTCGGCGCGCGCGTGCTGCTGCGTCTGGTCGGGGGCTGCTGAGCCCCGGAGGGGTCAGTCCTCCTCTTCGTCGGCCTTGACCTGGCGGCAGATCTCGAGGAGCTCCAGCGCCCCCGTGGGCGCCCCGGGCTCGATGCCGGTGTACCAGGACGGCGCCTGGATCAGGATCGTGTCCAGCAGGCCGGAGGCGTCGAGGGCGTCCTCGACCGCGGCCTCCTCGCGGGTGTCCATCAGCCAGTGCACGCACAGCGTCAGGGTGGCGCCCACGATCGCCCGACGGGTGTCCTCGGTCCGCAGGTGCTCGGGCACCTCGTCGCCGAGGTGGTGCACGGCGATGCCGTGCAGCTCGGTCATGGCCTCGACCAGACTCATGTACGTCAGGTGGGAGAACTTCCACTCCAGCGCGCCGCGCAGGAAGTGGTGGTGGCGCTCCACGTAGGCCGTCAGCATCCCGAACCCGAAGCGGATCCCCTGGTGGAGGGAGCCGCTGTCCCGGGTGTAGGCGACTCCGCGTTCGAGGGCTCGGTCGAACATCTGCGTCAGCATCGCGCCCATGAGGGCGTCGAGGCCGGAGAAGTGGCTGTAGAAGGCGGCCCGGCTGACACCCGCTCGCTTCGCCAGGGCGTTGACCGTCACCTCGCCGTCGGCGACGGTGAGGTCACGGGCGGCGGCGAAGATCGCGGCCCGGGTCCGTGCGGGGCGGGGGTCCTGTGCTCGCTCATTCGTGCTGGGCATTGCGTCATCGTAGCCTCGTGGACTGCACGGGGAGCGCCGGTCTCGAGGTGCGGTGCGGCAGGATGGGGCCATGGCGACCTTCCTGTCCGGCCTGTCCGGCCGAGGATCACCTCTCAGCCACCCCCTGCTCGACGGTCTGCGAGGGCAGGCGATCGTGCACACCCGCGTGGCGGCGAGAGGCACCTGGACCGTCACGGCGCGGGGGTGGGTCCTCCACTCGCGCAGCCAGGAGCTCGAGGGGCCGGGGCTCTCCACCGCCTCTCCCGCAGCCGTCGGCCTGCGCGACCCGCGCGTGGTGGGCACCTCGATCCAGCACGCCGAGATGCTCGACTCCCATCTCTCCCTCACCCTGCAGACCGCCCAGGGCCCGCTCCGGCTGAGCACGCCCCCGCGCTGGCAGCTGGACGGCCCGCGCGGCGCCCACCTCGTCGTCGAGGAGGACGGATCCCTCCTCGAGCGCGCCCCCGGCGCACCGCTGCATGCCACCGAGGAGGCGCTGGCCGAGCATGCCGGCTCCGCCCGCAGCGGGATCGAGGAGCGGCTGCTGACGCTGGGACGCGAGCAGTGGCTGCACCCCGGCCACGTGGTGAGCGTGCTCGCGAATGCCGGGGCGCTGGAGGATGCGGAGTTCGAGCGGCGCGGACCGCTGCTGCTCGCACGGCTGCTGGCGCGCGGCGAGATCCGCGCCGGGTTCGTGACCGCGGGCGTGTTCTCCGCCTGGGACCTCCCTCTCGCAGAGGTCGTCGAGCACGTGGCGACCACCTGGGCGGCGATCGGCGGCCGCACCCCGGGGCCCGACATGATCGCCTGGTTCGAGCTGTCCGGGGCGGGTCGCGCCGCGGTCGGTGCCCGCGGCGCCCGGGCCACGTCCCCGGGGATGTCCGGCTACGACTCCCCCGGCGTGGTCGGCGGGTTCCGCTGATCCCTGCACGGTCCCCCTGGGCGCGGTGCTCACCACGGCGCGGGCACGGATACCCTGTGGGGGACCACGTCGAGAAAGGCGCTCGAGATGCCCGCACGAACCGTGAAGGTCGCCAGCTCCAGCGGCCTCCATGCCCGCCCTGCCGCGATCTTCTCCCAGGCGGCCAGCGAACAGTCCGTCCCGGTGACGATCGAGACGGCGAGCTCGGCCCCGGTGAAGGCCTCCAGCATCCTCATGCTGCTGACGCTGGACGTCGGCCACGGCGACGAGGTGACCCTGCGCGCCGAGGGCGAGAGCGCCGAGGAGTCCCTGGACCTGCTGGCCGCGCTGCTGGAGAAGAACCTCGACGAGGAGTTCCAGGACCACTGAGCCCTGACCTCCTGCACCAGGACCGCAGCGCAGGACGGCACAGCACGAAGGCCCCCACCGGATCCGGTGGGGGCCTTCGTCGACCTGGATCTCTCCAGGTCAGGAGCGGTAGCGGCGGGATTTGAACCCGCGGTGGCTATTAACCACACATCATTTCGAGTGATGCACCTTCGGCCGCTCGGACACGCTACCGTCGGACATCTTAACCGTCCCGACCTCGTGCGTTCAAACTCCTCGCCCGCGGACTTGAGTCACATCACTCGTGCCCGGGCCGACGGACCACCGTGACGTTCCCGGTCGCATGCAGGAGGACCGCGTGCGCCGTGGACCCGAACGCCCCTCGGCTCAGACCGCGATGACCGATCACCAGCATCCTCGCGCCGGTGGCCGCGCCCAGCAGCCCTTCCGCGACCGTGCGGTCCTCGATCATCAGGGTCTGGACCTCGAGCCCGTCGTGACGTGCCGCGGCCCGGGCCCGGCCCTGCTCGAGGATCCCCCGTGAGCGGCTCCCCGCGCCCCAGGCCTCGGCGCCGCTCCCGTAGGGCGCATGGGACCCGGCCAGCACGTGGACCACGCGCAGGGCGATGCCCCAGGCCGCCGCGAGATCGGCCGCCTCGTCGACCGCTGCCTCCGCCGCCTCGGAGCCGTCGTGGGCGACGACCACCGGCCCCGCGCGATGCTGGTCGGAACGGATCACGGCCACCGGGCAGCCGGCGTCGTGCAGGATGCCTCGGCTGACGGAGCCGAGCAGCGCCCCCATCACCGCGCCGAGCCCGCGGGTCCCCACCACCAGGAGCCCCGTGCGCTCGGAGATCGTCTCGAGCGCCTCTCGCGGCTGGCCGGGGAGGAGCTCCGCGGTGACCGCGAGGTCGGGATGCTCGGCCGCCACCCGCTCGGCGGCGTCGTCGAGCAGTCGCAGGGCCTGGTTGCGGGGGCCGGCCGGGTCGATGACGGGGATGCCCGTCATCCCCTGACCGAGCAGGGGCCAGGTCCAGGCATGGACGAGATGGAGCCCGCTGCCCGTGCTCCGGGCGAGGTCTGCGGCCCAGCGGACGGCCGCCATCGCCGCTGTGGTGTCGTCGTAGCCCACCACGATGTCCTGACCGGTGATGCCCATGGCACATACCTCCCGTGCGGCCGGGAACAGGTGATGCCAGGATACGCCCGGCCTCCCCCGGGCGGCCAGCGCCGCGGCGGACGGGACGAGCGCGCTCAACGTTCTCCGGAAGGGCTCCCGTCCGCAGCGCACCTGTCGTCGTCTCCCTCGTCTCCGTCGTCCTGCCCGTCCTCCCAGTCCCAGCGCAGCCCGAGGGTCCCCGGCCCGAAGCGCGCCTCGCTGACCTGCAGCCGGCCCCGATGATCCAGGCGGACGTCCGTGATCGACTCCCCGGACTCCGTGCGCTGGTAGCGATGGCAGTCCACCGGCCGACGGTCACCGCGGAACTCCACCTCGAGGAGCACGTCGTTGGATCGCCGCGGCAGGCTGTAGAGCACGGCGGTCACATCGGTCGCCCGGGCCCCCAGCTCGACCCGGTAGGCGAGCGAGGCGACCTGGCCGGCGTCGAGCGTCCCGTCGATCACGAACTCGACGCCGTAGACGCGGCGCTCCGGCCGATTCACCCGCCGCCCGATCGAGCACCCGTCGAGCGCCGTGAAGATCGGTGCGACGTTCGGCTCCGACTCCTCCAGGACGTACACGGCCGGCAGGCGGCACACCCCCGATTCGAGGGCCCGCACGATCAGCCGGAAGTCGAAGCTCTGGCGCTCCCGGGCCGTGTCGATGACGGCGAGCTGATGGACCACCCGCTCGTGGGCGTACTGCTGGGCCAAGAGGAACCCCAGCTCCTCGAGCGCGTCATGGAACACCTCCTTGCTGGAGAGATGGCCGAGGTGATCCGCGGTCCGCACCGCGCGGCCCCGCAGGCGGGGCCCGCCGACCAGCTCGGCGAGCGACTCGGGTGATCTCCCCAGCAGCTCCTCCAGCGCCGCGATCACCCCCAGGGACTTCTCGCCGCTGGGAAGGCTCCTGCCGGACTGCCAGTTGCTCAGCGTGGCGACGCTGACCGGACGGTGCCGGGCCCGCAGCCGCTGGGAGATCGAGGTCAGTGTCAGGCCGCTCTGCACGATCGCCGCCCGCAGCTCCGCCGCGAACGCCCCACCCTCAGCAGCAGCCGTCATGCCCCCAGCATCCCTCCACGGACTCCGAACGGCCACCCTGATCAGATCGCGGTCGCTGCCGTTCAGTATTTCTGACAAACCTCTGAAAAGGCCACAGTAGCCTCTATGACGGGCCTCACAGACGGGTCCGGGAGGAGTCTACGGAGAAGAGGGCAGATGGGGGACCTCGTGGACGATGCGGCACCGGGGAGGACCCTGCGCCGCCGCGCCCGGCCCGGCCGCACCGTCTGTCCGATCGCCACAGGATCCTTCCCGATCGGCGAAGACGCCGACAGGGCATCGCCCCGTGTCGACAGAGGTGTCAGCAGTCCGCTCCGCACCTGACGAACCGATGAGACCGCCCCTCGCCCCACTCGCGGCGGCTCGGCCTCCCGAGAGGAAAGCCGTACCCATGACTCAGCACATCACCGCCTCCCCGAGGGTGCCTTCCTCCCGGGCCGCACAGCGATCGCCGCTGCTCCCGCCCGCCCCCGTGCCCCGCCCCCTGGATCGGACGCTGTTCGGTGACACCGTCCACGTCCCCTATCGCTGGCTGCGTGACTACCGTTCCAGCGAGGTCACCGCGCACTTCGCCGCCGAGAACGCCTACACCGACGCGCGGACCGCGCATCTGGCGCCCCTGATCTCCGACCTCCAGGCGGCCGCCGACGCCCCCGTCTCCCCCGTCGGCCTGACCGCCCCTGTGCTCCTCGACGGCTGGTGGTACATCGATCGCTGCGACCCCGTCGGTGGCTCCACCCTCTCGCGCGTGCGCGACCACGAACACCTGCACGGTCCGGCCGGCGTGCCCGTGATCGAGCAGGGGCACCTCCTGGAGGGCGAGCAGATCCTGGTCGAGGACTGCCGGACGATGATCGGATTCGCCGTCTCCCCGGACAGCCGCCTGCTCGCCCGCGCCGAGGCGGCCCTCGGCGGATGCCGGCTGATCGTGACCGAGGCCGCGACCGGCGAGGTCCTCGACAGCGCCGTCGAGGGCGCCGGCCCGGATCTCGTCTTCTCCGCCGACTCCCAGCACCTGCTCCACACCCGTCTGGACGACCTGGGGCGTCGCCACGAGGTACGCAGCCACCGTCTGGGCACCACGGCCCGCGAGGACGCCCTCCTGCTCGAGGAGCCGGACCACTGGGCGCAGCTCGAGCTCACCCGTTCACGGGACGGCTCCGCGCTGCTGATCCGCTCCGACTCGCCCCGGGGCGGCGAGGTCTGGCTGACCGACCTCGCCGCGACGGCCGGCCCGCCGCGATCGCTCACCGGTCGCGTCACCGGCACCACGCCGCCGCTCCTCGAGCATGCCGGGGATCGGCTGCTGGTGATCCACGAGGACCGCGGGACCCGCCGGAGCGTGCTCAGCGAGACGAGCCTCGAGACCACCGGCGCCCTGACGGACCTGCAGACGCTGCTCACCGCCCGGGAGGGCGAGCACTTCGAGTCCGTCGAGGCGTTCGCCGGGGTCATCGCTCTCCAGCTGCGTGATCAGGGCGTCCCCGCGGTGCGCCTGATCCCCCGCCGTGAGGACGGCTCCCTCGACGCCGGTGCCGTGCAGGTCGCGGGGCCGGGCGGGGAGCTGGATGCCGTGCGCCTCGAGCCCGCACCCGCCTGGGGGAGCCGACGGATCCGCTGCCGACTGGACGGCTTCCTCACCCCGGGAACGCTGGTCGAGCACGACCTGGAGACCGGCGAGAGCATCGAGCTGCTGCGCGAGGAGCACCCCGGGTTCGATCCCGAGCGATACGTGGCGCACCGGCTCTGGGCGACCTCGCCGGACGGCACCCTCGTGCCGATCTCGCTGCTCGCTCCGAGGGACCTGCCCCGCGATGGCAGCGCTCCCGCGGTGCTCTTCGGCAACGGCGCGTTCGGCACCACCACCGATCCGCGGCTGCGCCCCGAGTTCCGGACCTTCGCCGACCGCGGCGTCGTGGTGGCCATCGCCCATGTGCGCGGCGGCGGCGAGATGGGCCCGCAGTGGCACCGACAGGGGCGCGGCGCGCACAAGCAGAACTC
Source organism: Brachybacterium ginsengisoli (assembly GCF_002407065.1). Taxonomy (NCBI): domain Bacteria; kingdom Bacillati; phylum Actinomycetota; class Actinomycetes; order Micrococcales; family Dermabacteraceae; genus Brachybacterium; species Brachybacterium ginsengisoli. Next base: position 3,454,440 of record NZ_CP023564.1, read on the forward strand.
CTTCGCCGATCTCGTCGCCTGCGCCGACCTCCTGGTGGAGACCGGCTGGGTCTCGCCGGATCGGATCGGACTCATCGGCCACGGCGCCGGCGGCCTGCTCGCGGCGGGCGCGTCGAACCTCGCCCCGGACCGCTTCCGTGCCCTCCTGACCGTGATGCCCCTGGCGGATCCGCTCGAGGCGCTGCTCGATCCGGACGTGATGCTCACGCTCGAGGAGTGGGCCGAGTGGGGCGACCCCGCCGAGGACGAGGCGACCTACCGCGACCTGCGCGGGTACACCCCCACGGAGAACATCCGCGCGGAGCAGTACCCGGCGGTCTACGCCTGGACGGCGCACGAGGGGACCGAGGTCCCACCGGGGTGCGCCGCGACCTGGATCGCGACCCTGCGTGACACGGTCACCTCGAGCCCCGAGGAGCGACCGATCCTGCTGCGCACCATGCCCACGCCGGGCACCGGAGGCGACCCGCGGAGGGAGGGCGTGGCCTGGCTCCTGGACCAGCTGGGCGCGACTACCCTCGGAGCATGACCGCCGAGCTCCCTGCCGCCCCGACCCCCGAGCACCGTCCCACCGAGCGGATCTTCCACGGCGACACCGTGGTGGACCCCTTCGAGTGGATGCGGGACAAGACCGATCCCGAGGTGATCGCCCACCTCGAGGCGGAGAACGCCTACGCCGACGCGCGCACCGCCCACCTCGACGGGCTCCGCGCCGCGCTGGTGGAGGAGTTCGTGGGCCACACGCAGGAGACCGACCTGTCGGTGCCCGTGCGCCGCGGCGACTGGTGGTACATCACCCGCACCACCGCCGGGGACGACTACCCGAAGTTCACCCGCGTCGCCGACGCCGGCGCCCTCCCGCAGGTCGAGCCGGGCGTGATGCTCGAGGGCGAGCAGGTGCTGCTCGACGCCCAGGCCGAGGCCGCCGGCGCCGAGTTCTACTCGCTCGGCGGGCTCGCCCCCTCCCCCGACCACACCCTGTTCGCCTCCGCGGTCGACACCGCGGGCGACGAGCGCTTCACCCTCCGCGTCACCGACATCGCCTCCGGCGAGGTCATCGACGAGGCCGTGACCGGCACCGGCTACGGCCTCGCGTTCTCCGCCGACCAGGAGTGGCTGTTCTACGCCCGGGTCGACGACGCCTGGCGCCAGCACCAGATCTGGCGCCACCGCATCGGGAGCACGGCGAGCGAGGACGTGCTGGTCATCGAGGAGCCCGACGAGCGCTTCATGATCGGGTTCGACCGCTCGCGCGACGGCTCGACACTGGTGATCCAGGCCGGCTCCACCTCCACCACCGAGGCCTGGACGCTGGATCTGACGGACCCGACGTCGGCCCCCGTGCCCGCCGGCGGCCGACGCGACGGCGTGGACTACGCCCTCGAGCACGCCGGGGACCGCCTGCTGGTGGTCCACAACGACGGCCACCAGGGCTTCGCGCTCGCCCAGGCCCCGCTCGACGCCCCCCACCAGTGGGAGGAGCTGCTGGTCGCGGCCGACGGCGAGCGCCTGCTCGCGGTCGAGGCCTTCGCCGGCTTCGTCGCCCTTGAGCTGCGCAGCGGCGGACTCGCCTCGGTGCGGCTGATCCCGCGTGCGGCCGACGGGTCCCTGCTGGTCGCCGAGGCCGCCGACCTCACCCACGGCGGCGAGCTGGACACCGTCGAGCTCGACACCAACCCCAACTGGGACCAGACCACGGTGCGCTACCAGCTCACCAGCATGCTCACCCCGCCCACCGTCGCCGAGCGCGAGGTCGCCACCGGCGAGAGCAGCGTCCTGCGCGTCACGCCGGTGCCGAACTACGACCCGTCGCTGTACGTCGAGCGGCGCGAGTGGGCCACCGCGGAGGACGGCACCGCGATCCCGCTGAGCGTCGTGGCACGCCGCGACGTCGCCGCCGACGGCACCGCGCCCGGCTACCTCTACGGCTACGGCTCCTACGAGGTCTCCATCGACCCGTCGTTCGTGCCCACCCGGCTGTCCCTGCTGGATCGCGGCGTGGTCATCGCGATCGCGCACGTGCGCGGCGGCGGCGAGATGGGCCGCGACTGGTACGAGCACGGGAAGCTGCTCGAGAAGAAGAACTCCTTCAGCGACTTCGTGGCCGCGGCCGCGCACCTCACCGACTCCGGCCTGGTCGCCGCAGGCCGGCTCGGGGCGGAGGGGCGCAGCGCGGGCGGTCTGCTCATGGGCGGCATCGCGAACCTCGCCCCCGAGCGGTTCCGGGCCGTCATCGCAGGAGTGCCGTTCGTCGATGCGCTCACCACGATCCTGGACCCCAGCCTGCCGCTGACCGTGGGCGAGTGGGAGGAATGGGGCGACCCGCTGCACGATGCGGAGGTGTACGCGTACATGAAGGAGTACACGCCGTACGAGAACATCACCGCGGTCGAGTACCCGGCGATCTTCGCCTCCACCTCCCTGAACGACACCCGCGTGTTCTTCGTCGAGCCCGCCAAGTGGGTCGCGCGCCTGCGCGAGACGGTCACCTCGGACCAGGCGGAGCGGCCCATCCTGTTCCGCTGCGAGATGGTCGCCGGGCACGGCGGGCGCTCGGGCCGCTACCGCAAGTGGGAGCAGCGCGCCGACGAGCTGGCCTGGCTGCTCGACCAGCTGGGAGCCTCCGAGCGGGTCTGAACCGGGCCGGGGCCGGCTCGGCCGGGCGGGCCGCCGGGCTGGGCCGGGGTGAGCTGAGCCGCCGCACGAGGAGCGCTGGCGACGCGGAGCCGGGCCGAAGTGTCACGCGATGGCGTATGGCGACGAGAGGTGGCGATATAGCCAGCTCTCGTCGCCATACGCCATCGTGTGCACAGGATCCGGGACTCGGGGCGGGGTCGACCGCGGTGAGGCCTGGTGCGCGGGAGACGGACCGGTGAGCAGGAGGGGGACCGGTGCGCAGCGGGGAGCCCGGTGCGCAGGAGACAGAACGGTCAGGACCAGCTGACCTCGTCGCCCACGGCGTTGGTGTAGACGAGGGCCGGCTGGTCCCCCAGCTCGCCCCGATAGTGCAGCTCGAGCGACGTGCACTCCTTCGGCTCGAGGAGGACGGGCGGCTGCTCCTCGGTGATGACCGGGGTCAGCTCGGTCCCGCCCTCGCCGCGCAGCGCGTAGTCCGAGCTCTGGACGGTGTTCTGGACCTCGCGCTCCGCGGTCTCCCCGGCGGGAGTCTTCCCCAGGCTGTCGATGCCCCCGCAGACGGTCACGTCGACGATGAACTCCCCCTCCCCGCCAGCGGAGGAGGGAGAAGTGGCGGGGACGGGCTGGTGCACGGTGATGTCCGTGCCGTTGGTGAGCTCCACCGTCTCGGTCCACGACGGGGAGCGCTCGATCCAGGCGGGGCCGCTGTTCTGGTGGTGGATCATGACGCCGACGAACCCGAAGAACAGCAGACCGGGGCTGAGAACGAGCAGGCACCCGAAAAGGGCCCCGGGGAGACCGGAGAAGTCCCGACGGTGGGACCATCCCCGCTGGGTCACCCGCGGCACCCCGTGGAGCGCCGCGTCCAGATCCCGCGTGAACGCCTTCCTCCCGACGAGCGCGGACGACGACACACGGATCAGCTCTCCCGTGTGGGCGAGCAGCCACACCGCACCCGGGGGCTGGTCCCACACGGCGATCACCCGGGTGAGGTCCACGGTCGCCGTGTCCGGGAGCTCCGCGCGCGGCGAGACGTCATTGACCATCCCGGAGCCGCTGACATGGAGGGTCGTGAGGGAGAGCCGCGCCCGCGTGGAAGTGTCCCCGTTCCCCAACATCGCCGACCGCATCGAGCCACGGTAGGTCTCCGCCGGCGCCGAGGGATCCTCCTCGACGGGCCCGACCACCGGCAGTGCGGACAGTCGCGCGTGCTCGCGGAGGGAGAGCAGTGCCGGGTCCAGGCAGATGTGGAGGCTGCGCTGGGCCGCGACGAGCGCCTCGTGGACGCCCTGCGCGGTCGGCTCCATCGCGGGAGACAGGCCGTGCACGCGCTGCTCCCGCTCGCAGCGCGCCGAGGAGATGCTGTCCGCGATCGCCTCCTCCACGGCGGATCCGGGGAGGTCGTCCAGGTCCTGGAGCAGAGCGGTGAACAGGTCGGGCCGCCGCTCCGGCGCGAGGAATGTCCGGAAGCTGAGCACGACGTGCAGACCCTCCCCCATGCCCGTCATCCGGCTCGTGACGTCGACGGGCTCTGAGCGTTCCAGGGCGAGGGTGCCGTCGAGGGTGCGGTCGAGGGTGCGCACGAGGCAGCTGCGCACGAGCTCCGCGGCCACGATCCCGTCGGCGGTGCGCGGCACCATCATCGACAGCACCTCGTGACCCCGTTCCGGAATCGGCACCACCGAGGCACGGTTCCCTCCCTGCGGCCAGGCCTCGGGGTCCCGGCGCCAGCGGGGCGTGCCCTCGGCCCAGCGGCGCCCCAGCCCCGCACCGCGCAGCGGGCCGACGGCGAAGGCCGCGCCGACCAGCGACTCCTGATCCGTCCAGAACACGCAGGGCACGTCACCGCGGCGAGGGTCGAGCTCGCGCAGCAGCCGGCGCGCGGCATCCTGCGTGCCCTCGGTCTCGAACCGGAAGAGCTGCAGCGCGGCACCGCTCGGGCCGGTCCGCAGCAGCACGTCCTCGAGCCACGGCAGTTCGGAGACGTGCCCGGGGGTCAGGCCGGTGGTGTCGAGGGTGCTCGTGAACAGGTCGGGCAGGCCGGCCCAGGCGGCCCGGACCCCCTCCAGCTCACCCCGGAGGCTCAGGCCGCAGACGTCGGAGCCGATCTTGACCTCCGCCCGGACTGCGCCCGGGCGCCCCAGCTCCAGGGCCAGCGCCTCGAGCGCGAGCACCAGCGAGCCGGCGTGCTCGACGCGTTCGTCGAGTGTGCCGCGACCCCAGAGCACGCCGATCTCGACCTCTCCCGTCGCCGTGCTCTGCTCCGGCTCGACCAGCTGCCAGTTCTCGCCCTGCCAGGCCCTCGTCACCGGGTCATGGGGCCTGCGGGAGGGAGGGTGGAGCACCCGGAGATCCTATCGGACTGTCGGGCTCGGACTGTCGGGCTCGACTCTCCCGCACCGGGCCGCCGACCTGCGGCAGCGCAGTCAGCTGATCAGGTAGCCGCCGTCGACGGGGATCTCCGCGCCGTTGACCATCGAGGCGGCGTCGGAGGCGAGCCACACGGCGACGTCGGAGACCTCGCGGGGCTGGGCGAACCGGGACTGCGGGATGCGCGCGAGCATCGGGGCGGCCTTCTCGGGCTGGTCGCCCCAGACGGTCTGCCCCATGTCCGTGAGCACCACGGTCGGGCAGATCGAGTTGGCGCGCACTCCACGGGGCCCGAGCTCGAGCGCAAGGGTGCGGGTGGCCATGACCAGACCGGCCTTCGCGGTGCTGTAGGCATAGTGCTCGGCCAGAGGCCGCAGCGCCGCGGCGGAGGCGATGGTGACGATGGCCCCGCCGCCGTGCTCGGCCATGGCCGCCCCGGCCCGGGCGGCGAGCAGCGCAGGTGCGCGGAGGTTCACCCGCAGGGTCTGATCGAAGTGTGCCGTGTCCAGGCGGTCCACCGTCTCCGGATGGGAGATGCCGGCGTTGTTGACCAGCACGTCGAGCGGGCCCGGGCCCTCGAGCAGGGTGCTCGCCTCGTCCCAGAGCCGGTCGGCGACGTCGGCCTCCCCGAGGTCCGCCGCCAGCACGGCGGTGCGCACGCCGTGCTCGTCGGCGAGCCGACGGGCCGCCTGCTGGAGCGGATCGGCGTCACGGGCGGTCAGCACCAGATCGGCGCCGGCGGCGGCGTACGCCCGGGCGATGTCCGCCCCGATCCCCCGGCTCGCGCCCGTGATCAGGGCGCGCCGCCCGGCGAGGGGGCGGACGCCGGAGGGGCCGGAACCTGAATCGATCGCTGTCATCGATCCAGGTTACGGCCCCTCGGGGAGAGCGCGCGGGCGGCTCAGAGAGCCGAACTGCTCAGAACGCCGGGATGACTCAGAACGCCGGGATGACTCAGAACGCCGGGATGACCGAGCCGTCGGTGTAGGTGGTCTCGATGAACTTCTTGACCTCGGCGCTGTGCAGCAGCTCGTCGAGCTTGACGATGCCGGCGTTGTCCTTGTCCGCCGCGCGGCACACGAGCATGTTCGAGTAGGGGCTGCCCTCGCCCGCCTCCAGCACGATGGCCTCCTCGGACGGCTTCAGGCCGGCCTCGAGGGCGTAGTTTCCGTTGACCACGCCGGCGGCGAAGTCCGAGAGGGTGCGCGGGATCTGCGCGGCCTCGATCTCGGTGAACGTCAGGTTCTTGGGGTTGTCCTGGATGTCGGCGGTGGTCGCGTCGACGGACTCCACGCCCTCGGCGAGGGTGATCACGTCGTTGTCGGCCAGCAGGCTCAGGCCGCGGCCGCGGTTGGCGGGGTCGCTCGAGATCGCGATCTCGTCGCCGTCCTTCAGCTCGTCGAGGCTCTTGATGGTCTCCGAGTACAGGCCCATCGGCTCGATGTGCACACCCTCGAAGCCGTGGAACTCGTAGCCCTTCTCCTCGGTCTGGGACTCCAGGAAGTTGGGGGTCTGGTAGAAGTTCGCGTCGAGGTCGCCGTCGTTCAGCGCCTGGTTCGGGATCTGGTAGTCGGTGTAGGGCGTGATGGTCAGCGTGAGGCCGGCGTCCGCGGCGAGCTCGTCCTGGATGTACTGGAGGATCTCGGCGTGGGGCTTGGGCGAGGCGCCCACGGCGATCTCGGTGACGCCGCCCTCCTCCGTGGGGCCCTCGGGGCCGCCGGCGCCGCAGGCGGCGAGGGCGAGCGCGCCGAGGCCGGCGCCGGAGAGGGTCAGCAGGGTGCGGCGGGGGAATGTAGTCATGGGAGCTCCTGGGTGAAGGGGTGGGAGAGGATCAGCGGGCACGGTGGTCGACGACCCGGGCGAGCCAGGTGCCGAGGGCCTGGATGGCGATGACCAGGGCGACCAGCAGCAGCACGGTCGCCACCATCACCACGTTGTCGTAGCTCTGGTAGCCCATGCGGGTGGCGAGGTCGCCGAGGCCCTTGCCGCCCACCACACCGGCCATGGCGGTGTAGCCGACGACGGCGATGGTGGTGGTGGTCAGCGAGCCGATGATGCCGGGCAGCGCCTCGGGCAGGAGCACCTGGCGGATGACCTGCCAGCGGGTGGCGCCCATCATCTGGGTCGCCTCGATCTTGCCCGCGGCGATCTCGCGCAGGTTGATCTCGATCAGACGGGCGAGGAACGGGATCGCGGAGACCGTCAACGCGAACATCGCGGCGTTCGGCCCGGTCACGCGGCCCACCACGAAGCGGGTCACGGGGATCAGCGCGATGATGAGGATGATGAACGGGAAGGACCTGCCCACGTTCACCACGAAGCCCACCACGCGGTTCACCCAGCGGGCGAGCGAGCCGTGGGACTTCTCCGTCTCGAACAGCAGGATGCCCAGCGGCAGCCCGATCAGGGTCGCGAACAGCATCGTGCCGGCGGTCATGTACAGCGTGATCAGCGCGTTGGACCACAGGCTGGTGTTGGAGTCCCAGGTCGTGAAGACCGGGTTCTGGAGCCACTCCATCAGGCGGTCACCTCCTTCGCGACGACGCCCTCGGCATCGAGCTCGGTCAGGAAGGCGGCCAGGCCCTCGGGGCTGATGGGCTTGTCATCGTGGTTGCGCAGCGCGAGCTGCACGCGGCCCACCTGACGCCCGTTGATGGTCTCGATGATCCCGGCGACGATGCTGGCGTGGGCGCCGTGCGCCTCCGCCAGCCGGATCAGGTCCTCGGTGGTGCGGAAGCGACCGGTCTGGCCGTAGTCGCAGTTCACGAGCACCGCGTCGATGCCGGTCGGTGCCGGCGGCAGCGGGATCAGCTCGCCGGAGAGCGGGCCGTGGGGGTCGCCGGCCACGTCGAGCAGGTCGCCGGTCTGGGAGATCCGCCCGTCCTCCAGCAGGGTCACGGTGTCGCACACCTCGCGCACCACGCCCATCTCGTGGGTGATGATCACGATCGTGATGCCGAGCCGCTCGCGCAGGTCCTTGAGCAGGCCGAGGATCTGCCGGGTGGTGCCGCCGTCGAGCGCGCTGGTGGGCTCGTCGCACAGCAGCACCTTGGGCTCGGCGGCGAGGCCGCGGGCGATGCCGACGCGCTGGATCTGGCCGCCGGAGAGCTGCGCGGGGTGGTTGTGCTCGCGGCCGGTGAGGCCCACGAGCTCCACCAGCTCGGCGACGCGGCGCTCGCGCTCGGCACGGGGAACCCCGGCGATCTCGAGCGGATGGGCGATGTTCTGGGCGGCGGTGCGGGAGTCCAGCAGGTTCGCGTGCTGGAACACCATGCCGATGTTGCGGCGGGCGGCGCGCAGCGCGGAGCCGTCGAGGGCGGCGATGTCGGTGCCGCCCACCTCGACGCGCCCGGACGTGGGCTTCTCGAGCCCGGTCAGGCAGCGGATGAGGGTGGACTTCCCGGCGCCGGAGCGGCCGACGATCCCGTGGATGCGCCCGGCGTCGAGGTGGAGGTCGATCCCGCCGAGCGCGACGACGGGGTCTCCGCCGCCAGGTGCGGGGAAGACCTTCGTGAGGCTGTCGAGAGTGATCACCACAGGATTCAAGCATCGCGGGTCCACCCGACTGAAGCATTGGTTCATCTGCCGCAACAAACGTCACAGGCCTGCACTTCCGTCTCACGGCGCGTGTGGACGGGGTCACGCGGCCTCGTCTGACATCTGTCACGGGCAGCCCGTGAACGGTGCACCAGGGCTCGTGATGGGGCGCCCTACGGCGCGGCGCCGGGAGCGACCAGGCTGGAGCCATCACCCCGGAGACATCTCTCCACCGACCCGGAAGGACACCCCATGTTCCAGGATCTCCTCGTCCAGCTCCACCACCTCGTCTCCGACCTCGCGCCGTGGCAGCAGGTCCTCGCCCTCGTCCCGGCCGGGGCGATCCCCTTCATCGAAAGCTATCTCGGGGCCTTCCTCGGCACCAGCCTCGGCATCCACCCGGCGATCGCGGTCCCCGCGGCGGTGCTGGGAAACCTCGTGGCGACCTTCGTGATGATCGCCCTCGCCGGTCGCACCCGCGACGCCGTCACCCGCGGCCGGGGCGAGCGCCCCGCCACGGAGCGCAGGCCCTCCCGCTTCCGGGCGAAGGTCGCCGCCGCCCTGGGGAAGTACGGGGTGCCGGGCGTGGCCCTCATGGGGCCCTTCGTGGTCGCCTCCCAGATCACCGGCCCCACCCTGGTCGCGCTCGGCGCCGCCCGCAGCACGGTCTACCTGTGGACGGGCATCTCCATCGTGGCCTGGGGCATCGCGTTCGGCGTCTTCGGCAGCCTCTTCCTCGGCGTCATCTCCTGACCCGATAGCCTGCACCCCAGGCCATCACCCCAGGCCATCACCCCAGGCCGTCACCCCAGGCCGTCACCCCAGGCCGCCGGCCGATCATGCCCGAGGAGAGGACTGCTGTGGAGACCAGCCCAGGTCGTCAGTGGAGCGTGTTCTACGCCTACACGGCGTGGTCGATCGTGATCGTGCTGGCCATGTTCCCCCTGGGCGCGGCGCTGGCCCTGGGCGTCCGGGTCCCGGGGCTGGTGGATGTCGCCCCCGTGGCCTCCTCCGTTCTCCTCGCGCAGATCGTGCTCAGCGCCTGGTCCGGCCACCGCTCCCTCCGGGCCTGGTCGCGGGCTGAGCTGTCCGCCGTGCGGGACCGCTGGGGCATGCCCCAGGTGGGCCGCCTCCCCTCGGACCTGGCGCTCGTCGTGGCCGCGGCGCCCTCGCTCCTGATCGTGGTCCTGCACCTGCTGGATCTCGCCGCGGAGCCCCTGGTCATCATCTCCCTGGTCCTGCTCGCCGTGACGGTGCTGATGCGGTGGCGCTGGGAGATCGGAGCCGTCGGCACCGCGGTGTGCGTGCTCGCGCTGCTGCTGGCGGGGCGTCCCGTCCCCGAGGTGGTGGCCCTCGGCGCGCTGGTGATCGCGTTGGTGCTCACCGTGCGCCTGTCGCTGTGGCTGGCCGCGATGGTGCGCGAGCTGGACGACGCCCGGCAGGCGCAGGCCCAGCTCGCCGTCGCCGAGGAGCGCCTGCGCTTCGCCCGGGACCTGCACGACGTCACCGGGCGGGACCTCTCCGTCATCGCCGTGAAGGCGGAGCTCGTCGCGCAGCTCGCCGAGCGCGAGGACGCCCGCGCGGTCGAGCACAGCCGCGAGGTCGCCCAGATCGCCCGCGGCTCCCTCTCCGAGATCCGCGGTCTGGTGCGCGGCTATCGCGAGGCCGATCTCGCCACCGAGCTGCGCGGCACCGCCTCCCTGCTGCGCTCCGCGCAGGTCGAGGTCACGATCGACGGCGCGGCGGAGGACGTCCCGGCCCGCCACCGCGGCACCGCCGCCTGGGTGCTGCGGGAGGCCGGCACCAACATCCTGCGCCACGCCGACCCGTCGGCCGTGCGCATCACCCTCGGGGCCGACGGGATCGCCCTCGTCAACGACGGCGCCCCCGGCCCGGCCGAGGTGCCCGAGGGCAGCGGCCTGACCGGGATGCGCGAGCGCCTCGCCCGCGGCTCCTCGCTGGGCGTCCGCCGCGAGGGCGGCACCTTCACCCTCGACCTCCGCTTCGATCCCTCTGGAGAGCCCCGATGACCGACTCCCCCGCCCCGCTGCGCGTGATCCTCGTGGACGACGAGAACCTGATCCGCTCCGCGCTCGCGACCATGCTCTCCCTCGAGGAGGACCTCCAGGTGGTGGGCGAGGCCGCGTCCGTGGTCGCCGGTGCGAGCCTCGCCGCGACCGAGCGGCCGGACGTCGCGGTGCTGGACCTGCAGCTGCCCGACGGCGACGGCCTCGAGCTCGCCGACCGGATCGCGCAGGCCTCCCCCACCACGCGCTGCCTGATCCTCACCTCCCATGCGAGGCCCGGCTACCTCAAGCGCGCGCTGGCCCAGGGGGTGCTGGGCTTCCTGCCCAAGACGACCTCCGCCGATCAGCTGGCCCGCGCGGTGCGCTCGGTCCACGGCGGCAGGCGCGTCATCGACCCCGAGCTCGCCGCCGAGACGATCTCCTCCGGCGACTCCCCGCTCACCCCGCGCGAGGCGGACGTGCTGGAGTACGCGGCCGACGGCGCGACCGTGGACCGGATCGCGAGCCGCGCCCACCTCGCCGAGGGCACCGTGCGCAACTACCTCTCGAGCGCCCAGGCGAAGCTGCAGGCCGCGAACCGGCACGAGGCGGTCGCGATCGCGCGCCGCCAGGGCTGGATCTGAGGCTCAGGCCCCCGCGCCCTCGGCGAAGCTCGCGTCGACGATCGACGCCACGTCGAGCGGCTCGGTGTAGGTGATCTGCTCGGCCTCGATCCAGACCTTCTGCATGGCCTCGAGCTGGTCGGGCTGCGGGGCGAGGTCGGGGAGGTAGGTGTACATCGGCGAGGCCTTGAGCACCTCGACCTCCTGGCCGAGCGTCTCGGCGAGGATCGAGTAGACCTCCTCGGACTGCGTGCCGTCGGCGGAGAGCTCCTGGGCTCCCTTCGCCAGGGCGGTGAAGAAGGTCTGCGCGAGCTCGCCGCCCACGAAGGTCTCGGAGTACAGCACGCCGGTGCCGGTGGTGCCCTTCTTCGGGACCGCGAGCGGCGAGGCGACGCCCGCCTCCTCCATCGCGGTGGAGAAGGGCGCCGACGGCGTCCCCGCGGAGACCGAGCCGTTGACGATCGCGGGCTCCTGGTCGGGGGTGGCGAGGTTGGAGACCTCCACGTCGTTCAAGGTCAGCCCGGCCTCCTCGAGCATCGCGGCCAGCAGGTACCCGCCGGTCGCGCCCGGACCGCCGGCCACGCCGATCTTGTGGCCCTTGAGGTCGGCGACGTCGGTGATGGTGCCGTCGTCGAGGAGCTTCTGGCTGACCTCGAGCGCGGTGGGCGAGTTCTCGGGGTCGCCCGGGGAGATGCCCATGGAGCCGACGATCTTGAAGGCCAGGCCCTGGTCCAGCGCGTTGAACATGCCGGCGCTGAAGCCCGCGATCATCACGTCGAGCTGGTCGTTGGCGAGCATCGGGATGCCGTCCTGGCCGGACTTCAGCGGGGTCAGCTCGAGGGTGATGCCCGCGTCCTCGAAATGACCCATCGCGTCGGCGACGTAGAGCGGCGCGAACAGGGCGGAGGGCACGTGGCCCACCCGGACCGTGCCGGAGTCGCCGGAGCCGGAGCCCCCGGAGTCCTTGCCGGTGACGGCCGGGCCGCACGCGGCGAGGGCGCCGCCGAGGGCGGTGGCGGAGGCGAGGGAGAGGAGGGTGCGTCGTCGCATCAGGGGTCCTTGGGGTGTGTGGTGGGTACGGGGTGGGTCAGCTCGTGCGCCGCCAGGGCAGCAGCAGCTTCTCGCTGCGGCTGAGCAGCGTGGTCAGGACAGCACCGATGATGCCGATGACCAGCAAGCCCACGTAGAGCTTCTCCGGGATGAACAGCTGCCAGGAGTTCCAGATCAGATAGCCGAGGCCGGTGGTGGAGGCCCCCGTGAACTCGACGGCGGTGACCACCACGACGGCGGTGCCGGTGGCGGTCTTCAGCCCGGCGAAGACGAACGGCATCGCCCCGGGCAGGATCACGAAGCGGAAGCGGTCGAAGCCCGTCGCGCCGTAGGCGGAGCCCGCCTCGAGCAGCTTGCGGTCGATCGCCCAGACCCCGGAGACCGTCGCGATCTGCATGACGAAGAAGGTCGTGATGAACACGGCGATGATCTTCGGCAGCTCGGTGGGCCCGAAGATCATCAGCAGGATCGGGAAGATCGCGATCTTGGGCAGCGGGTACAGCGCGCTGAACAGCGGCCCGAGGGCCGCGTTCAGGGCCCGCGAGGAGCCCATCAGCAGGCCCACGCCGATGCCGACGATCGCGCCGAGGCCCCCGCCCACCAGCAGACGCATGAGGGTGGGGCCGGTGTGGTGCCACAGCTCGCCGTCCAGCGCCATCATCCACAGCGCGGCGAGGATCTTGGTGGGCGGCGGGAAGAAGCGCGGGTCGATGATCAGCAGACGCGCGCACAGCTCCCACAGCAGCACCAGCACGATCGGGGCGGCGATGGAGAGCACCAGATCACGGGTGCGCAGCCGGTTCTCCCGCGTGCGGTGGGCGCGGGCCGCGACGAGGGTGCGTTCGGCGCGCTCGTCGGCCGACGGTCCGGTGGTGCTCATGCGGTCTCCTCGGCGGTGCGCACGTCATCGCGCAGCAGGTTCCAGATGCGCGAGCGCAGCTCCCCGAACTCGGGGCTGCGCTCGATGTCGAAGGAGCGGGGGCGCTCGAAGGGGATCGTGATGTCCTCCCGCAGGGTGCCCGGGCGTCCCGACATCACGATCACGCGGTCGCTGAGGATGATCGACTCGTCGATGTCGTGCGTGACCATGAGGACCGTCTTGCGCTCCTGCTCCCACAGGGCGATGAGCTCCTCCTGCATGAGCATGCGGGTCTGGGCGTCCAGCGCCCCGAGCGGCTCGTCCATCAGCAGCACCGGGGAGCCGGTGGCGAAGGCGCGGGCGATCGCGACCCGCTGGCGCATGCCGCCGGAGAGCTGGTGGGGGTAGGAGTCCGCGAAGTCGGTGAGCCGCACGCGGGCCAGCCAGTCGCGGGCGGTGGTCAGGCGCTCGCGGGTGGGCACCCCCGCCATGCGCAGGCCGAAGGCGACGTTGTCCAGCACCGTCATCCACGGGAACACCCCGTGCTCCTGGAACACGAAGGCGGCGGGCACGGGATGCTCGGCCCCGGTGATCGTGACCTCGCCGACGGTGCGCTCCTCGAGGCCGCCGAGGATCCGCAGGAAGGTCGACTTGCCGCAGCCGGAGGGGCCGACGATGCAGGTGAACGAGCCCGGCTCGAGGGTCAGGGAGAAGTTCTCGAGGGCCCAGACCGGGTCTCCCCCGGAGAAGAAGACCTTCGAGACGTCCTCGGCGACGACCGTCGATGACGACGCACCTGTGTTCATGGCTGCTCCTCGACGTGCCGGCGACGGCGCCACTGTACTCGCGGACCGAATGGCGAGACGCGATGACCACACCCCGGACAAGTCCTGGGAGGGCCTGCCCGGCAGGGCGGACAATGGCCGCATGGACTCCGACCCCGCGCTGCTCGCCGACATGCTCCACCACCGCACGGGGTCGCTGCCCGCCGGCTCCCCGGTCGCCCTGCCGCTGACGCCCGCGAGCACCTATGCCCTGCCCGGCACCATCGACGCCCCCTTCACCTACGGCCGCGCGGGCGGTCCCACCTGGTCGGCGCTCGAGGAGGCGCTCGGCGTGCTCGAGCAGGCGGAGACGGTGGTCCTCCCCTCGGGCATGGCGGCGATCTCGGCGGTGCTGCTCACCCATCTGACCCGGGGCGACCGGGTGCTGCTGCCGTCGGACGGCTACTACGCGACCCGTCGTCTGGCCGAGCAGTTCCTGACCCCGGTCGGGGTCGAGGTGGTGCTGCGCCCCACGGCGGAGTACGCGCAGCAGGACCTGGACGGGTTCACCGTGGTGCTCGTGGAGACCCCATCGAACCCGGCCCTGGACCTCTGCGACATCGCCGAGGTCTCGGCGCGGGCCCACGCCGCCGGCGCGCTGGTGGTCGTGGACAACACGACCCTCACCCCGCTCGGTCAGCGGCCGCTGGAGCTGGGGGCCGACGTGGTCGTCGCCTCGGACACCAAGGCCCCGAACGGCCACTCCGACGCGCTGCTCGGCCATGTCGCGACCCGTCGGCCGGATGTCCTGGAGCGGGTGCGGCAATGGCGCACCCTCGCCGGCGGGATCCCGGGGCAGCTGGAGACCTGGCTGGTCCACCGCGGCCTGGAGACCCTCGAGCTGCGCTTCGACCGGATGTGCTCGAGCGCCCTGGTCCTCGCCGAGCGCCTCGAGGAGCATCCGGCCACCCGGGACGTGGTCCATCCCGGTCTCCCGAGCCATCCGCAGCACGAGCTCGCCTCTCGGCAGATGGCGCGGGCCGGCTCCCTCATCGGCTTCGCCCTGCCCGACGCGGAGACCGCCGAGCGCTTCCTCGAGCGTGCTCGCCGGGTGGTGTCGGCGACCAGCTTCGGCGGCGTGCACACCAGCGCCGAGCGGCGCGCCCGCTGGGGCGATGCGGTCCCGGAGGGGTTCGTGCGCCTCTCCGTGGGCTGCGAGCCGACCGAGGAGCTGTGGGCGGATCTCGAGCAGGCGCTGCGCGGGCTCGGCTGACCCGCAGCCTGCTCAGCGCCTGCTTGAGTTCAGCGGCGGCGCCGGGCGCGGAAGAACTCGCGCAGCAGGTCGCCGCACTCCTGCTCGCGCAGGCCGGTGACGAGCTCCACCCGATGGTTCAGCCGGGGCTCGCGCACCAGGTCGTAGAGGGATCCGGCAGCGCCCGCCTTGGGGTCGGGGGCGCCGACGACGAGGCGCCGGATGCGCGCGAGCACGATCGCCCCGGCGCACATCGTGCACGGCTCGAGGGTGACCACGAGGGTGCAGTCGGTGAGGTTCCAGCGGCCCGTGACCTGCGCCGCCCGGCGCAGCGCCAGGATCTCGGCGTGGGCGGTGGGGTCCTCGTCGGCCTCGCGCCGATTGCCGGCGGTGGCGAGCACGGTCCCGTCGGGGGCGACGACGACCGCCCCGATCGGGACGTCGGCCGGCTCACGGGCGGCGGCGGCGCGGGCCTCGTCGAGGGCCAGGCCCATCAGCTCGTCATCGGTCATGGAGACATTGTGGCCCGTCCCTCCCGCATCCCGACCCTCAGACCCGCTCCCCCACCACGCGGTACCGCGCCTCGAGGAGAGCGCCGTTGGTGCCGTGCTCGAGGAGCTCGAGGTCGAAGCTGCCGCCCAGCAGCGGCTTGCCGGCGCCGAGGGTGACCGGGGCGATCGAGACGAAGAGCTCGTCGAGCATCCCGGCACGGGCGAACTCGGCGGCGAGCCCTCCGCCGCCCACGATCCACACGTCCTTCCCGTCGGCCGCCTCCTCGAGCGCGGCGCGGTGCCCGGCGGGCGGCCCCGACACCACGGTGACGCCGTCGCGCTCGAGGTCCGGGGCGCGATGCGTGAACAGGAAGGTGGGCTGGGTGTAGATCCAGGCTCCCTCGACATCGGATTCGTGAGCGACCACCCAGTCGTAGGTGGAGCGTCCGGTGACGATCGCGCCCACCTCGGCGAGGAAGTCGTCGTACGGCAGGATGCTCTCCTCGCCGGTGGGCTGGGACAGGAGCCAGTCGAGGCTGTCGTGCTCGTCGGCGAGGAAGCCGTCCAGCGTGGTGGCGGTGAAGAAGCGGTAGCGGGTCATCCTCGAAGTATCCGCGCGACGGCTCGGCGTGAGAACCCCCTCGGCAGGGCCGCGACCGCCGCCGATGAGGGGGCGCGGCGCCCTCGGCTCCGGTAGATTCGCCCCATGCGCGTACTCGAGATCGACCATCCCCTCGTCGCCCACAAGCTGTCGGTGCTGCGCGATCGCGCCACCCACTCCTCCGTGTTCCGTCAGCTCGCCGACGAGCTGGTGACCCTCCTGGCCTACGAGGCCACCCGCAACGTCGCCGTGGCTCCGGTCCAGATCCAGACCCCGGTGACCGAGATGACCGGCACGAAGCTCGCGAGCCCCAAGCCGATGGTGGTGCCGATCCTGCGCGCCGGCCTCGGCATGCTCGACGGCCTCACCCGGCTCCTCCCCACCGCGGAGGTGGGCTTCCTGGGCATGGTCCGCAACGACGAGACGCTCGAGGTGACCACCTACGCGAACCGTCTGCCCGACGACCTCACCGGCCGGCAGTGCTTCGTGCTCGATCCGATGCTGGCCACCGGCCACACCCTCATCGCCTCGGTCGAGTACCTGCATGAGCGCGGCGCCCGCGACATCACCTGCGTGACCCTGCTGGCGGCCCCGGAGGGCCTCGCCACCATGCAGGAGCGCGTGGATCCGTCGATCAACCTCACGATCGTCACCGCCGCGATCGACGAGAAGCTCGACGAGAAGGGCTACATCGTGCCCGGCCTCGGCGACGCGGGCGACCGCCTCTTCGGCGTCGTCGACTGACACCCCGGGGCTGCCGTCCATCGGCGCCCCGCACCCTCCATCGGGGGCCGACGGACCAGGGACCCACGAGTCCCGCCCCGTCGGCCCCCGATTGCATCCAGCCCCTGACCTGCAGCGTCGCCGCGCACGTCGAGGCCCATGTTTCGGAATGTGGACGGCCTCTTGCCCCTCGGGACGGGTCCGGGGCATGATTCCAGCCATGTCCACGAACGCCGCGTTCCGCGAGACCACCCGCCGGGTGGTCAGCTCCGCGATGCGTTCGATGATGCGAATGATGATGATGCCGATGATGCATCGTCAGCCGAGCCTCTGAGCGCTCACGACTCCTCCGAGATCGGCTGACAGGAGCCGGCCGGAAGGCGCGGGCTCCAGGTGCCACCGGGAGCACACCCCCTGAACGATCCGCCTGAGGGCGTCGATCCCAGGGATCCCGGGTCCACCACCCGCCGCGCGAACGCGCCGCATCTCGGAGACATCGCATCATGACCATCACCCTGGATCGCCCCACCACTGCCACCACCGCCCGCTCCGCCTCCCGCCCGCTGTACCGGGTCGGCGGCACGGCCCCGCGACCGCGTCCCGCGACGGACGCCGTCACGATCACCCTGACCGTCACCCTCCCGGCCGGCACCGGCGACGTCGAGACCGCCGTGGTCGCCGACGAGCTCCGCACCGGCGCCCAGCGTCTGGTCGGTGCGCGCCACGGCCGCACCACCGTGGCGGTGAGCAGCCCGAACAGCTTCGCCGCCGCCGACCGCTCCGCCCGGACGACCCTGCCGCCCCGCGGCCAGGGTGCGGCACCCGTGACCCCGCTGCGCCCGCGCCGCACCGGCGTGGTCTCCCCCAACTCCCCCGCCCGCCGGGATGCGGAGGCCGCCCGCCGTCGCGCCCTGCAGGCCACTGCGGTGAGCCCCTCGAGCCCTTCTGTGGCCCCTGAAGACAGCCTGGTCATCGACCTGTTCGGCCGCCGGGTGCGGATCGACGGACAGGACGTCGACTTCACGTACAAGGAGTTCGAGCTGCTCGCCCAGCTGGCGAACAACGCGCGACGCACCATCAGCCGCACCGAGCTCATGGAGACGGTCTGGGCCGAGGCGCCCGAGGACACCGGCGAGCGCACGGTCGACGTGCACGTGCGACGGGTCCGCACCAAGCTGGGCCGCTACCGCCGCCTGATCTCGACGGTGCGCGGCGCGGGCTACCGCCTCGATCCCGGCAGCGACGTGGCGATCCTCGGCTGATCCGTTGATCCGCTGATCCGCCGCAGAATGCGACGAGCGGCCCGGAGCACTCAACCGACAGTGTCGGGGGCTCACGGACCGCTCGTCAGGCCTGTCGTCCGTCAGGGGTGGGTGCGGGCGAACAGGCTGGACGGGCTGTCATAGGTGGGGGAACCTGACATCAATGCCCGTCCGGCCGCTCCCCAGGAGGGGGGTCTTGAGGAACGGCACATCTATAAAATTTTCAACGTCTTCCGACAACGGAAGCGTATCAGCAGATTCAGGATTCAACTCCTGTCCCGCCGCCGACGTCACACCCCGAGGGGCGATGTCGTCGTGCTGTCGAGTCTAGGCCTTCGCTCCGCTGATGTAAACGCGTCAGTATTGAACGTTCTTGCAGGTGACGTCCAGATTTCAGACAGGTGACCCTTAGTCTCGGTCACGCCAATCCTTCGTCATGGGCGGACAAAACCGGGAGGCGGCACCGGAGATCGGGCGCCACCTCGTGTCCGATATGCCCGATTGTAGACCGGATGAGCCCGAAGCGCTCGCCCCGCCCTCGACGGCCGGCACGCCGCCGTCACGGGAGAATTGTGAGGACCGTCGCATCGTCGTGGACCTTGCGCGGACGCTGCCCGGGCTCCCGTCGCGCCTCCGCCTCGCGCAGCTCCCGCAGCAAGGCCCGAGGGTCCTCGCGCAGCGCTCGCGAGAGGGAGGCGACGTCATGGTCACCCAGGTCGTCGATCGTGCGGGTGATCCCGTCGGAGACCAGGTGGCCGGCGCGCAGCGAGGCCAGCGACGTCTCCCCCACCAGCGCCTGCGCAGCGGCCTCGGGCTCGTGGCGGGCCACCCAGAACCCGCCGGGGGCGTTGCGCCGGGCCTCGATCGCCTCGCCGCTCGATCCCCCTCCCGATTCCTCCGCCACCACCTGCTCGACCCGCGGATCGGTCACCCGGCGCATGCTCCCGTCCCGGAGCTCGAGCAGCAGGGAGGAGTCGCACAGCACCAGATGCTCGAGCCGTTCCTCGTCCCACCGCACCACGACCACCGTCGCCGAGGGACCACCCTGCTCCAGGTCGCACTCCCCCTCGTGGAGCCCGCGGACGTCCTCGATGGCGTCGGCCAGTGCACGGCGCAGCGGCCGGGCCGGATCCTGAGCGCGGTCCAGCAGCCGTGCGGCGAGCACGTGGGAGAACCAGGCGACGCTGTGATGGCATCCCGCCCGATATCGCGCGGGCACCCCCGCGCCGTCCAGGACCACGGCGACGCGTCCGAGCACACCGCCGGCATCCTCGTTCGGAGCGGAGGCCGCCGGATCGGTCAGCAGAGTGGTGTGCACGCCGCCACTGTAGGCACCGCCGCACGGCGGACGGGGCCCCAGCGCCCGTAGAGTGGACCCGGACCATGCCGTCTGCCCCGCCTCGGGAGCAGCGGCGCTCAGGACGCGGAAGGAACCCAGATGATCGCGCAGGCGCGGATCACCTCCGACACGACGGCCACCGTGCATCTCGCCGACGAGACCCTCGAGGTCACCGGCGACGATCTGCCGGAGATCCGGGACCGCGTGAAGCAGGCCTTCATCTCGGCGGCCAAGGCCGCCGATCAGGACCTCGACGTCGTCATCGTCGAGCCGGACGTGCGCCACCACCTACGGGTCGAGCCCTCGGGCCGGATCGCCGGCCGCGAGGCGGACGAGCGCCCCGTGCATGGTCCGGAGATCGACGACCCCCTGGTCGCCCCGCCCACCGACGACACCGCGGACCTCTCCTCCGTGTCCGCCGCGCTCACCGGCTCGGGCTCGCAGGACTCGCTGCGCCCGCGCGCCGGCGAGCATGCGGCGCTCGGCACCCATGCGAGCGAGGGCCCCGTGACCGGCGAGCACATCGCGATCGACCCCGAGATCACGGGGGAGCATGCGGCGATCGGCTCGCCCGCCACCGGCGAGCTGCCCGTCGTGCGCTCGCACGGGGGTCGACGTCGGCGCCGGGCCGCGATGCCGCCCTCGACCCCGCCCGGCACCACCGCGTCCTCCGCCGCCTCGTCGACCTCCGCATCCACGGCGACCTCGGCGGCCTCGGCGGTGACCCCGTCATCCGCGGAGTCCGCCGCGACCCCCGCATCCGCGGAATCGGCCCTTTCGCCCACGTCGGCGCCGTCCGCCTCGACCGCGCCGTCCGCCGCACCCGCTGCCTCCACTGCGTCGATACCTGCGTCGATCCCCGCGTCGATCCCCGCGTCGACCAGCGGATCCGCTCCGTCGGCCGGCGCTGACGAGCACGCAGACTTCCAGCCCGTCGAGCAGACTCCCGCTCCGCTGCAGCGGCGGCCCCTGCCCGCGCGCACCACCCCGGAGAAGGACGCCTCGCGCCCCACCCTCCAGGACCTGCAGACCTCGACCTCGAAGCCCGCCCGGGTCAAGGCCACGCTCGGGTTCCCCGGCTTCGTCACCCGGCTCACCGGGGGCAGGATCTCGCCCCAGCCCAACCGTCGGGAGCGTCGGGAGACGGAGCGCCTGGAGAGCATCCGTCGGCCGCTGGACGGTCCCCGCAACATCGCGGTGGTGAACCTCAAGGGCGGCGCCCACAAGACCACCGCGTCCCTGATGATCGCGGCGACGCTCGGCGTCTCGCGCGGTGGCAACGTCCTGGCCTGGGACAACAACGAGACCCGGGGAACGCTCGGGTGGCGCGGCATCCCCACCGACCACCACCGCACCGCGGTGGACCTGCTGCATGACATCGATCGCCTGCGCGCCCCGGGGGCGAGCAACGCGGACCTCGATCCGTACGTGCGCCAGCAGGGCGCGATGCGCTTCGACATCCTCGCCTCCGACGAGGATCCCGGCTCCGCCGCCTCGATCGATGCCGAGGCCTTCGGCGAGCTCAACGACGCCCTCTCGCGCTTCTATCGCATCAAGGTCATCGACACCGGCAACAACGTGCGCGCCTCGAACTGGCTGGCCGCCGTGAAGAGCGCGGACCAGCTGGTCATCGTCTCGACCGTCCGCGAGGACACCTTCAACGCCGCGGCCTGGATGATCGACGAGCTGCGCGCCACGGGCCTCGCCGAGCAGGTCGACCACGCGGTGACGATCCTGTCCCACTCCTCGCGGGGCAAGCTCGACGCGACGCTGCGCGACCGCCTGCGGGCCCACTTCGGCGCGCACACCCGCGCGGTCACCGAGGTGCCCTACGAGCAGCAGTTCGTGGACGGCTCGCACCTGGACTGGGAGCGGGTCTCGCCGAAGACCAAGGAAGCCTGGCTCGACGCGACCGCGCTGATCATCGACGGGCTGTGAGCACCCCGGCGCGACGGCCCCTCCCCACCGCCGCACCGTCCACACCCCGATGACCGGGTCGGCATCCGTCGGTCGCGCCGCCTAGTCTGATCCCATGCCCGACCGCCGCCTCCACCTCGTCCTCGACGAGGATCTCGGCCCTGCCCTGTGGGTGCGCGAGCAGACCGGCCCGGGGCGCTCACGCGCGCTCGAGGACCTCGCCGCCCTGCGTCGCGAGGCGCCGAGCGGGATCGCCGAGGCTCTCGCCGGGGCTCCGGACCGGCTGCGCCACCGGGTGCGCGTCCCGGGTCGTGACGGGGACCGTCGCCTCCCCGCGCTCCCGCTGGACGGCCCGGCCCTGACCGGCCTGGTGGGCGCGGCGACGGATCTGCTCGATGCGCGGTTCGGCGACGCCTTCGACGAGCACGTCTCCGCGCTCGTCAGCGACGGCGCCGCCGCCCGGCTCGACGAGCAGCTGATCGCGATGCCGGATCTGGTGGCGGCGATCGTGCTCGACCTCCGCGCGCAGGCGCTGGTCGAGGCGCGGCACGTGCGCGCCCGGGCGACGGAGCGGCACGGGCGGCCGACGATGCAGTGGCGCGCCCCCGAGAAGGACGCCCCGGCGATGCTCGACGCCCTGGTCGACGGGCATGCCCGCCGTGCCTTCGCGGAGCATCTGCGCCGCACGGCCGCCCCGTCGGCGGATCCTCACGGGGTGCTGTGGGCCCTGGCCGACGAGGGCGAGCTGCGCGCCGATCTCCCCACCCAGCGCCGCATCACCGCCGCGCTCGACGCGCTCGTGGACTCCGGCCGTCCCGGCGTGACGCTCGGCTCGCGGGACAGCGAGCTGGTGGTGCGGCTGTTCCAGCCGCCCGTGGGCACCGCCTGGCCGCTGCAGACCTGCCTGCGGGAGGCCGACGGGACGGTCCACCCGGTGGCGGACCTGCGGGCCGTCGGCGACCTCACCGCCGCCGGCGCCGCCGAGGCCTCCGCCGCGGTGATGCGCCTGGCCCCGACGGTGCGCGGCGCGGCCGTGGACGAGACCGGCGTGGACTGGCTGCTGACCACCGCCGAGGCCTCCGAGTTCCTCGCCCGCGACACCCCCTCCCTCGAGGAGGCCGGGGTGACGGTGCTGCTCCCGCGCGACTGGACCAAGCAGAAGACCTCCGTCCGGCCCCAGGAGGTCGAGGAGGAGCCCGGCGAGAGGAAGGGCTCCGGGGTGGGGCTCGGGGCGATGGCCTCCTTCCGCTGGCGGGTGGCGGTGGGCGAGACCGAGCTGACCGAGGCGGAGATGGAGGAGATCCGCGAGGCGCAGTCCGAGCTGGTGCGGCTGCGCGGTCAGTGGGTGCGCCTGGACGCGAGCACCCTGCGGGCGGCGGAGCGGTTCCTGGACGCCTTCGGCGCGCGCACGCGCTCGGAGCGGAAGGACCAGCGGCCGACGGCCGCGTCAGGACCCGACCGTCGGCCGGCGGCGACCGCCCCGACAGCACTCGTCCCGTCCGAGCCCGCCCCCGCCCCGGCTGGCCCCGCCCCGACAGACCCCTCCCCCGTCCCGGCGGAGATCGAGGGCCGCGCCCCCTGGGTCGAGATGTTCTCGCTGATCCTCTCCCCCGAGGCGGCGGACGTCGACTTCGGGGTCACCGCCCTGCTCGCGGGCGGTCATCACGGCCTGGCCCGCCTGATGCCCGGCGCCTCGGGTCCCTTCCCCCACCCGCAGCCCCGCAGCCTGCAGGCCTCCCTGCGGCCCTATCAGCTCGACGGCCTGAACTGGCTGTGGGCCCTGGACCGTCAGCACCTCGGCGGGATCCTCGCCGACGACATGGGCCTGGGCAAGACGATGCAGGTGCTGGCCCTGCTGTGCCGGGAGCGCGAGGCCGCCGCGGAGACGACGGCGGGCGGCGCCCCGGCCCTCTCCCGCCTCTTCCCCGTCGATCCGCTCCCGGAGGATCCCGCGCCCGTCGGCCCCACCCTGCTGGTGTGCCCGATGTCCGTGGTGGGCGCCTGGCAGCGCGAGGCGGCGACCTTCGCCCCGCACCTGCAGGTGCTCGTCCATCACGGCGGCGACCGACGGCGCGACGCCTCCTTCGTCGCCGCGGCCGCGGAGAAGGACCTCGTCATCACCACCTACTCCCTGCTGGCCCGCGACCAGCAGCTGCTCGCGGCGGTGCCCTGGCACCGGCTCGTGTTCGACGAGGCGCAGCACGTGAAGACCCCCGCCACCCAGGTCACCCGGGCCGCCCGATCGCTGCAGGCCCCGCATCGTCTCGCCCTGACGGGTACCCCGGTGGAGAACCGGCTCGCTGACCTCCACTCCCTCATGGAGGTGGTCAACCCCGGTCTGCTGGGCAGCGCGAAGAGCTTCCAGGAGCGCGTCGCGACCCCGATCGAGGAGGACGGCGACGGCGGCGCGATCAGCCGCCTCAAGCTCGTGACCGGCCCGTTCATCCAGCGCCGTCTGAAGACCGACCGCTCGATCATCAAGGACCTGCCCGAGAAGATCGAGCTCAGCCGCGTGGTGAACCTGACCGCCGAGCAGGCCGGCCTGTACGAGGCGATCGTGGACGAGCTGATGGTCCAGATCGACGGCGCCGACGAGAAGCAGCGCCGCACCCTGGTCGTCTCCGCCATCACCCGGCTCAAGCAGGTGTGCAACCATCCCGCCCACTACCTCGGCGACGGCTCGCCGCTGGTGCGCGACGGCGAGCACCGCTCCGGCAAGCTCGAGCTCGTCGACGACCTGCTGCAGACCGCCTTCGAGGAGGGTCAGAAGGCGCTGCTGTTCACGCAGTTCACCACCTTCGGGCATCTGCTGGTGCCGTACTGGACCGAGCGCTTCGCCGAGTTCGGGATCGACGTCCCCTTCCTCCACGGCGGGGTCTCCAAGCGCGACCGGGACCAGATGGTCGCCGAGTTCCAGGAGCATCGCGATCGGCCGGGGCTCATGCTGCTGAGCCTGCGGGCCGGCGGCACCGGGCTCACCCTCACCGCCGCGAACCACGTCGTCCATCTGGATCGCTGGTGGAACCCGGCGGTGGAGAACCAGGCCACGGACCGTGCCTACCGCATCGGCCAGCGCCGCGATGTGACCGTGAACAAGCTGGTCAGCGCCGGAACCGTGGAGGAGAAGATCGACACCGTGCTCTCGGACAAGCAGGCGCTCGCGGATCTGACCGTGAGCCCGGGCGAGGACTGGATGGCCTCCCTGGACGACGACCGGCTGTTCGACCTCCTGGCCCTCGACGCGGAGGAGGACGGGCTGTGAGCATCGAGCTGAGATCACGCCGCGGCGCGGTGGGCACGGCCTGGCACGCCGTCGCCCTCCGCGACGGTGCGGAGCGCCTGCTGGGACCGGCCCGGGTGAGCCGCGGCAAGGCCGATGCCCGCGCCGGGCGTGTGCAGTGGCTCGACGTCGACGCCGGGGCGGCGCGCGGCGACGTGCTCGACGCCGACGGCGAGCTCTACCACGCCCGCCTCGAGCTGCCCGCCTTCCTCGAGGGCGACCGCAGGGTGGTCCTGCAGGTCGCCCGTGCGCATCCGGAGCTGCCCGCGCGCCTCGCCGCCGGCGAGTACCCGCAGCAGATCGAGGCGGAGCTCGCCGCCTCGGAGATCTCCCTCCTGCCCCGTGACGCGATGGAGCTCTCCCACGACTGCTCCTGCCTGGACTGGCCGGGCCCGTGCCGGCACGTCTCGGCGCTGCTGTACGTGCTGGTGGAGGCGGTCGATGAGCAGCCCCTGCTGCTGCTGACCCTGCGCGGCCTCGCCCTCGAGGACCTCGTGGCACCCGCCCGCACCGAGCCGGACGCCGCGGCCCCGGACGACAGCGCCGCCCCGCAGCCCGCCGTGACGCCCCCCGCCGCGACCGCTGACGAGACCCCGGCGGCCCCCGCACCGCCCGCCGCCTTCGACCCGGCCCGCACCGAACCGGCACGGCTGGTCGAGGTGGTCGGCGAGGAGGTCGCGGCGGTCATCCACCGCTTCTACACCGATCCCTCCTGAGCCCGCCCCAGGCCATACAGTGGTAGGCATGCCCGAGACCAGCCTGACCTCCCCTGCCACCCGCTCTGCCACCCGCTCTGACGCCCCGGCCGCCGCCCTCGTCGACGCGCTGCCCGCCCCCGTCCTCGCGACCATCGCCGGCCTCTTCGAGACCGCGGTCGCGGAGCACCGCACCTCGGGCGTGACGTGGGCGATCATCGGCGGTCACGGCCATGACCAGGCGGTCCTGGCGCACGGTGCGGCCGGCCATCGCCAGCTCGACGGCGGGCGGCCCGCCGAGGGCACCGGCCCGATGGACCGCGCGACCGTCTCCCGCATCGCCTCGATGACGAAGTCCTTCACCGCCGCCACGATCCTGGCGCTGCGCGACGAGGGCCGGCTGTCCCTGGAGGACCCGATCTCGGCGCATGTCCCCGAGGCCGCCGGGGCCTTCGATCTCGCCCCCGACGAGCGCGAGCCCACTCTGCGCCAGCTGCTGACCATGAGCGCGGGCCTGGTCACCGACAACCCCTGGGGCGACCGCCAGGAGGCGATGACGCGCGAGGAGTTCGCCGCGACCCTGCGCGGGGGCCTCGGCCACGTGCACCAGGTGGGCAGCGGCTTCGAGTACTCCAACACCGGGTTCGCCCTCCTGGGCCGGGTGATCGACGAGGTCACCGGCTCGGACTACGCCAGCGAGATCCGCCGCCGCTTCCTCGCGCCACTCGGGCTGGACGCCACCGGATGGTCCGCCGAGGAGATCGACGAGCAGCACCTGGCCACCGGCCATCGCCTCGCCGACCGCACCGACGCCACCCGCTTCGAGCCGGTGCCGCTGGACTCCCCCGGCGTCTACGGTGCCATGGCCGGGCTGTTCTCCACCGTGGACGACGTCGCCGCCTGGGCCCGGTTCCTCGCCGCGGCCGACGCCCCCGACGCCGCGTCACGGGAGGCCGGCCCCCTGGCCACCGCCTCCCGCCGCGAGATGCAGCAGCTGCATCGCCACCATCCGCTGCCCGCCCTGCCGGCCGATTTCGAGGATCCGGCCCTCCTCTCCCCCGGTTTCGAACGGGTGCGCGGCTACGGGTTCGGCCTGGTCGTCGAGCACTTCCCCGATCTCGGGGACGTTGTCTCCCACTCCGGCGGCTACCCGGGATACGGGTCCTTCATGGTGTGGCACCGCGACTCCGGGGTGGGCGTCGTGGCGCTCGCGAACTCGAAGTACGCCCCGGCCACCTCTCTGTCGATGCAGGCGCTGCGCCTGCTGCAGCGGGAGCTGCCGGCGCTGCTGGCCCGTCGGCCCCTGGAGGCCGCCCCGCGCACCCTCGAGGCGGGCGACGCGGCGCTGACCTGGCTGCACGGTGGCGAGGAGGCGGTCGCCGACTCCTGGTTCGCGGACACCATGGACCTCGACGTCTCGCGGGCGGAGCGTCGGCGTCGTCTCGAGGCGGCTCTGGCCACGGCGGGGCTCGAGGCGAGCGCGATCGCGGCGCTGCGCGCTCAGGACGCCGAGGTGCTGAGCCGTGCCCGCCTGCGCTGGACGGTGCGGGGCAGCGGCACGACCGCGGCCGGCCATCCGCTGTCGCTGCGGATCGAGCTGCTCATGGACCCCCGCGGCTCGGCGCTGATCCAGTCCCTGGACACGATCGCGGTGGCGGTCGGCTGAGCGCCGGCCGAGCCAGCCCGCCGATCCCTCGTCAGGAGGTCGCGGGGCCCTCTCCGTCGGATGCCCCCGGCACCAGACCGGAACCGCCGTCGACCTCGCCGGAGGACGCGACGACACCGCTGACGGCACCGCCGCCCTCGTCGAGCGGCGCGGCGGCCGAGGGATTGTTGAAGACCGCCAGCAGGATGATGGCCACCAGGGCGCCCAGCACGAGCGCCGAGGCGGATCCCAGCACGATCGCGATCATCGTGCTGCGCCGGGACGACTGGTTCTGCCCGGTGCTGCCGGTCGTGGTCTGGGTGCGCGTGTACGGATGCGGGGTGAACGGGGCGCTCGGCGGCGACCCGGCGCCCTGGGGCTGCGGCGCCCCCGCGGCCTGGGGCGGTGTCTGCTGCGCCCATTGCGGGCCGGTCTGCGGCGAGGCCGAGGGGGAGCTGAAGCCCTGCTGGACCCGTCCGGACCGGATCGCCTCCATCGACGGGCCGGAGGATGTCGCCGCCGGACGCTGCGGGCGGGACGCGCCGGGGGCGTTCGCGGGCATCGGCTCGAGCGTGTCCACGAACTGCAGCGGCGTGCCGTCGGCGTGGGTGAGCGGGTAGCCCCGCGGCACGCGCGGCAGGTCCCGGCGCACCGAGTCGGCGTCCTGGTAGCGGTCCTCGGGCTGCGCCGCGACCAGGCGACGGATCACCGCGGAGAGCTTCGGGGTGACGCCCTGCAGGTGCTGGTTCAGCTCCTCGGGCCGGAACGAGCCGTCGTGCAGCTTGATCGGACCGTTCAGCGCGACCATCGCCACCACCCCGGCGGCGTACAGGTCGTGGGAGGGGGCAGGCTCGGCCATCGAGAACAGCTCGGGCGCCATGTACCCCGGGGTGCCGTTGACCATGCCGACGTGCGTGAAGCGCACATCGGTCTCGTGAACCGCGATCCCGAAGTCGGCCAGCCTCGAGGCGGGGAAGGCGTTCCCTCGCGCCTCGAACATGATGTTCGCGGGCTTCACGTCGCGGTGGATCCAGCCCTCGGCGTGGATGTGGGAGAGGCCGTCGAGCAGCTGGTCGAGGATGACCACCACGGCCGGCTCGGCGAGCCGGCCCTTCTTCTTCACCACGGATTCGAGGGTGCCGCCGGAGACCAGCGGCATCGCGATCACCACGTGCTCGTCCTCGGCTCCCCAGCCGTACGGGGTGAGCAGATGCGGATGATCGAAGCTGACGCCCTTCTCGCGCACGAAGCGCATGAGATCGGCCGAGTCCCGCTGGCGCAGCACCTTCGCCGCGCAGAGCTTCTCCGTCTTCGAGTCCCAGGCGCGCCAGACGGACCCGGAACCGCCCTTGGCGATCAGGTCGATGAGCGCGAAGCGCCCGACAATAACGTCAGCCATGATCTTTCCAGCATAACCTCAGGATGCTGGGCGGCGTTATGCTGACGATGCTCTGTGCGTCCCCGGCCACCATCGCGATCGGCCCGGGACATCCGACCGATGACTCGAGGGGGTATGCGCGATGGATGTCGTCCTCGCCTCCCCGACCGTCGCAGGAGCCACCTTCTGGGACCCGGTCCCCTTCTCCTGGCCGATCCTGCTGATCCTGGCCGCCATCTGCCTGCTGCTGACCCTGGCGTTCGTGGTGTGGACGGTGCTGCAGCCGGAGGAGCCCGCGGTGGACACCACCGCCCTGGTGGACGACGCCGTCCGGAAGGACCGCGAGCGGGCGGCGACGATCCGCCGCCGCCTCGATGCGGACACCGGTCGCGCGGACACGTCCGAGCCCGAGCTGCGGTAGCACCTGACGGCTCGGCGCACCGTTCTCAGCGAGCCGCTCTCAGTGCGCGCTGCCCACGGCGCTGCTCGTCCCCATCGCCTCGCGCGCGGCCTCGATGAGGAAGCGGCGCGCCTGCTGGGCGTCGGGCCCGGTGCCCTCGACCGCGATCTGATCGCCGGCGCCGGGGATCTCGAGCATGTGGTGCTCGGCATCGGCCGCGGCGAGGGCGGCGGCGAGCCGACGGGAGTCCTCGACCAGCTCGTCCCGCTCCCCGCTCACCAGGTGCACCGGCGGCAGAGCGGACAGGTCCCCGAGCAGGGGGCTGAGGCGCGGATCGGTGCGCGGCACCGAGCCGGAGTAGAGGCGGGCGGCGGTCCTGCGCAGCTCGCCCGGCTGCTCCTCGCGCTCGAGGTCCGCCCAGGGCGAGCTGAGCAGCACCGCGGCCGGGGAGTCCACGCCGGAGCCGGCGAGGATCTGCGCGACCGCGAGCGCGAGCCCGGCACCGGCCTCGTCCCCGGAGAGCACCCAGCGCCCCGGCCGGAGCACGGCCCCGGAGGAGAGCGCCTCGAGGGCGTGCAGCACGTCCTGGACCGCGGCCGGGAAGCCGTGGCGCGGGGCGAGGCGGTAGTGGATCATCGCGCCCGCCGCGCCGGAGCGACGTGCGGTCTCCTCCAGGAAGTCCCAGGTCCGAGCGCTCTCGCCGGCCACATAGGAGCCGCCGTGGAGATGGACGATGGTCGCGGTGCTCGCATGCTCCGGATCGATCCAGGTGACCGGCACATGCCCGTGACGGCGCCGCTGGACGCGGGCGGGATCCGCGAGGGCTCGAGAGGGCAGGGACGGCCGCTGCGAGGCCAGGATGCGCAGGGTGCGGACAAGGCTCATGGGGTCATCCTCCCATGGATCGGGCCGCTCCTCGCAGGGTTCCGGGCGCTCCCGGCGGAGGTCAGGACCCGATCTCGTGGTCGACCAGCCGCGGCAGCCCCACCCGGAACCCGGCCACGGCCAGCAGCACCCCGGTCCCGGCCAGGAACCACAGCACCCCCGCGGACGAGCCGGTGGCCCCCAGCAGCATGCCCGCGATGATCGGCCCGAGCGCGGCGAGCAGGTAGCCGATCGGCTGGACCATGCCGGAGAGCCGGGCGGTGATCAGCGGCGACCGGGTGCGGGCGGGCAGCAGGGCGATCGCGGTGGGGAAGGCGAAGCCGCCGACCCCCAGCACGCACGCCCACAGCAGCGGGCTGACGGCCGGGGCGAGCAGGAGCCCGAGGTACCCGATCGCGGTGAGCAGGCCGAAGCCGCCCACGATCCAGGGCAGGCCCGGCACCTTCGCGATCACCGTGGGCATCACCATGCCGCCCACCAGGCCCCATCCTGCGATGACCGCGACCAGCACCCCGGCGCGCGCCGGGCTGATCCCGGCCTCGGTGAGGATCTGCGGGAGCATGCCGAACTGCGTGTAGGCGTTCAGCGACTGCAGGGCGAACATGAGCGTGAGCGCGATGGCGGTGGGCGAGCGCAGCAGCGAACCGGGAACCTCGCCGCGCGGCGGGTCGGGCGGGAAATCGTGCCCCGTGCGGGTCAGCACCACGGCCCACACCACCACCGGCACCGCGACCACCATGCCCCAGACGCGCAGCGAGTCCGTCCAGCCGTCGGCCCCGGATCCTGCCATCGGCACCGCGAGCGCCGACCCGGCGGATCCGCCGAGCGCGAGCGTCACGCTGTACAGCGTCATCAGGCCGACGGTGCGGGTGCCGCCGTGCATCTTGATCCAGGCCGGAACGAGCACGTTGCCCAGCGCCGGCCCCAGCAGGCCCAGCACCGACAGCCCCACGAACAGCGCGAACACCTCGGTGGAGGGGCGCAGCAGGAGGCCGAGGGCGACGACCACGAAGGAGGCGACGACGGTGCCGGTCATCCCGAGCCGTCGCGAGACCGGGACCGCCAGCAGGCCCAGGACGCCGAAGATCAGCGGCGGCAGGGCGGTGAGCAGACCGGCGGCGAAGGGCCCCTGGCCATAGGCGTCGACCACCTCCGACATCAGCGGGCCGACGCTCGTCGCGCCCGGTCGCAGGTTCACGCCGACCACGAGGACGGCGAGCGCCGCGAGCAGCAGGCCGAGGGGGCGCCGGCTCGGACGGGACGGGATGGGGGTGCTCACCCGTCCCTTCTACTCCTCCCGCGGAGACCACGGCCACAGGACGCGGCCGCGGGATGACACGGATCTCACGTCCAGCCCCCGGCCCCGGAGGGACCGCGTCCCGCGTGGGGGCCTACGCTGGAACGCGGTTCGTTCCGCCCTCCTCCGCTCCCCGCTCCCCACGTCGACCGAGGCCCTCGCTCGACGGACCCCAAGGACTCCGATGACCTCCGCAGCAGCCCCTGCCTCCCCGTCCGGCACCGCCGCACCGACCCGCCACCCGGTCGACCAGGTGCCGCCCGTCGGCCGCCTCTCGGTGCTCTCCCTCCAGCACGTGCTGGCCTTCTACGCCGGCGCCGTGATCGTGCCGCTGCTGATCGCCTCGGGCCTGAACCTCACCCCCGAACAGACGATCCACCTCATCAACGCGGACCTGTTCACCTGCGGCATCGCGACCCTGATCCAGTCCGTCGGCTTCTGGAAGGTGGGCGTGCGCCTGCCGATCATCCAGGGCGTGACCACCACGGCCGTGAGCCCGATCATCGCGATCGGCCTCGCCGCGACCGGCGGCGAGGGCGGCGTCGAGGGCCTGCCGATGATCTACGGCTCGATCATCGTGGCGGGCCTGTTCACCTTCCTGGTCGCCCCGTACTTCGCACGGATCCTGCGGTTCTTCCCGCCGGTGGTCATCGGCACCGTGCTGACCACGATGGGCATCACGCTGCTGGGCGTCTCCGCCGGGGACATCACCAACTACGCCGAGGGCACCCCCGCCGCGCGCGACATCCTCTACGCGCTCGGCACCCTCGCGATCATCGTGCTCGTGCAGCGGTTCTTCCGCGGCTTCCTCGGCACGATCGCGGTGCTGCTGGGCCTCGTGATCGGCACCGCGGTGGCCGTGCTCCTGGGCGACACCTCCTTCAGCGGCGTCACCGAGGCCTCCGCCTTCGGGGTCACCACGCCCTTCTACTTCGGCATCCCCACCTTCTCGGCGACCGCGATCATCTCGATGATCATCGTCATGCTGATCACGATGGTGGAGACCACCGGCGACGTCTTCGCCGCGGGCGAGATCGTGGGCAAGCGGATCCGCCCGAAGAACATCTCCGAGGCGATCCGGGCCGACGGCCTCTCCACCCTGCTGGGCGGCGTGCTGAACTCCTTCCCCTACACCTGCTTCGCGCAGAACATCGGCCTGGTGCGCCTGACCCGCGTGAAGTCCCGCTGGGTGGTCGCCGGGGCGGGCGCGATCATGATCGTCCTCGGCGTGCTGCCGAAGGCCGGCGCCGTGGTCGCCGCGATCCCCTCCCCCGTGCTCGGCGGCGCCTCGCTGGCCCTGTTCGCCTCGGTGGCGCTGGTGGGCATCCAGACCCTGTCGAAGGTGGACCTCACCGACAACCGCAACTCCGTCATCGTCGGCACCTCGCTGGGCCTGGCGATGCTGGTGAGCTTCAAGCCCGACATCGCCGGGGTGTTCCCCGCGTGGGCGCAGGTGTTCGTCTCCTCCGGCGTGACCGTCGGCGCGATCACCGCGATCGTGCTCAACCTGGTGTTCTTCCACATCGGCCGCCAGCGCGGCTCCATGGTCACCACCACCGCCGCCGGCCGACGGATCGGCATCGTGGACGTGGGCGAGATGGACCGCGAGACCTTCGTGGGCACCTTCGGCTCCCTGTTCAACGGGGCGACCTGGCCGCTCGAGCGGGCCTGGGAGTCGCGGCCCTTCGAGGACGCCCCCGCCCTGCGTGCAGCGATCGAGGACGCGGTGCTCACCGCGGAGCGCGCCGAGCAGGACGACCTGGTGCGCGCCTACCCGGATATGGCCACCCTGGTCACGGCCGACGAGGAGCAGGCCGGGTCGATCAGCCAGGACGTGGGCTCCTTCGCCCTGGAGAACCTCACCGACGAGGACGTCCTCGCGGTGCGGGACCTCTCCGCCCGGTACGAGGAGAAGTTCGCGATGCCCTTCGTCGCGTTCCTGGGCCGCACCGACTCCTTCGCGAAGATCATCGAGGACGGCGTGCGCCGCCTGGACCACTCCCCCGAGCACGAGCGCCGCGTGGCGCTCACCGAGGTCGCCGAGATCGCCGGGGACCGCTTCGGGATCATGGTCGCCGACGCCAACCCCGTCGGCACCGCCTGGATCCGGAAGTTCGAGTCGCTGCAGTAGGTCCTTGACCGCACCCCCACCCGGGTCAGGGCGACCAGAGCGACGAAGCGGGGGGAATGGCTGGTCCATTCCCCCCGCTTCGTCACGCCGGCGCAGCCCAGCAGGGCTCAGTGCTCGACGGTGGCCTTCTCGGAGCCGGCACCGGTCATGGAGCGCACCTCCATCTCGGCCTGCTTGAGCTCATTGCGCTCCGGCGAGGTCACCGAGCCGAGCCAGCCGAGGAAGAAGCCCAGCGGCACCGACACGATCGCCGGGTTCGTCAGCGGGAACCAGGCGAAGTCGGCGCCGGGGATCATCGCCTTCTCCGCGCCGGAGACCACCGGCGAGAACGCGATGAGCACGATCGCGCTGATCAGGCCGCCATAGATGCTCCACAGGGAGCCGCGGGTGTTGAACCGCTTCCAGTACAGCGAGTACAGGATCGAGGGCAGGTTCGCGCTGGCCGCGATCGCGAAGGCGAGGGAGACCAGGAAGGCGACGTTCTGCTCGGCGGCGAGGATGCCGCCCACGATCGAGACCGCACCGATCACCAGGGCGGTGCGCCGCGCGACCTTGATCTCCTTCTTGGGGTCGGCCTCGCCGTTCTTCAGCACGCCGTTGTAGATGTCGTGCGCGAAGCTGGCAGAGGCGGTGATCGTCAGCCCTGCGACCACCGCGAGGATCGTCGCGAAGGCCACCGCGGAGATGATGCCCATCAGCACGGTGCCGCCGACGGCGTAGGCCAGGGCGGGGGCGGCCGAGTTCGAGCCGCCGGGCAGCTCCCCGATGGTGTCCACACCGACCATGTACGCGGCGGCGAAGCCGAGCACGAGGGTGCACAGGTAGAAGAATCCGATCAGGGCGATCGCCCAGACCACCGAGCGTCGGGCCTCCTTCGCCGTGGGCACGGTGTAGAAGCGCATGAGCACGTGCGGCAGCCCGGCCGCGCCGAACACCAGCGCGATCGCGAGGGAGACGAAGCCGAGCTTCGAGGAGCCCGAGGTGCCGTACTGCAGCATCGGCTCGAGGATCGCGGACCCGTCGGGATGGGAATCCACCGCCCGGCCGAGCACGGCCGAGAGGTTGAAGCCGTTCAGCGCCAGGATCCACACGGTCGTGACGCCGACGGCGGTGATCAGCAGGATCGCCTTGATGATCTGCACCCAGGTGGTGCCCTTCATGCCGCCGATGAGCACGTAGGCGATCATCACCACGCCCACCACGGCGATCACGAGCGACTGGCCCACGCGGCCCTCGATGCCGATGAGCAGCGAGACCAGGGCGCCGGCGCCGGCCATCTGGGCGAGCAGGTAGAAGAAGGTGACCGCGAGGGTGGAGGTCGCGGCGGCGGTGCGCACGGGACGCTGCCGCATCCGGAAGCTGAGGACGTCCGCCATCGTGTACTTGCCGGTGTTCCGCAGCGGCTCGGCGACCAGCAGCAGCGCCACCAGCCAGGCCACGAGGAAGCCGACGGAGTAGAGCAGGCCGTCGTAGCCGTACAGCGCGACCGCGCCGACGATGCCGAGGAACGAGGCGGCGGAGAGGTAGTCGCCGGCGATGGCGATGCCGTTCTGCCGCCCGGAGAAGGCGCGGCCGCCGTGGTAGAAGTCGCTGGCCGACGTGGTGGTCCGCGAGACGCGGATGACGACCACGAGGGTCACCACCACGAAGACGAGGAAGATCGAGATGTTCAGGATCGGGTTGCCGAACTCCATCAGAGATCACCCTCCAGCTCGGCGCGGATCCGGGAGGAGATCGGATCCAGCGACTTGTTCGCGTGACGGATGTACAGCCAGGTGATCAGGAAGGTCATGGCGAACTGGCTGAACCCGAGGATGATCCCGAGGTTCAGGTTGCCGATGATCTGCAGGGACATGAAGCCCTCGGCGTAGGTCGAGAGCAGCACGTACGCCAGGTACCAGACCAGGAAGGCGACGGTCATCGGGATCGCGAAGCCGCGGAAGCTGCGGCGCAGGCGGCCGAACTCCTCGGACTGCTGCACGGCGAGGAACTGCTCGGCGGTGGGTGAGGTCGGGTCGACCCCGGCCGATGTCGGCTCCGGGGACGCGTTGGGGGACGCGGGTGACGAGGTGGTCACGGGCACAACTCCTTCGTTCTGCGGGGACCTGCTGCGAGGTGCGGGCACCTCATTCGGAGAGACAGTAGCAGTCATGACGCAGGCCACACAGGGTTTCGGGCGAGACCGCGACCAGGGCCGATACGGGCAGGCGGGCGACGGCGGCCGAGTTTCGATCCGCATCCGCTGGTGACGCCGGGCGCGATGGTGGAGATTTCGAGCTGGTGGATCCGCGGTCCCTCCGGAGGGCGCGACCGACGGGCCGGGCATGTCGCTCGCGGCCCTCGACGGGCGCGGTGGAGTCCGCGGCCGACGACACCGGCAGCGCATCCTCGGGCGATGGCCCCGGCATCACGCCCGCAGCCGCGGACCGACTCCGTGGACCCGCGCCGCCGTCTGTCACACCCCCGCGTTGTACTGGACCCGACGCTCAGAGTCGACGTCCACCAGGAGACCGCGATGATCCGCCCCTCACCGACCGACGATCCTTCGACCCCGCCGGAGCCCGAGGCCCGGGCGCGGCTCACGCGCTCCGATGCCGAGGAGCTCGGCACGCGGATCCAGCAGCAGGCCGCCCTGATCGCCGAGGCCACATGCGAGCTGCTGCTGATGGTCGGCGAGTTCGAGGCCGGTGACGGCCTGAGCTGGTTCTCGGGCCTGAAGTCCACGGCGCACTGGCTCTCCTGGTCCTGCTCGATGTCTCCGGGCACCGCCCGGGAGCATGTGCGGGTGGCACGCGCCCTGTCCTCGATGCCGCTGACGGTGGCCGAGTTCCGTGCCGGCAGGCTCTCCTACTCGAAGGTCCGCGAGATCTCCCGGGTGGTCGGCCGCTGCGACGAGGAGCTCCTCGTGGATCTCGCGCGGTCCATGACCGCCGCGCAGCTGGCCCGCACCATCGCCTCCTTCCGCGCGATCGACGGCAGCCGGCTGGGCCAGGACGCCGTGCGCCAGGCCCGCTGGCAGGTGCGCGAGGACGGCATGGTCGAGGTCCGCGCGCTCCTGCCCGCGGAGATGGGCGCCGAGGTGGTCACCGCGCTCGAGCTCGCCCTCGACCGCGACGGCTCGGCCCCGCCGTCGGCTGATCCATCGGCCGGCGCGTCGGCCGGCCCGTCAGCCGGGGCCCCTGCACAGCGCTCGACGCGCCCGATCGCCCACGTGGACGAGCTCTCGGCGGAGGAGATCGCCGAGCGCTCTGCGGAGATCACCACCTCGGCGACGCTCGAGCAGCGCCGGGCCGATGCCCTGGTCAGCGTGGCCCGCACCTTCCTCGACGCTGAACCCGATGACCGCTCGGGCGAGGACCGTCACCTGGTGATCGTCCAGGTCAGCGCGGAGGCGTTGTCCCGAGACGTTCCCGCGGGAACGCCTGCCGACGAGGACGCATCGCGATCGCACCCGTCGTCGCGGGACGTTCCCGCGGGAACGCCCGAGGTCTGCGGAGTGCTCGGAGCGGGCCCGCTCGAGGTGAGCACCGCCGAGCGTCTCGCCTGCACCGGCCAGGTCGCGGTCTCGATCACCGACGCCGGGGGCGAGATCCTCCACCTGGGCAGATCCCGGCGGCTCGCCTCCCGCGCCCAGCGTCGAGCACTGCGCCTGCGGGACGGGACCTGCTGCTTCCCCGGCTGCCACCAGTCGCAGCATCTCGACGCGCATCACGTGGTCCCCTGGTCAGAGGGCGGCCCCACCGACATCGACGGCCTCGCCCTGCTGTGCCGCCGCCATCACGTGATGGTCCACGAGGGCGGTCTGCGCCTGATCCAGGAGAACCCCGACGCCCCGACCTCGACGGGCCGACGCTTCGCGGTGGTCGACTCCGCAGGACGCCCGGTGCAGGCACGATGGCCCGCGATGCTCGAGAGCCTCGCGTTCCGTCGGATCACGGACGAGCCGCTCGGCCCGTCGCAGCCGGACGCCGACCCCGAGCGCATCGCCTCGACGACGGGCGGGGAGGGCTTCCGCCTCGCGGACTGCGTGGACGCACTCTGCGGCAATGCCGTGGAGCTCGCCGCCTGACCTGAGAAGAGCAGCGGGGCGACCAAGTAAGAGCATCGGTCCTACTCAGAACCTTCCAGGCACCCACCGTTCACGGGGTGGATCAACTTGCGCCAGGGTGGCGTCGCGCGTGTAACGGTAGAAGATGACCTCGTCATCAATAGGTGCATTCACCGCCTCACGAAGACCCCAACGCCATTTCTTCTCCCCGTGCTCCCACTCTCGGCGATCGACGGGCGCTTGATGCGGAGTCACGGTCCACACAGTCGCGATGCGCTCGGCCGCCCTCCTTTCGACGACCAGACGAAACCCATTGTTCTCCCGGATCTTTGCCCGCCAGAGCGACGAGCGGTCGTACCGCGGATCACGAAGACTCTGGACCTCATCTGCCACTCGCTCCCAGAAGCTGCCTCTAGGAATCTGGAGCTCCTCATCCTTCGCACGTGGTTGCTCAGCAGCGATATAGAGCTGGCGCCACTGGTCGATCGAACGGCGGTCGACCCAGACGAAATCCAGACTTCCATTCGCCGCAACTGTCATATGCTGCTGTTCCTCACCGTCGATGAGGAACAGACTCTGGTTTTGCAGCGGGTACCTCACTTCATCCGCCCACGATCCCTTGTACGTCACCAACATCTGACTCGAGCGCTGATTGACGAGCCGCCCCCGCAGCACAATCTCCGCATGCAGTCCCATGGAGCTCGCTTCGTTCAGCGTGACCAATGCTTCTCGCGCAACACCTGCATCAGTCGCACCTCCCGGCGTCAGGACGATCCCACTTGACGACCAACGATATTCGACCTCGTCGAGCTCCAACATCGCGCTGGGCTCCGCCTCGCCCACCAAACTCTGGTAGGAGAGCTGAGCTTGGACCTCAGCGATTTTCGCTGAGCTACGAGAAGCTCGGCTGGACCTCACAGCCGCGATGGCGGCCACAAC
Source organism: Brachybacterium ginsengisoli (assembly GCF_002407065.1). Classification (NCBI taxonomy): domain Bacteria; kingdom Bacillati; phylum Actinomycetota; class Actinomycetes; order Micrococcales; family Dermabacteraceae; genus Brachybacterium; species Brachybacterium ginsengisoli. The sequence continues at coordinate 3,492,569 of NZ_CP023564.1, forward strand.
CGCGACGATCACGCTGCCGATGCTGATCATGAGTTCCGCAGTCATGCCCGTTCCCCTTCGCGTCTCTGGACGGCGCCTCGCGACGCGTCAGCCGCTGAAGCCGCCGGAGCCCGCCATGTCCTTGAACCGGGAGTAGTGGCCCTCGAAGGCGACCGGGATGGTCTTGGTGGCGCCGTTGCGGTGCTTGGCGATGATGAGGTCCGCCTCGCCGGCGCGGGCGGACTCCTTCTCGTAGTAGTCCTCGCGGTGGATCAGGAGGATGACGTCGGCGTCCTGCTCGATCGAGCCGGACTCTCGCAGGTCGCTCATCATCGGAGTCTTGTCGGTGCGCTGCTCGCTGCCTCGGTTCAGCTGCGAGATCGCGATGACCGGCACGTTGATCTCCTTGGCCAGCAGCTTCAGGGCACGGGAGAACTCCGAGACCTCCTGCTGGCGGGACTCGACCTTCTTGCCCGAGCTCATCAGCTGCAGGTAGTCGATGACCACGAGCTGGAGGTCGTGCTTCTGCTTGAGCCGGCGGCACTTCGCACGGATCTCCATCAGGGACATGTTCGCGCTGTCGTCCATGAACAGCGGTGCGTCGGCGATGCGGCTCATCGCGCGGGCCATGGCCTGCCAGTCGCGGTCGTCCATCGAGCCGTCGCGCATGCGGTTCATCGGCACCTGCGCCTCGGCCGAGAGCAGACGCATCGTGATCTCGGTCTTGTCCATCTCCAGGGAGAAGATGACGCTGGCCTTGCCGTTGTGGATCGAGGCGGAGCGCAGCACGTCCATGCCCAGGGTCGTCTTGCCCATGGCGGGACGGCCCGCGAAGATGATCATCTGGCCGCCGTGGAGGCCCTGGGTGAGCTCGTCGAACTCGGCGAACCCGGTGGGCACGCCCGTGACCTGGCCGCCACGGTTCTGGGTCGCCTCGATCGCGTTGAGGGTCTCGTCGATCACCTCGCCGAGGGCGAGGAAGTCCTCGCTCTGGCCGCGCTCGGTGACGGAGTAGATCTGGGCCTGCGCCTCGTTGATGACCTCGTCGACCTCGCCGCCGTCGGCCGCATAGCCGAGCTGCACGATGCGGGTGCCGGCCTCGACGAGGCGGCGCAGCTGGGCGCGCTCGACGACGATCTCGGCGTAGTACCCGGCGTTCGCCGCGGTGGGGACCATGTCGATGAGATCCGCGAGGTAGGCGCCGCCGCCCACGCGCTGCAGCTCGCCGCGCTTGGAGAGCTCATCGGAGACCGTGACCAGGTCCGCCGGCTCACCACGGCCGTAGAGGTCGATGATCGCCTCGTAGATCATCTCGTGGGCGGGTCGGTAGAAGTCGTTGCCCCGCACCGTCTCGACGACGTCGGCGATCGCGTCCTTGGACAGCATCATGCCGCCCAGCACGCCGCGCTCGGCGGGGAGGTCCTGCGGCGGGGTGCGCTCCAGACCGCGATCGGGTCCGGCTTCGAAGGCTTCGGTGGATGTCACCGGTCCAGTGTAGGAAGTCCGGTGCGGCGGGGACACCCGACCGCCGTCGAGGGGGACCAGGGTCATGCGATGCCGCCCGACGGCGACGTTGGGGAGGAACGGTCGAATTGTCGGAACCGCCGACGTCCCGGCGTGACCTGAGCCTCTCCGCGCTCCGCGGCCTCTCGCTTCTGATTGACGCTTCACTTACCTTGTGCGGACTGCACCCCGACGAAAGGACCTCCCATGGCCCTCCACCGCACCGCCGGACCCGTCCGCGACATCGGCCTGCTCATCGCCCGCGTCGTCCTCGGCGCGATCTTCCTCGCCCACGGCTATCAGAAGGTCGTGCAGTTCGGCCTGCCCGGCGTGACCGAGAGCTTCCGCGGAATGGGCGTGCCCGCCGCGGAGATCGCCGGACCGATCGTGGCCTACGCCGAGCTGGTCGGCGGAGCCCTGCTGGTCCTGGGCGCTCTCACCACGATCGTCGGCCTGGTCCTCGCGATCGACATGGCCGTGGCCGCAGTGCTCGTGCACCTGCCGGCCGGGATCTTCATCGACAACGGCGGCTGGGAGCTCGTCGGCGCCCTGGGGGCGGGCGCCCTCGCCCTCGCCGCCATGGGCGCCGGGCGCTACTCGGTGGACCGCCTGCTGCGCGGCGGGAAGCGCCGCGGCCGCTCAGGCTCCACCTCGACGCACGCCGCCGGCGTCACCGACTGAGGCAGGTCGGGGCCCCTCCCCCGCGCTGATCGCTGTCAGCCGCGCTCCGGCATGCCCAGCGCGTAGGCGGCCTGGGCGATGTGCTGGATGGCGTCGTCCACGATGCTCACCAGGCGGGCGCCGCGGGTGACCGGCGGATCCCATTGCTCGTCGATCACGTCCTCGAGGTCAGGGGTCGTGACCATCTCGAGGTAGCTGTCGATCGCGGCGAGCGCGGCGTCGACGTACTCGAGCAGGCCCTCGGCGTCCTCGACGAGGATCCGGCGCGCCTCGGCCGAGGAATGGCCGTAGCCCACGGAGTCCCCGATCTCGCCGAGGTCGAAGCGGTCGGCGAAGCCGCGCGTCGTCCACACCTCCTCGTCCCCGGAGAGCGCGGAGAGCTGCACGTCGATCTCGCGGCCGGTGTGCCAGAGCAGCCAGGCCACCGAGTTGTCATGACCGCCGGGGCGGGCGTTCAGCGTCACGGAGTTGAGGTCCGGGCGCAGCCGCTCGGCGGCGTCGCGGGGGCGGGAGACGAGGTCACGGAGGATGTCGAGGGCGTCCATGGGCACGACGCTACTCGGTGCGCCACGGATGCGCCGACCCCCGTGGCTCAGTCGTCGACGATCACGCCGCCCGCCTGCTCGGGATGGCGCAGCAGCCAGCTCTCCACGAACGGGCAGATGACCAGCACGGGAAGGGACGCGGCCCGCGCCTCGGCGAGCACGGTGCGGACCAGGACGGAGGCCACTCCCTCGCCGCGGTGCGCAGGATCGGTGACGGTGTGGACCAGCTCGAACCTCCGACGGGTGCGCTGGTAGATCAGGATGCCGACGACCTCGCCGCCGCGCACCGCCTCGTACCGCTCGGCGCGCGCGTTGTCGCGCACGGCGATCTCCTCGTCGGGCCCATGGGTGTGTTCGTCGACGTCGATGGACATCCTCCCGCTCCCTCCCGCTCGCTGACTCCACGGTACGGCAGGGGGAGGAGGCCTGTCAGGAGCCCTGGGGCACGGGGTCTGCGCGCATCACCCGGAGGTCGCCCTTGCCGGAGCGCGCCTCGATCTCGAGGGTGCGCTCGGCGTCGCCCGCTCCGTCGGTCGGGGTCAGCTGCACGTCCCGGTCGCCGAGCCCGGTCGCGAGATCCACCCGCGCGGCGGTGCCGGGAGCCACGCGGATCGTGACGTCACCCAGACCCGTACGGACCGCGAGGTGACCGCTGACCGCCCGGCGCACCTCGACGTCGCCGACACCGGTGGTGACCGACGTTCGGCCGGAGATCTCCTCGAGCACCACATCACCCGGCCCCGTCGTGACCGAGAGCAGTCCCGTCGTCGGACCGACGGCGATGTCGCCGGCACCGGTGGTCAGCCGGGTCTCCTGCTCAGCCCCGCGATGCAGGGTGATGTCGCCGGCTCCGGCGCGCACCTCCACCCGGTCGAGCACGCCGTGCACGCGGACGTCGCCCGCACCGCCATGGACCATCACCCCGGAGCCGTGCGGGACCAGGACCGTGATGTCCAGCGAGCCGGCGAGGCCTCGGACCCCGCGGGTCGCGGACCGCAGTCCGGTCGCCAGCCTGTCGGCCCACGAGGTGCCGTCGTCGTCGCGACCGAGACCTCGCAGCATGCTGCTGACGGAGTCGCCGATCGCGTGCGCCGCATCGGAGGCGGTGTCGATGGACAGCCGGCCGGACTCGAAGCGGACACGCATCTCCCGCACCAGCTCCCGACCGTCCTGACCATGGGGAGTCAGCTCGACCCTCACCGCGGTGCCATGCTCCGCGCGCACGACGATGTCGCCGCGCAGTCCCTGGATCGCGGCGTCGATCGGGCCGGTCGCGGAGAACTCGTGGACGACGGACCCGTCCTCGCGCTCGGAATGGGGTGACGGCTGAGGATGGAGGGAGGGCTCGGGGTGCGGCTCGGGGTGCGGCTCGGACTGCGGGGCGTGATCGGTCATGACGTTCTCCTGGTTTCTCAGAGGTACCAGCCGCTGGTGCGGCCGGCTCCATGGACGGACGCGGTGGGTGCAGGGCGATCGAGGTGGGCGGTGAGGGCGCGGACGAGGTAGGTGTTCAGGCTCAGCGCCTCGTCGGCAGCGGCACGCTCGAGGCGGGACTTGAGCTGCTGCGGGGGCCGGAAGGTGACGCGCGAGGCCGGGGAGTCCGGGTCGCCCTCCGCCGCGGGTGCGGGCGGGACCGGCGGCGCCTCGGGTGCCGGCGGCGGAACCTGGGCGGAGGCGGGGGCCGGCGGGACCACACGCACCTCGAGCTCGCCGCCGAGGAGCGCCAGATCGACCCGTCCCGGGGCGAGATCGGCGGAGACCTCGGCCGCGACCTGGGTGATCGCGTCCTGCAGGGCGAGGCGCAGGGCGGGCTCGAGCGAGATCGAGAGCAGCTGGGCGGCCCGCTGGGTGGAGTCGTCGCCGACGGCCGCGCTCGCGGCGAGCTGCTCCTGGACGGAGCGGGTGAGGGTTCTCAGATCCATGGCTCCATGGTGACGCCATAGTGACGTCACGTCAAGGCCTGGCTGGCGTCAGAGTGGTTCCGTGGCGTCGGAGGCGTTCCGCTCCCCCGCCGTCCCGGCGCGTGGCACCATGCTCTCCGTGATGCAGACGCCCGCGCCCCGTGACCCTCATTCCGTCGACCCCGCCCGAGACGCCGGGAACGCAGGAGACGCCGAGCGCACCGCCTTCTCCGAGGCGTCCGATGCGCTGCAGCGCCACCGCGACCCCTCCCCCGTGTGGGGCGACGAGCGCGAGGCGGTGAGCCTCGCCCTGGAGTGGGCGGCGGCGCATGCCACCGTCGCCACCGACCCGAAGACCACCGCCCGCAGCGCCTCCGCCCTGCACGAGGCCGTGGGCGCGACCATCACCGGCGACGGCATCGGCGCCGCCCGGGCGATGGAGCTGTTCGACGAGGTGCTGCTGCCGGCGACGCGCTCCTCCGAGGACCCGATGAACCTCGCCTACATCCCCGCCGCGCCCACCCGGGCCGCGGTCGCCTTCGACACCGTCGTCTCCGCGGCGAACGTGTTCGGCGGGATCTGGGAGAACGGCGCGGGGGCGATCTTCGCCGAGAACCAGGTGCTGCGCTGGCTGAGCGATCTGCTGGGCTGGCCCGAGGACTCCGCCGGGGTGTTCGTCTCCGGCGGCACCACCGGCAACCTCTCGGCGCTCGCCACCGCCCGCGACCACGCCCTGCGCACCCGCGGCCGACGCCCCGAGGGCGGCTGGGCCCTGGCCTGCGCGTCGACCGCGCACTCCTCGATCTCCTCGGCCGCGCGCCTGCTGGACATGGACGTCGTCACCGTCGCGGTGGACGACCGCGGCCATCTCACCGGCCCTGCCCTCGAGCAGGCCCTCGAGGCCGACCCCCGGATCTGCGCGGTCGTCGCCTCGGGAGGCACCACCAACGCCGGGATCGTCGACGACCTCGGGCCCGTCGTCGAGGCGGCGCACCGGCACGGCGCCTGGGTCCACGTCGACGGCGCCTATGGCGGTGCGGCCCTCGCCGCCCCGAGCGCCCGCGGCCGCTTCGACGGCATCGAGCAGGCGGACTCGTTCATCGTCGATCCGCACAAGTGGCTGTTCGCCCCGTACGACTGCTGCGCCCTGATCTACCGGGACGCGCGCCCGGCCGCTGCCGCGCACTCCCAGCACGCCGCCTACCTCGACTCGATCGACCGCGGGGAGTCCAACCCGGCCGACCTCGCCGCGCATCTCTCGCGCCGCACCCGGGGCCTGCCCCTGTGGTACTCGCTGGCCACCCACGGGACCGACGCCTATGCGCAGGCCGTGGAGCGCTGCCTGGACTCGGCCCGCACCGTCGCCCGCGCGATCCAGGAGTCGGAGCACCTCGAGCTGCTGCTCGAGCCCGAGCTGTCCGTGGTGGTGTTCCGCCGTCCGGGCTGGACCCCCGCCGCCTATCGCCGCTGGTCGCAGCGCCTCGCCGCGGAGGGGACGATCCTCTGCGTGCCCACGGCCTTCCAGGGCGAGGTCGCGCTGCGTCTCGCCTTCGTGAACCCCTCCACGGATCCGCAGGCCGTGATCGAGGTGCTGCGCTCCACGATGCTCGAGGCCGACGGGGCCTGAGAGCCGCGCCGGTCAGGCGCCCTGACCGAGCGCTCCCAGCAGCTCGTCCATGCGGTCCACGTCCTCCTCGCGGCCGAGGTCGACCCACCCCTCGCGCGCGGCCCGTGCCGCGGCGAGCGCAGGCTCGGTCATCCCGCGCTCGGCCAGGAGATGGGCCCGGCGATCCTCGAGGTAGACCCTCCAGTACCGGGCGCGATCCTCGTGGCCGGGTGGGTGCTCGTCGACCGCCTCCAGCGCCTCGCGGTGCCGGGGCTCGAAGACGTCCTCGGCCCCCGGCTCGCCCCGGGAGATCGCCGCGCCGACGGCGAGGAACCGGCCGACGAGGGCGTCGACCCGGTGATCCCAGAGCAGCTCCGCCGGCAGCACCGACCGCCCCCAGCCGGGCCGGGTGCGGCGCTGGATGGCCCGCACCGCGACCTCCACGGCGTCGGTCCGGCCGAGGTCCAGTGCCCGGCGCATCGCGAGCGCGTTGGCCTGCAGCTCCGTGCGGATCAGGCCGCCCTGCGCGGAGACCGGAGTCGCGAGGTCGTCGGCGAGCCAGCGGGCCTGCTCGGCCATCGCCCGCAGCTCGCGCAGGGACGCGGCGTGATCACCGGTGCGCTCGTGGAGGCTCGCGGCGAGCCGGGCGATCTCCAGCAGCGCGGGGTGATCACGGCCCTCCCGGGCGATGCGTCGGGCCTGCTCGAGCGGCACCCAGGCGGCGTCGTACCGCTCGGCCTGGACCCGCTGCGCCGCCACGGCCGTCAACGGGGCGGTGCGCAGCGCGTCCCGGCCGAGCGTGCGCTGCAGCGAGGCCAGACGGCCCGCGGTGAAGGTGGATTCAGGCACGGCCCCCACGGCCATCAGCGCCTGCAGCAGCGAGGTGATCAGCCCGATCCGCAGCGGCGGGTCCTCGACGCCGGGCATCAGCTCGAGGGCTTCGAGGGCGTGGTGCACGGCGTGGAGGGGGCGCTCCGGACCGAGCGTGCGGGCCAGCAGCGCATGCGCGGACGTGCCGAGCCGGGAGGGGTCCGACTCCGGGACGGCGGCGTCCCGCTCGGAGAGCAGATCGAGGGTGTCGAGCGCCGCCGTGGTCGCCGCGGAGAACTGTCCCGCCCCCTCGAGGGCCTGGGCGAGACGCAGTCGCAGCTCCGGCTCCGGGTCGACCAGCAGACGATCGCGGACGACCGGCAGCGCGGCGAGCGCGGCGCGCAGCCGGGCGGCGTCCCCGCGCGGATCGGGCGGGACCCCTCGCAGACCTGCGGCGGCCGATCGCTCGAGGGCGCGGACCACCAGGAGCATCTCCGTCGAGGCGGGGAGGGCCTCGCCCCGTCGGCGGCCGTGCGCGACCGGCGTCTCCTCGGCAGCGGTGCGGGCCCGAGCCGTGGCCAGGCGCTCGAAGGGCCCCTGCTCGAGCAGGACGGCGAGGACCGCCGTCGCCTGCTCCCCGGATCCGCTGCGCCGGAGCAGGGTGGTCAGGTCCACCGCGTCCCGTGCCATGTCGTCGTCGGTCCCGGCGATGGTCGCCCCGTGCAGGGCGGCGCGCAGCAGGGCGAACCGGTCCTCGGGCGGGGCGGGGCGGTCGCGGAACTCCTCGGCGAGCGCCCGTGCCTCCCGCGGGCGTTCGGCATGGAGGAGATCGTTGACCCGCCCGGCGGCCTCGCGTGTGCTCCGCGGGCTCGGCAGCGGGAGCTCCGCCGGTCGCAGCGCCGCCCGGAGTCGATCGAGGCTCGGCAGCTCGTCCCCCTCCGGCACACCGGCGGGGACCGGGAGCGAGGTGGTGCCGAAGGTCATCACGATCCGAACCTACCAAGCGGCGACTCCCGGCGAGCTGACAGCTCCGCTTCCATACAATGGCCACAGCACGCAGGAAGCACACGCGCCGGAGAATGCGCAGAAGATGAGGTGGATGGTGTCGGTCGACCTGACCGCGGACGCCGAGACGACCGGAACGGCGACGAGCACGCCTGATCCCCATGCCACGATCCCCGTCGACGGCCCCTTCGCCGGCCATCTCCACTTCGACGCGAGCGTCACCCCGACGCTCCGCACCGAGGTCGACGTCGACGCCTATGTGCGCCGTGGAACGGGCCGCCTGCCGGTCGAGCTCGCGCTGCTCGAGGCCGAGGAGCCGCTGGGGGCGGAGCTCCGCCGGGCGCTCGGCGTGCTGCAGCGGCTCGAGGCCTCCGCTCTCGCGGAGTCCCGGGCGATGCTCGCCACCGCGACCGGGAACGAAGCCCGGATCACCGCGTTCCTGGCGACCTGGATGGTGGATCGCCACTGGCAGTCCCGCGCCCTGCGCGATCTGCTCACCGGCGACCACGCCACCGACCGACCGCTCCCCCAGCGTCGCCCCGGCACCGCGCACATCCTGCGCCGCCTGCACGTCGACCGGCTCCAGCCGCTGCTCAGCCCGCTGTGGACGGGCCTGGCCGGGGAGGCGACGGCGGCCGGTCATATGGCCCGCCTCGCGATCCAGGAGACCTCGCTGCAGGCCTCCCTCCGCGCCGCCACGCGGCGGCTGGGCGGAGAGGCCCGTCGCGTCACCGAGGTGGTCGCCCACCGTCACCAGGCGGCGGTGGACTTCTTCACCGCCGAGGCGATCGCGCGCCTGACCCGCTCCCCCCGCGAAGCGGTCACGGCGCGGGTGATGCTCTCGCTGTCCTCCCCGCTCGACGGCGGCGGGGTGCCCGACCCCGACCTGCGGGAGGCGCTGGCGACACTCGGCGCCACCGCGACGGATCGCGCTGCCCTTCGTCGCGCCCGGTACGAGATCACGCGGCTGCTGCCCGGCCCTGATCTCCCGGACGCCCACCTCCTCTCGCTGCCCCGGAACGGTGTGTGACATGGCCTTCGACCTCGACCGCTTCGCGGAGAGCTCGGTCCCCGTCAAGTACGAGGACCTCGACTTCTCCGTCTTCGAGACCCAGCCGCTGGACGCCCAGACCCTGCGCTCGCTGCGCTACATGTGCGACGTCGAGTTCCACACCTCCTGCTTCCTGCGCGACCTGCTGGTCACACCCTCGCACCGGGAGGAGGAGGCGGGCGGCTTCATGACCATGTGGAACCGCGAGGAGTTCTGGCACGGCGAGGCGCTGTCGATGGTGCTCGCTCGCCACGGGATCGTCGTGGACTACGACGAGATCAAGGCCAAGCGCGTCAAGCTCGGCTGGACCGGGGCGCTCGGCCCGCTCAAGCAGTCCGTGCTCTCGAACCTCGCCGGCACCGACTTCGTCGCCGTGCACATGGTGTGGGGCGCGGCCAACGAGCTCTCAGCGGTGGCCGCGTACCGTCGGCTGTCGGCGCTGACCGACCACCCGGTCCTGTCCCCGCTGCTGCAGCGCATCGCCCAGCAGGAGACCCGTCACGTCGCCTTCTACACCACCCAGGGGCGCGAGCGGCTGGCGGCCTCCGAGGCCGCGCAGAAGGTGGTGCGCCTGGTGATGTCCCGGGTCTGGAAGCCCGTGGGCAGCGGGATGATGGACGACTCCGAGGTCGTGCACGTCATGAACCACCTCTTCGGCGGTCGGTCCGATGAGCTGGACAAGCTCGACTCGCGGATCCAGAAGCTCCCCGGGCTGGACGGCCTGACCATCTTCCGCAACGCCTTCGCCCGCCTCGGGATCCCCGCCTGAGACTCCTCTCATCATCGGCTCATGACGACTTCATGAGCCGCCGGTTCACTGCTCCTCGTACGGCACGGACACCCCGTCCTCGCCACGGAACGACGCTCACGAGGAGCCCCCGATGACGATCCTGAACCACAAGACCTCCCCCCGCACCGCTTCGGCCCCCGCTGCGCAGCCCTCGTCCGGGATCGAACCGGCTCCCGAGAGCGTGCGCAGCCGCGTCGAGCGCGCCAAGCACGCCTTCTCCACCCGGAACGTCGGAGCCTTCCTGCGCCGCGCCGGCAGCGTCGAGCTCATCACCGGCGACCACGCACCCCAGGCGGGTGAGGTGGTGCTGGCCCGGGTGACCTCGCTCGGCCACCACAGGCGGCTCGAGAGCCCCGTCTCCCGGCGCCAGGCCCTGTTCGTGGGCGACGAGATCGTGGTCGCCTACGGCAGCCGCTACGCCGCGGACCAGTTCCTGGCCACCGTCCCCGAGGATCTGGGCCCCGCGCACCTCGCGGCCGCCGGCGGCCTCGCCTCGCGGGTCCTCGAGCGTCACGACAAGGTCTCCGACGCGACGCGGATCGAGCCCGTCGGCGTGCTCCGCGATGAGCACGGGCCGATCACCCTGGCCCGGGCCGCCGCCCACCCGGTGGTCCGCGGCATCGCCCGACGCACGGAGCGACCCGCCCATCAGGTGCCGGTGATCGCGGTGCTGGGGACCTCGATGAACTCCGGCAAGTCCACCGTGCTCGCCGAGCTGGCCCACGGCCTCGCCGCCGCCGGGCTGCAGGTCGCCGCCGGCAAGGCGACCGGCACCGGCGCGGGCAACGACTACAACCTCTTCCTCGACGCGGGCGCCCACCGGGTCCTGGACTTCACCGACTTCGGCTACTCCTCCACCTTCCAGGTGGAGTTCGACGAGGTGCGCGACCTGTTCCTCTCGATGGCCGACGAGCTCGCCGGCGGCGGCGCCACCCGTCCCGACGTGGTGCTGATCGAGATCGCCGACGGCGTCTACCAGGGCGAGACCACCCGCCTGCTCGCCGATGAGGAGTTCGGCCGTGTGGTGGACCGCGTCCTCTTCGCCGCCGGCGACGCGCTCGGCGCCGTCGGAGGGGTCGGGGCCCTCGGCGACCTGGGCCGTCGCCCCTGGGCGGTCTCCGGCGTGGTCACCAGCTCGCCGCTGGCCACCGCGGAGGCCCGTCACGCCCTGGACGTGCCGGTCATCCCCACCTTCGATCTGGGGACCGCCGAGGTCGCCCGGGGCCTGGTCGCCGATCTGGTCGAGGGGACGAGCGCCGATGCGGCGTGACCGCGAACCGGTCGAGCTCGCCAACGGGCTGCTGAAGCACGCCCCGCCCCTGCCCCCGCTTCTGCGGGGCCGGCGGCGGGGCTGGCTCGTGACCCTGGTGCTGCTGGGGCTGGGGCAGGCCGCGCTCGGCGCGCTCTCGGCGTGGGCCCTGGTCAAGCTCCAGGACGCGCCGACAGGAACCTCCGAGCTGCTGCTGCGGGCGCTGGCGCTGCTGATCCTGGCGGCGCTGGCGATCGGCGCCCTCGCGGTGCACGAGCGGGTGGTGTCGGAGAAGCTCGGCCAGGACTACGTCCATCAGCTGCGACTCACCCTGCTGGGCGACGCGCTCACGCCCGGGCACACCACGTCGCTGGGTGTGACCGTCGCCCGCACCACCAACGACCTCTCCGGGGTGCGCAACTGGATCTCCCAGGGCATCGCCCCGCTCACCGTGGCGGTCCCGCTCATCGGCGGCAGCCTGATCACTCTCGCGGTGCTCCACCCCTACCTGGCCGTCGCGATGGCGACGCCGCTGGTGGTGCTGGGCGGGTGCCTGCTGGTGTGGGCGCGCACCGCGCTGATCAAGACCCGGCAGATGCGGCGCACGCGGGGCCGTCTCGCCTCCCGCATCGCCGACACCGTCACCGCCTCCGACGGCATCCTCGCCTCGGGGGGCATCAAGCGGGAGCTGCGCGGGATCCGCGACGCCTCCGGGTCGCTGGTCGAGATCGCCGTGGACCGGGCCGAGACCGTCGGCACCATCCGTGCCGGCGGCATCGTCGCCTCCACGCTGACCACCCTGATGGTCGCGGCCACCGGCACCTATCTGGGCCTGCCCTCCGGGATCACGATGGCGGCGATGGCGGTGGCGGGGATCGCATCGACCCCGGTGCTCGGGATCGGTCGGATCGTCGAGTACCGCCAGACCTACCGCTCGGCCCGCATGGTGCTGGGACCGGCGCTGGCCGGCGCCGAGCAGCGCCGCTCCCGGGCCCGGGAGCGTCGCCGGATCTCCGCCCGCGTCGACGCCCCGGAGGCCGTCGCCGCCGGGACCGTGGTCGCGCACCTGGCCCTTCCCGGCCTCACCGGGGAGGCGGCTCCGGTGCGCGGCGGCCGCCGGAGCCGGGTGCGGCTGGTCTCCGAGGATCCGCGTGCTCCGCGCGAGTTCATCCGACGGGTCTTCGAGCTCGCTCCCGGCCCGGAGGACGGGCGCCCCGACGCGCTGTGGGTCGACGGCGAGAACCTGCGCGCGGTCCCCTCGAAGCGGGCCCGCACCCTGGTGGGTCTCGCCGCGGCCGGGACCGTCTTCGAGCAGGGCACGGTCGCGCGCGCCCTGCACTACCGCCGCCCCGACCTCGACGCCGCCCATGACCAGGAGATGCTGGACCTGGTGGGACTGGACATCGCCGCCATGCCGCGCGGCGCCCGCACGAAGCTGCGCCGCGGCGGCGATCCGCTCAGCCGCTCGGACCGTGCGCGTCTGACCCTCGCCCGGGCGCTGTACGGGAACCCTCCGGTGCTGTTCGTCGACGGCCTCGAGGGCGACCTCGACGACTCCGGCAGGCGGATGCTCGAGCACGTGCTGGACACCTACGACGGGCTGGTGGTGATGGTCTGCTCGGACCAGCTCGCCGAGCGCCTCGGCGCGCAGGAGCACGTCCTGGAAGCGGCCCACGGGCATGATGCGGCCGACGGGCAGGATCCGGTGACCATCGGCGCCCATGGCCGGTCCCGGCGCGACGAGGACGCCGACGAGGACGACTGACGGGGCGGCACGGGGAACCCGCTGCGGCGCTCGTCCCCCGCTGCTACGTTCCGTTGCATGAGCGCCGGCACCTCCCCGCAGCGAGTCCTCGGGATCGACGTCCCCGACTCCCTGGTGTCTGCCTGGGAGGAATGGTTCTGCCCGTCGGTGCAGCCCTTCCCGATCGACGGGCTGGAGTTCGACGCCCCGCCGCACGGCGCCGTCGCGCATGCCGCGATCACCCTCGGGGACGGCTGGGCGCTGAGCAAGCCCTCGCAGTCCTGGTCGAGCCCGCGCCTGGTGTGGAGCGTGCGGGACACCATCCTCGGGTGGAGGCTGCCGGGCACGCGGCTCTCGCGGCACTCCGTACGAGGGTCAGGCGCCTGACCTGCCGGGGTCAGTCGTCCTCGGCCTCGTCGTCATCGTCATCATCGGCACCGTCGTCGTCATCGCCGTCGCACTCGCGTTCACCGTCGTCCCACTCGCAGACGCCGGAAGGCCGGGGAGCGGGCTTCGCGCCGCCGCCGGAGGAGGATCCGGATGACGACGAGCCGGACGAGGAAGAGCCTGACGAGCCGCTGGAGCTTCCCGAGGAGGAGCCGCTCGAACCGGAACCGCTCGAACCGGAACCGCTCGAGCCGGAACCGCTCGAGGAGCGCGGCTGCTGGGCGGGTGCGGGGGCCGGTGCGGGCTCGGGCGACGGCGAGGGCTTCGACTGCATCGAGCCGATCCCGGTGTCCGTGTGGAGGGCGCGCCCCGGCTGAGTGGTCGTGGTGGGCAGCGCGACGGGCCCCTGATCGGCCGCGCTCTCCCGCGCGGCATCCTGCCCCTCGGCCCCGGGCCCGCCGCCTGTGCCCGCCTGGCCGACGGAGATGCCGGGCCGGGCCTCGGTGGTCTCGTCCACCGAGGGCAGCACGGCGAGCCCGACGGCTGACAGGGCGACGGCCACGATGATCCCGAGGGTGCGCAGGGTCTTCATGCCCGGCATCCTCCCCGCGGCGGATGAGATCGCGGTGAAGGCGACATGAGAGGACTCTCATCAAGCCGCTGACCTGCAGAGGAACCGCTCAGGAGCGGCGACTGCTCAGGCGGCGGGGTCGACGATCTTGTAGCCCGCACCCCGCACCGTGACCAGTCGGGGCGCCCCGAGCTTGGAGCGCAGGTACCCCACGTACACGTCGACCACGTTCGAGGCGCCGTCGTAGTCGTAGCCCCACACCTTGGACAGCAGCAGGTCGCGGGTGAGCACCTGGTTCGGGTTCTCCAGGAACACGCGCGCCATCGTGAACTCGCGGGAGGACAGCTCCACGCTGCGGGGATCCTCGCCGGTGCAGGTCGCGATGCGAGTGCGCAGGTCCAGCGAGAGGTCCCCCAGGGTCAGCACGTCCGCGCTGACGCTGCCCGCCCCGGCGGTGGCCTCACGGGCCCGGAGCTTCACCCGTGCCAGCAGCTCCTCGAAGCGGAAGGGCTTGGCGATGTAGTCGTTGGCACCGCCCTCGAGGCCCTGCACGGTGTCGTCCACGCCGGTGCGCGCGGTGACCATGAGGATCGGGATCTGCACGTCCATCGCCCGCAGCGCGCCCAGCACCTGGAAGCCGTCCATGCGCGGCAGGCCCACGTCGAGGATCAGGAGATCGAAGTCGCCGCCCGAGGCGAGGTCGAGCGCGGCGATGCCGTCCTCCACCACGGTCGAGGCGAAGCCGTTGGCCTTCAGCCCCCGTTCCATGAATCTCGCGATCCGGGCTTCGTCCTCGGCGATCAGGATCCTCATCCGTCGTTCCTCCTGGTGGCGGTGGGGCGGTCCTCGGCGGGGGCGGTCCCGCGGGTGTCAGTATCGCGTGCCGGGCCGTCCGGGCGGTCGTCGGTCCGCGCGAGCACGCCGTCGGCCGGGGCGGTGGAGTTCGTGAACTGCGGGAACACGATCGTGAAGGTCGAGCCGCGGCCCGGGGAGGACAGCAGGCGCACCACGCCGCCGTGCCCCTCGGCGATGGCCAGCACGATCGGCAGCCCCAGCCCGGAGCCGCCGCCCCGGCTGCCGTCCACCCGGGTGAAGCGCTCGAAGATGCGCCGCTGGTCCTCGCGGTCGATGCCGATGCCCTCGTCCTGCACGGTCACGTGGATCTCGGGTCCCCGCTCCCCCAGCACCCGGTCCACGCCGAACCGGATCCGGCTGCCCTCGTCGCTGTAGCGCACGGCGTTCGCGGCCAGCTGCACGACGGCCTGGGCGAGCCGCTGCTCGTCCGCGTCGGCCACCACGTCGACCCTGCGCTCGAGCACCCACTCGCGCTCGGCGATGTGCTCGATCCGGGCGAAGGCGGACCGGGCGAAGGCATCCATGTCCAGCGGGCGGGGGCGCACGTAGTCGGGGCGCTTGGACGCCGCCAGCTCGGAGAGGTCGCCGACGACCCGGCCCATGCGGTCCAGCTCCTCCAGGGCGATGTCCCGGGACTCGCGGACGTCCTCGACGTCCTCGACGTCGGTCGTCTCCAGGGTGCCGCGCACGATGGTCAGCGGGGTGCGCAGCTCGTGCCCGACGTCGCTCATGAAGCGCCGCTGCTCCGCGAAGCCCGCCTGGATGCGGCCCAGCATGCGGTTGAAGTTCTGCGCGAGCGCACCGATGTCGTCCCGCTGCGCCGGCACCGGCACCCGGTACTCGAGATCGTCCACGGTGATCTGCTCGGTCGCCGCGCGGAGGTCCTCCAGCGGCCTCAGCAGCCGGCCGGTGATCGCGTAGCCCACCCCGCCGGCCAGCAGGAGCGTCATCACCGAGAGCCCCGAGAACGTCAGGACGCTCTGCCAGAGGTCGCGGCGCTGGGCGCCGATGTCGCTCGCGACCACGAAGATGCCCTCGGCGTCGTCCCCCGCCACGGTCACCGAGGCGATGAGGACCCGCAGGTCCCTCCCGTACGCATCCATCGTGATCACCACGGTGCCGCCCGGCTGATGGGACTCCCGGAGGGTGCGCAGCACCTCGTCGTGGTCCTCGGAGCCCGGCTGCAGGAGCGCGAAGTCCTGCGTGCGCGGCTCGTAGAGCGGCTCGCCGTCCAGGAGGGTGAGGACGGACTCGTGGTCCGACGGGGCCGCGGAGTCGGTGGCGGTGATCAGCACGCTGTCCACGGTGGAGTGCGACGGCTCACCGTCCTCGCCCTGGCTCGCGGCGATCAGCGCCAGCTCGTCGTACTCCTGCCACAGCTCCGCGGTGACCCGCTGGTCCAGCGCCCGGAACTGGGCGGCGTAGGTGAGCACGCCGGTGACGGCCAGCCCCGCGATCATGAAGGCCACCATCGTGGACAGCACCCGCTGGCGCACGGTCCCGCCGCGCGCCGTCGCCGCCGTGCGACGGGCGCGAGGTCTGGAGGAGGCCATGGTGGGCATGGTAGGCGACGAGGGGCGGGCGAACCTTCAGCTCACCTCAGGGGCGTCGCCTCCGGCCCCGCAGGATGCCCACCAGGCCGCCGCGCTCCTTGAGGGAGCGTCGAGGGCCGCGGGGCGACGGGGCGTCCGCCCGCGGCGCGTCGGGATCCTGCTGCTTGCGCTGCATCTCCTGCTCGCGCCGGGCCTCCCGCTCGCGTCGGGCGGTCTCCTCCCGCTCGGCCGCCACGGCCTGCTCGCGCCGACCGCGCAGCGCCGCCAGACGCTCCTCCTCGCGCACGCGCCGGCGCTCGCCCGGGCCCTCGGCGATGCGGTAGAGCACCGGCACGATGACCAGGGTCAGCAGGGTCGAGGAGACCAGGCCGCCGATCACGACGACGGCGAGGGGCTGGGCGATGAAGCCGCCGTTGCCGGTGATGCCCAGCGCCATGGGGATGAGCGCGAAGATCGTCGCCGCCGCGGTCATGAGGATCGGGCGCAGACGCTTGGCGGAGCCCTGATGGAGGGCGTCGTCCAGGGTCATCCCCGCGCGTCGGTACTGGTTGACCAGGTCGATCAGCACGATCGCGTTGGTGACCACGATGCCCACCAGCATCAGCAGGCCGATCATCGAGGGCAGACCCAGCGGCACCCCGGTGATCACCAGCAGGCCCAAGGAGCCGATCGCCGCGAAGGGGATCGACACCAGCAGGATCAGCGGCTGGATCAGGGACTTGAAGATCCACACCAGCAGCACGTACACCAGCAGGATCGCGGCGAGCATGGCGATGCCGAGCTGACCGAAGGTCTCGTCGATGTCCGCGGCGGTGCCGCCGATGGTCGCGTCCACGCCCTCGGAGAGGTTCGCCGCGTCGATCGCGTCGTTCGCCGCCTGGGTGGCGACGGAGACGTCCTCCCCCGCGGGGGTGAGGGAGACGGTGACCGTCTCGAGGCTGTCCTGCGTGGAGATCGAGGGGCGGGAGAGCTCCTCGTCGATGCTCGCCACGTCCTGCAGCGGGACGGACCCCATGAGGGTGATGTCGCGCAGCTGGTCGACGGTGTCGATGCTCTCGCCGCCGGAGACGTAGATGTCCAGCTCGTCGTCGTCCAGGGTGACCGAGCCGATCGCACCGGGGTACATCTGCTGGGCGACCATGCCGATCACGGCCTCCTCGGTGAGCCCGCGCGCGGCCGCGGCCTCGCGGTCCACGGTGACGACAGCGGTGGGCTGATCGGCCTGGAGGTCGCTGCTCACCTCGGAGACGCCCCCGGGCAGGGGGTCGAGCTCGGCGAGGATCGCGTCGTTCGCGGCCTGGCGGTCCTTCGCGGTGGGACCCGTGATCAGGATGTCCACCGAGCTGGAGCCGGTGGGCGAGGCGACGTCGGCCGCCTCGACGGTGCCGGGCTCCGGGAGGTCCTCGAGGGTGGAGACCATCGTGTCGAGCAGGGCCTCCTGGTCCGCGTCGGGATCGGTGGTGATCGAGAAGCTGACCTCGTTCTCGCTGCTGCCGCCGACCCCGAACTGGCTGCCGCCGATGGTGGTCTGCACGGTCTGGACGCCGTCGAGATCCAGCAGCGCCTTCTCGCTCTCGGAGGCCTTCCTCGAGGACTGCTCGAGGCTGGTGCCTGCCGGGAGGGTCTGGGAGAGGGAGGCGATGTTCTGCCCGGTGTCGCCCAGGAAGCTGATGTTCACCAGCGGGAACAGGAACAGGGTGCCCACCAGGATCACGACGGCGACGCCGATGGTCGCCAGGCGTCGCGGCAGGGTGTCCAGCACGAGGTGCAGCAGCGGCGCGTACATCCGGTGCAGCCAGGTGCGCTCCTCCTTGCCCTCGGACTCCTCGCGGATCGCGGCGACCTGCGCGGCGTCATCCGGGTCGACGTCCTCATGCCCCTTGGGCGGGCGCAGGAACCAGTACGCCAGCACCGGCACGATCGTCAGCGCGACCAGCAGGGAGGACAGCATCGCGATGCCGACGGTGAGCGCGAAGGGCCGGAACAGCTCCCCGGCCATGCCCGCGACGACCGCGATCGGCAGGAACACCACGACGGTGGCGAGGGTCGAGGCGGTGATCGCGCCGGCGACCTCCCCGACCGCGTCGAGGATCGCCCGGCGCTTGCTCTTGCCGTAGGCGAGGTGGCGCATGATGTTCTCGATCACCACGATCGAGTCGTCGACCACGCGGCCGATCGAGATCGTCAGCGCCGCGAGGGTGAGCATGTTCAGCGTGTAGCCGGTGACGTACATGCCGATGAACGCGATGAGCAGCGAGGTCGGGATCGAGATCGCGGTGACGATCGTGGGGCGCACGCGGCGCAGGAACAGCAGGATCACACCGACCGCGAAGAGCAGGCCCAGCAGGCCCTCCTCGGCGAGCGCCA
Organism: Brachybacterium ginsengisoli; assembly: GCF_002407065.1. Taxonomy (NCBI): domain Bacteria; kingdom Bacillati; phylum Actinomycetota; class Actinomycetes; order Micrococcales; family Dermabacteraceae; genus Brachybacterium; species Brachybacterium ginsengisoli. The sequence continues at coordinate 3,511,166 of NZ_CP023564.1, forward strand.
GGATCGACTCCTGGATGAAGGGGGCCTGGTCGAAGACCACGTCGGAGGTCGCGCCGCCGCCGACGCCGGGGAGCTCGTCCGCGAGCACCGACTCGACCCCGTCGGAGATGTCCACGACGTTGCCGTCGACCGTCGCCGTCACCATGACCACGAGCGACTCGCGGCCGTTGGTGCGGGAGATGGAGGTGGCGTCCTGCGTGGTCCGCTCCACCGTCGCGACCTCGGAGAGGGTCACGGGCGCAGCGGGCTGCTGCGGCTCGGCGTCGGGCAGCGGCTGGCCGTCGGGGCCCTCCTGCTGCGCCTGGTCGCCGCCGTCGGCGGGGAGGAGCACGATCTGCTCGAGGCTCTCGAGGCTGTCGACGCTCTGCCCGAGCACCACGTCCAGGGTGCGGTCGCCGTCCACCACGGAGCCGCCCGGCAGGGAGAGCCCGCTGGCGTCGAGGGCGGTGGAGATGTCGTCCTCGGTGAGGCCGTTCTCGGCGAGCGCGTCCGCATCGGGCGTGATCCGCACGATCTCCTCGGGGGCGCCGATCACGGCGACCGACGAGACGCCGTCCACGCGCTCGAGCTCGGGGGTCACGGAGGCATCGAGCCGCGTCGCGAGCTCGGAGGGGTCGAGGTCCGAGGAGACCGACAGCACCACGGCCGGCAGATCGCTCGTGCCGCCGGAGACGACCTGCGGGTCCGCGTCCTCCGGGAGCTGGTCCTCGATGCGGGTCAGGGCCGCGTCGACCTGGTTGGAGGAGCGGGCCACGTCCGTGCCGTAGGTCAGCTCGATCGTGACCATCGACAGCCCGGCCTGCGAGCTGGAGGAGGTGCTCTCGACGTTCTCGAGGCCGCTGAGGGACTGCTCCACCGGCGAGGTGATCCGATCCCGCACCTGCTCGGAGGAGGAGCCCGGCGCGGTGGTCATCACCTGGATCTGCGGCAGCGACACCGAGGGGATGAGCTCCTGGCGCATCGTGGTCATGATGAACACGCCGATGATCGAGACGGCGATGCAGACCAGGGCGATGAATGACCTGTTGTTCAGGCTCAGCGTGGCCAGGCGGTTCATCCTGCTCCTCAGGGGTGGTGCCCGACGGGCGGCGTGCGCGTCGGGCGATGTGATGGGGTGGTGCGGTGGGGTGCTGCGGTGGGGTGCTGCGGTGGGGTGCTGCGGAGGCGTGCTGCGGGGCTGGTGCTGCCCGCCGCTGCCGACCTCTCCCAGCCGCCCGATGGCGCGGGGTGCGTGGTGATGGGTCCTGGCGTCGAGTGCTCCGCGGGAACTGTCTCACGGCTTCCTGCGAGATCGGATCCGACGAACGTCGGTCAGCAGGTCGCACAATGGAGGGGTGCCCGCCTCCCCCTCCCCTGACCCCTCCCCGCGCGAGGAGAGCGCCCGGCGGACCGTCGACCGCGACATCCTGCGCCTGGCGATCCCGAGCCTCGGCGCGCTGATCGCCGAGCCGCTGTTCCTGCTGACTGACTCGGCCTTCATCGCCCGGGTCTCGACCACCTCGCTGGCCGGGCTGGGGCTCGCCTCGACCGTGCTCACCACCGTCGTGGGCCTCGCGATCTTCCTGGCCTACTCCACCACCGCCGCGGTGGCCCGCTCCTTCGGCGCCGGCCGCACCCGCGAGGCGATCTCCCGCGGGATCGACGCCTGCTGGCTCGCGCTGGTGGTGGGCGCGGCGTCGACGGTGCTGCTGCTGGTGGCCGGGAAGCCGCTGCTGGCCGCCTTCGGCCCCTCCCCGGAGGTGCTCGACCAGGCGCTGATCTACCTGCACCTCAGCGCCTTCGGGCTGCCCGCGATGCTCGCCGTCCAGGCCGCGACCGGACTGGTGCGGGGCCTGCAGGACGCGAAGCTGCCGCTGGTGGTGGCGGTGGGCGGGGCGCTCGTGAACATCCCACTGAACGCGCTACTCATCTTCGGCCTCGACCTCGGGATCGCCGGCTCCGCGATCGGCACGGTCCTGGCCCAGTGGGGCATGGCGGCGGTGCTGCTCGGCGTGATCATCGCCCGCGCCCGACGCGAGTCGATCACGCTGCGCCCCCACCTGGGGAACCTGGTGGCGGTGGGCCGGGACGCGGTGCCCATGTTCGTGCGCACCCTCGGGCTTCGGGTGGTGGTGATCGCGGCGACGGTGGTCGCCACCCGGCTCGGGGACGTGCAGCTCGCCGCCCATCAGCTCGCCACCACCGTGTTCGTGGCGCTGTCGCTCGCGCTGGACTCCCTGGCGATCGCCGGCCAGGCCCTCACCGGTCGGTACCTGGGCGCCTCGGACCCGCGGACCGTGCGCGCCGTGACGCGGCGGCTGATGACCTGGGGCGTGGGCGGCGGCGCGGTGGTCTCGGTGGTCCTGCTCGCGGCGAGCTACGTGGTGCCCGGGCTGTTCACCCCCGACCTCGCCGTGCAGGAGAACCTGCGCGCCGCGCTGTGGATGCTGGTGCTCGCCCAGCCCGTGGCCGGGTACGTGTTCGTGCTCGACGGCGTGCTGATGGGCGCCGGGGACGCCCCCTACCTCGCGAAGGTCGGCACCCTCATCGCGATCGCGATCATGCCGGGCGCCGTGCTCGTGGCCTGGTGGGCGCCCCAGGGCCCGCTGGGCCTGGCGATGCTGTGGCTGGCCTGCAACGTCCTGTTCATGGTGCTGCGGGCGATCAGCCTCGGGCTGCGGGTGCGCACCGACGCGTGGATGCGGCTGGGCTGAGGCGGCGGCGGGGCGCCGACCGACGGTCCCGTCGGCGCCCCGCCGGATCAGCCCTGCTCGACCGCGGCGCGGGAGGCGACGAAGGCCTGGACCGCGGCCTCGACGTCCTGCTCGGTGTGGGCGGCGGAGAGCTGCACCCGGATCCGGGCCCTGCCCTGCGGGACCACCGGGTAGGAGAAGGCGGTGACGTACACGCCCTGCTCGAGCATCGCGTCGGCGACCTTCGCCGCGAGCGCCGCGTCCCCGAACATCACCGGGACGATCGCGTGCTCGCCGGGCAGCAGCTCGAAGCCCTCCTCGCTCATGCGCCGACGGAACAGCTCCGCGTTGCGCAGCAGCGTCCCGCGCAGCTCGGCGCTGCCCTCGACCAGCTCGAGCGCCGTCAGCGTCGCGGCGACGATCGAGGGGGCCAGCGAGTTGGAGAACAGGTAGGGGCGGCCCTTCTGACGGAGCATCCCCACGATCTCCCGTCGGCCGGAGACGTACCCGCCGCTCGCCCCGCCGAGCGCCTTGCCGAAGGTGCCGGTGTAGATGTCGACGCGGTCGGAGACCCCGAAGTGCTCGGGGGTTCCGGCGCCGGTGGCGCCCATGAAGCCCACCGCGTGGGAGTCGTCGACCATGACCAGGGCGCCGAACTCCTCGGCGAGGTCGCAGATCCCCTCGAGCGGGGCGAGGTAGCCGTCCATGGAGAAGACGCCGTCGGTGACGATGACGGTGCGGCGGGCGCCCTGGCCCTCGCGCAGCGCGGCGGCGGCCTCGAGCTGGGTGCGCAGGTCCGCGAGGTCGGCGTTGGCGTAGCGGAAGCGGTTCGCCTTGGACAGGCGGATGCCGTCGATGAGGGAGGCGTGGTTCAGCGCGTCGGAGATGATCGCGTCGTCCTTGCCGAACAGGGGCTCGAAGACGGCGCCGTTGGCGTCGAAGCAGGAGGAGAACAGGATCGTGTCCTCGGTGCCGAGGAAGTCCGAGACGGCGCTCTCGAGCTGGAGGTGCAGGTCCTGGGTGCCGCAGATGAAGCGCACCGAGGCCATCCCGAAGCCGCGCTCGTCCAGGGCGCGCTTCGCCGCGTCGAGCAGGCGGGGGTCGTCGGCCAGGCCCAGGTAGTTGTTGGCGCAGAAGTTCAGCACCTCGGCGCCGTCGCGGCCCACGGGACCGGCGGTGACCCGGTTGCTCTGCGGGGTCGAGATGACGCGCTCGTGCTTGAAGGTGCCGGCCTGCTCGATCTCGGCGAGCTCGGCGGTCAGCTGGTCCTTGAGGTCGGTGTACATGGGGGTCCTTCCGGGGTGGTCCGAGGGGAGGTGCCGCGGGGCGCGGCGGGTGGGGACGGGGGCCGACGGGCGGTGTCGGGCGCTGTCAGCCGCCGACGGTGCTCCAGTCCAGGACCACCTTCCCGGCGGTGCCGGCCTTCGCGATCTCGAAGCCGCGCTCCCAGTCGCTCGCGGGGAGCACGTCGGTGATGGTGCGGGTGATCGCGGCGCGGAGGGTCGCGGACGTGCTGAGCATCGCGGACATCGCGTTCCAGGTCTCGAACATCTCGCGGCCGTAGATGCCCTGCAGCGTGATCATGCGGGTCACGACCATGGTCCAGTCGATCTCGAACTGGCGGGTGGGCAGTCCCAGCATCGCGATCTTGCCGCCGTGGTTCATGTTCTCGATCATCTCCTGCAGCGCCCGCGCCTGCCCGGAGATCTCCAGGCCCACGTCGAAGCCCTCGCGCATGCCGAGCCGGCGCTGGGCATCCCGCACCCGGGAGTCGGAGACGTCCAGGACCACGTCGGCGCCGCAGCCCTCCGCCATGGCGAGACGCTGCGGGGCGATGTCGGTGATGGTGATGTAGCGGGCGCCGGCATGGCGGGCCACCGCGGCGGCCATCTGCCCGATCGGGCCGGCACCGGTGACCAGCACGTCCTCCCCCACCACCGGGAACTTCAGCGCGGTGTGGACGGCGTTGCCGAGCGGGTCGAAGACCGCGCCGAGCTCGGGGCTGATCAGCTCCTCGCCGCCGTCGTGCTCGTGCACCCACACGTTCTGGTGCGGGAGGGTCACGTACTCGGCGAAGGCGCCGTCGCGCTGCACGCCGACGGACCGGGTGCGGATGCACATCTGCCGACGCCCGGCGCGGCAGTTGCGGCAGGTCCCGCACACCACGTGGCCCTCGCCGGAGATCCGGTCGCCCGTGCGCACGTCGGTGACCTCGTCGCCCACCTCCACGACCTCGCCGTAGAACTCGTGGCCCGGGGTGAAGGGGACCGTGTCGCACATGGCCTCGGCGGAGGCGTCCCAGCCGAGGATGTGCAGATCGGTGCCGCAGATCCCTGCGCGCAGCACGCGGACCTTCACGTCCCAGGGACCGCAGCCCGGCTCCTCGACCTCGGCCCACTCCAGCCCGGCACCGGGCGCGACCTTGCGCAATGCGCGCATCAGACCTCCTCGTCCTGCTCCGCGCGGGAGCGTCGTGTGCCCGTGGCCGGGCGGGCGAGGCGGGGGTGTGCTTCGCGCGGCGGCAGGGCTGCGGTCAGGGGTGGTGACCGCCCCGTCGAGGATACGGTGCCGCGCGACGGCGGGCCATCCGGCGCGGCGCTGCTCAAGAAGGCGCGGCTCAGCGACGCCAGAGATCCCGGGGGTCCGTGCCCGGGCAGAAGCCCCATGCCTCCACCATCGCGATCGCCTCGGGGAAGTTCGCCGCGAGGGTGAGCGGGACATGGGAGTCGCTGCCGAAGCTCACGGCGCGGCCGCCCTCCTCCGCCCACCACTGCGGGATCCAGGGGCGCAGGCGGCGCGTGTTGATCTCGAGCGCCCGGCCGCTGGCCGCGATGGCGCGCATCGCCCCGCGGAACTCGTCCTCGAAGCGTCGAGGATCGAAAGGTCCCTCCGCCTCCTCGGGCCAGTACCTCGCGGCGTAGTCGAGGTGGGTGACGACCTCGAAGGGCTCGTCGCCGGCGACCAGCGCGGGCACCTCCGCGAGGTAGCGGCGCAGCACCTCGTCGGCCGGGAGCCGACGGAACAGGGTGTTCGGCTCCGCGCGTCGGCCCTCGAACTCGAGGGTGTGCAGGGAGCCGATGATGCGGTCGAACCTGGTCAGGTCCAGCTGGCGCCGGGCGGCCTCGGTGCGCAGGTGGGGCTGGCCGAACTCGAGACCGGTGCCGATGCGCAGCTGCGGGAACAGCGCCCGACAGCGGTCGATGCTCTCGAGGTAGCCGTCGACGTCGAAGCGCGGTACCGCGACCACGCCGTCCGCCCCGAGCAGGTGCGCCTCGTGGTCGTCGAAGTCCTCCGGATCGCTGAACCAGGCGTCCTCGAGGTCGAGGTGCTCGGTGAAGAACAGCCCCGGCAGGCCGAGCTGCACGGCGCGGGCGCAGGTGGCCTCCATCGTGCCGCTCGCCCTGCTGCCGGGACCGCCGGTGTCCCAGGAGAACTCGCTGTGCACGTGGCTGTCGGCCGGGAGGGAGGTCATGGGACCAGGGTGGCACAGCGGCCGATGGCCGGGGCCTGCCGCCGGGGCCCCGGCCAGCACCCGGGCCGGGGCGGCCACCGCGAAATGTCCAGTGGCGACCGATGACAGGGCGTGCATCGGTCGCCACTGGACAGAACTGCGCGAGGGGGCTGGCGGGGACGGGCGGCGCGGAGACTAGTGGACCCGCCCCGGCCAGCCCCCGGTCAGGCGCCGACGGGGGCTGCCGCCTCGGCGCGGACCTCGCGGGTGGCCTGGACCAGGTGGCGCAGGCTGGCCTCGGTCTCGGCGTAGCCGCGGGTCTTCAGGCCGCAGTCGGGGTTGACCCACAGGCGGCCTGCGTCCACCACGGCGCGGGCGCTGCGCAGCTGCTCGGCGATCTCCTCGGCCCCGGGGACGCGCGGGGAGTGGATGTCCCACACGCCCGGGCCGATGCCGCGCGGGAAGGCGCCCGGCTCGAGGGCCTCGAGGATCTCACCGCGGGAGCGGGCGGACTCGATCGAGGTGACGTCCGCGTCGAGCGCGTCGATCGCGCCGACCACCACGTTGAACTCGCTGTAGCAGAGGTGGGTGTGGATCTGCGTGGCCGCCTCCACGCCGGAGGTGGCCAGGCGGAAGGAGCGCACGGACCAGTCGAGGTAGTCCGCGTGGTCGCTCTCGCGCAGCGGCAGCAGCTCGCGCAGGGCGGGCTCGTCGACCTGGACGATGCGGATCCCGGCCGCCTCGAGGTCCGTCACCTCGTCGCGCAGGGCGAGGCCCACCTGGGCGGCGGTGTCGCCGAGCGGCTGGTCGTCGCGCACGAAGGACCAGGCCAGGATCGTCACGGGCCCGGTGAGCATGCCCTTGACGGGCCGCGGGGTGAGCGACTGCGCGTAGGTCGCCCAGTCCACGGTGATCGGCGCCGGGCGGTGCACATCGCCGAACAGGATCGAGGGGCGGGTGCAGCGTGAGCCGTAGGACTGCACCCAGCCGTGCTCGGTGGTCGCGAAGCCCTCGAGGTTCTCGGCGAAGTACTGGACCATGTCGTTGCGCTCGGGCTCGCCGTGCACCAGGACGTCCAGGCCCAGATCCTCCTGGAGGGCGATCACGCGGGCGATCTCGTCCTTCATCGCCTGGACGTAGCCGGTGTCGTCCAGGGTGCCGCGGCGGTGGGCGGCGCGGGCCGCTCGCACCTCTCCCACCTGCGGGAACGACCCGATCGTGGTGGTGGGCAGGTCCGGCAGGCCGAGGGCGCGGCGCTGGGCCTCGGCGCGCACCGCGTACTCCTCGCGCTCGGCGTCCGCAGCGGTGACGGCCGCCGCGCGCTCGCGCACCGAGTCCACGCGCACCCCCTCGAAGGTGCGGGGCACGGACCGGGGGCCGTCGGCCGCACCGGGCTCGACGGAGCCGTCGGCGAGGGTGACGATCTCGGCGATCTTCTCGTCGGCGAAGGCGAGGGTCGCGGTGAGCTCGGCGGGCAGGGAGCTCTCGCGCTCCAGGGTGTGGGGCACGTGCTGGAGGGAGACGGAGGTGGAGACGACGATCTCGCCCGCCTCACCGCCGGCCTCGGTGACGCGGCGGCGCAGCTCGGCCAGGCGCGCGGCGGCGGTGGGGAGCTCCGAGCGCCACACGGAGCGGCCCTCGACCAGCCCGGCGACCAGCTGCACGGTGTCGACCCCGGCCAGCTGCGCCGTGGTGGGCAGCTCGCCGCGGGTGAGGTCCAGGTGGACGGCCTCGGCGCCGGTGGCCAGCAGCGCCGGCAGCAGGTCGCCGATGCCGCCGTAGGGGGTGGTGACCAGCAGCCGCGGACGCTCTGCGGCCGCGGCGAGGCGACCCACGGAGCGCTGCAGGAGATCGGCCAGGGCCGACGGCGCCAGACGCTGGTCCGCCGCGAGGGCGGGCTCGTCCAGCTGCACCCAGGGGGCGCCCGCCTCGGCGAGGCGGGCGAGCAGCTCGGCATAGACGCCGACCACGTCATCCAACCGGTCCAGGGGGTCGAAGCCGGCCGGGGCGCCGTCCTGCGCCTTGGCGAGGAGCAGCAGGGTGAGGGGGCCGACGAGCACGGGGCGGGTGCCCGCGCCGTCCTCGAGGCTCTCGCGGAACAGGTCGATCGCGCGATGGGAGGCGAGGTGGAGGTCGGTGTCGGGACCGATCTCGGGGACGAGGTAGTGGTAGTTCGTGTCGAACCACTTGGTCATCTCGAGCGGGGGCTGCTCGGCGGTGCCGCGGGCCAGGGCGAACAGGCCGTCGTCGTCCACCGTGCCGTCGGCCCCCACCACGGACGCGAAGCGGTCCGGGACGATGCCGACGGCGAGCGCGGCGTCGAGCACCTGGTCGTAGAGGGAGAAGGACTCCGGGGCGGCGGCCGCCGCGTCCAGCCCCAGCGCGGCGAGCCGCTCACGGGTGGCGCGGCGCAGGTCGCGGGTGCGGGCGGCGAACTCGGCGCGGTCGATGCGGCCTGCCCAGTACGCCTCCTCGGCCTTCTTCAGCTCGCGGTCGGGGCCGATGCGGGGGTAGCCGACGGGCGTCGCGGCGGGCAGCGGCGCGACGGGGACGGACGCGGAGGTCGGAGCGGTCGCGGTGGTCGGGGTGGTCTGGGTGGTCTGGGAGGTCGGGGAGGTCTGGGCGGGCTGGGTGGTCATCGGGGCTCTCCTTGCGAGGGGGCGGACCAGCGGTCCAGGTCGAGATGGTCGAGCACGTCGAGGGCCTCGGCGTGCGAGTTGAAGGTGAACAGGTGGAGGCCGGGGGCGCCGGCGTCGAGCACGCGTCGGGCCAGGTCCACGGTGGAGCGCACCCCGATGCGTCGGCGCTCGGCGTCGTCCGCGGCGGTCTCGAGGCGGTGCAGGAGCTCGCGAGGCGGCTCCACGCCGCTCATCGCGGCCAGCCGCTCGAGGCGGCGCGGGTTCGTGGCCGGGACCAGCCCGGGCACGATCGGCATCCGGATCCCGGCCCGACGGGAGCGCTCGAGGAGACCGCAGTACACCTCGGGGTCGAAGAACACCTGGCTGATGGCGAAGTCCGCACCGGCCCGCTCCTTGGCCACCAGCACCTCGGTGTCGTGGCTGGTGGTGGGCGACTCGGGGTGCCGGTGCGGGTAGGCGGCCACGCCGATGCTCACGCGGCCGCCGGCGAGCCCGGCGGTGCGCTCGCGCTCGATCTCGCGGATCAGCTCGACCAGGGGGCGGGCGAAGGGGATCTCGTCGTCCTCGAGCCGGTGCCCCTCGGGCACGTCCCCGCGCAGGGCCAGCAGCCCGCGCACCCCGCGGTCCAGCAGCGCGTGGACGATGGTGGTGAGCTGATCGCGGGTGGAGCCGATCGAGGTCAGGTGCACCAGGGGGCGCAGGCTGGTCTCGGCGAGCACGTGCTCGGTGAGCTCGAGGACCCGGGCGAGGTTGCCGTGCCCGGCGCGGCTGGTCACCGAGACGTGGTCGGGGGCGGTGGCCTCGAGGTGGCCGATGGTCTCCCTCAGCCGTTCGAAGGAGACGTCGGAGCGCGCCGGGAACAGCTCGTAGCTGAGCGCGGGGCGGTGGCGCACCGGGGCGGAGCGCTCGAGCTCGGGCAGCGTGGTCGTGGCGGACATGGCGGGAAAGCTACGGGCGCCCGGGGACCGCGGGGAAGGAAAGTGTTCACGTGTGAACCACCGCGAACCGGCGCGTTCTCGCAGGGTCGCGCGGCGTCACAGGGGCCGTATCGCGGGTCTCGAGCGAGCTGCTCGATCCCGGATGTCCGTTTTCTACCCTTTTCCCCTTTTGTCGAGTATGCTTCCCGGATGATCGGCGCTTCAGCACCGTCGACGAGATGGACCGGGAGAACACAATGCGCATCGGGTACGCAGCAGGAGCATTCGACCTCTTCCACGTGGGCCATCTGAATCTGCTCCGCCGAGCCGCGCAGAGCTGCGATCTGCTCATCGCCGGGGTGGTGAGCGACGAGATGCTGCGGGAGGTCAAGGGGATCGAGCCCGTCATCCCCACCGTCGAGCGCGCGGAGATCGTCCGCAGCATGCGCTTCGTGGATCACGTCCACGTCGAGACCACGCCCTCGAAGATGGACGCCTGGCGCGAGGTCGGTTTCACGCACTTCTTCAAGGGCGACGACTGGCGGGGCACCCCGAAGGGCCTTCGGCTCGAGGAGCAGTTCGCCGAGGTGGGGGTCGAGGTGGAGTACCTCCCCTACACCATGCACACCTCCAGCACGGCGCTGCGTCGCGCGCTCGCCGCGCTCACCCGCGTCGAGGCACACCCTGCCGTCGACACCGCGAACGCGCTCTGATCACGTCCCCGAGATCCTGCGACGAGAGGAACGTGATCCCGTGACCGAAGTGCACACGCTCGAGACGGCCCCGGCGACGCCGCGCGGCACGAGCCGACGCCCGTCGCGGCTCCTGCTCGTCGCCTCGACCGGTGGGCATCTCTCCCAGCTGGTCGCCATGCGCCGCTGGTGGGAGACCTTCGACCGGACCTGGGTCACCTTCGACAACCAGCACTCCGCAAGTGCGCTCGTCGGCGAGGACGTGATCCACGCCCACTCCCCCACGACCCGCAACGTCCCCAACGCCGTGCGCAACACGCTGCTCGCCCGCCGGGTGCTCAGCGAGCTCAGGCCCGATCTCGTGGTCTCCACGGGAGCAGGCGTGGCAGCCCCCTTCCTCGCCGTCGCCCATCGTCGCGGGATCCGGACGATGTACATCGAGGTCATCGATCGGATCACCTCACGGACTCTGACCGGACGGATGGCGTACCCCTTCGTGGACCAGTTCGCGGTCCAATGGCCCGAGCAGAAGCACCTCTATCCCGGCGCCGCCGTGATCGGACCGACGCTATGACGACACGGATCTTCGTCAGCGTCGGCACCGACCACCACCCGTTCACACGTCTTCTCGACTGGATCGACGAGTGGATGGACGATCGGTCTCCGGCGGGCTCGGGCATCCACCTCGTGGTGCAGCACGGTGCGGCCCGCCCGTCGCGCCACGGCACCAACCACGAGCTGCTCGGCGCTGACGATCTGCATGCGCAGTACGAGGCTGCCGACCTGGTGATCTCCCAGGTCGGTCCGGGGACCATCGCCGACGCGAACCGCGCGGGGCTGCTCCCGATCGTGGTCCCGCGCGATCCGTCGCTCGGCGAGGTCGTCGACGACCACCAGGTGGCCTTCGGCGAGTTCATGGCCGACCGCGGCCGCTGCCGCTGCGTGCGCACCCGCGCGCAGTTCCGCACCGAGCTGGAGCAGCGACTGCTGACTCCGTCCCCCGTGATCGAGGCCCGCAGCACCGATGAGCTCCCCGAGCGGACGGCGGACGCGCTGTCCGAACTCGCCCGCACCGTCCTGGACTCCCCACGACGCCGAGTGACGGCACGGCGGCTGGTCACCGCGGTGCTGCGAGTCACCTGATCAGGCGGCACCCCCGACATGACCACCATCGACCCCTGGAGCCGAGCACCGTCGTCGCATCGCGGCACACGCATCGCAGCGTCCGCTCCCAGCACGGAGAGACCCATGAACCCTCAGACCCTGACCGCGCCCACGACCCGACGACTTCCCCTCGCGGAGTCGCTCCGGCTCCTCGACGCGGCGCAGAAGCCCGGGACCGGCGTCCCGGCGTACACGCGTTGGGTGAACCGACGTATCGCCCGCTACCTGTGCGCGCTCGCCGAACGCGTGGGCGCCACGCCCTCCGCGGTCTCCGTGGCGAGCATCCTGGTCACCTTCTCCGGTCTGGCGGCCTTCCTGCTGCTCCGATCGACGCCGGTGATCGCCGGGATCTCCGCCGCCATCCTGCTCGCGCTGGGATATGCGCTGGACTCCGCCGACGGACAGCTCGCCCGGCTGCAGGGGACGTCCAGCCTGCAGGGCGAGTGGCTGGACCACACGCTGGATGCCCTGCGCCTTCCGGCGGTGCATCTGACCATCGCCGCCGGCTTCCTCCTGCACGACCTCCCCGTGCTGGCCGTGGCCGCCGCGGCCTTCTCGGTGATCGCCTCGGCCGGCTTCCTCAGCCAGAACCTCGGCGGGCTGCTGCGGGACCGCTCGCGGTCCCAGCGCACGGTGACCCGCCGTCACCAGTCATGGCTCCTGCTGCCCGCCGACCCCGGGGTCCTGTGCTGGGCCTTCGCGCTCTGGCCCCTGCTCCCGCTCTTCGGCGCGGCCTACCTCGCGCTGCTCCTCACCAATCTTCTGCACATCACCCTCTCCACCCGGCGTCGCTGGGCGGAGCTCGGCGAAGGAGCACGCCCATGAGCACCGTCCCCGCCTCCCCCTCCGTGACCACGGTGATCGCGACGCATGGCCGCGGCGAGCTCCTGCGCCGAGCGATCCGCTCGATCGCCGCGCAGGAGTACGACGGACCACTGGAGATCCTCGTGGTCTTCGACCAGAGCGAGATCGATCCTCTCGAGGACCTCCGCGCCGAGCTCCCCGCAGGTCCTACCATCGCCCTGCACGAGAACACCCGCGCGGCCGGGCTCGCCGGAGCGCGGAACACCGGCATCGCCGCGGCCGAGGGTGCACTCGTCGCGTTCTGCGACGACGACGACGAGTGGGCGCCCGGGAAGCTCGCGGCGCAGGTGGCCCTCTGGGACGAGCGCCCCGAGGCCGCGGTGATCGCCGCGGGGATCACGATCGTCACCGTGGACGGATCGATCGATCGCCGCCCGCCGATGCTCACCACTCGGACCGATCTGCTGCGCTCCCGCGTGGGCGAGCTGCATCCGTCCTCATTCCTCTTCCGGCGCGCGGACCTGCTCTCGCTGCCCGGCGGGGTCGATGAGGAGATCCCCTTCGGGTACGGCGAGGACTACGACTTCCTGCTGCGCATCACCGAGCTCGGCCCGGTCGCGAGCGTCCCTGAGGAACTGGTCATCGTGCACTGGGACCGCACGTCCTACTTCGCCGGTCGGTGGGAGCGCATGGCGCAGGGGCTCAGCTACCTCGTCACCAAGCACCCCGGCCTCCTGCAGGACAGCCGCAACGCCGCCCGCATGTGCGGTCAGGTCGCGTTCGCGCTCGCCGCCGCCGGCGAGTACGCCGAGGCCCGCAGCTGGACCCGTCGGACGCTCCGGCATCGTCCGCTGGAGCCCCGTGCCTGGCTCGCGATGCTGACCATGACCCGTCTGGTCACACCTCAGCAGACCATCGCGGCGCTGAACCGTCGGGGGCGAGGGATATGACGACCCGTCGCCGCCGGCTCCTCGTCCTGCTGGCCCTGCTCACGGCCGCGGTGGTGATCGCCGGCCTCGTGCTCACCGACGGACGCCAGGAGACAGGGACCGACGCCGAGGCCGGCGACACCTCCGCCTTCGACCCCTCGGTCCCCACCAGCACGCAGACGCCTCCGCCCGCGGACTCGGCATCGCCGACCGAGGAGCCGTCGGACGCACCGAGCGATCCCGCCGACCCCACCGACGGCCCCACCACCGCGGACGGCGATCCCGGGGTCCCGGATCTCACCCCAGAGCAGGACGCGGAGATCACCGCCGGGACGTCCGACGTGCTCGACAAGGTGCTGGAGGAGACGGCGCCGATCGATCCCGCGGCCCCGGCGGATGTGGTCGGGGAGCTCTCGGGCCTCGCCGCGCAGGGATACCTCAGCGAGATCGAGGCCGAGCGCCTCGAGTTCGAGGCGGAGGGATGGACCCGCAGCGGCTCCTACTCGTACACCGATGCCGAGGTCATCGATCACTCGTCGACGGGCACCGGGGAGGTCGCCACGGTGCGCGTCTGCGTCGACTCCTCGGCGCTCGTCGTCCGCCGAGCCGACGGCGGTGAGATCGAGGCGCCCGCGGCGAGCACGCGCTCCTGGAACCTCTTCGTCTTCGAGCGATCCGACTCCGCCGGCTGGCGGCTCGTCGGCCGCTCGTTCCCCGACAACCCCGCTTGCTGACCAGCAGAGGAATCACGCCGATGTCCGCTCTCACCGCCCTTCTGGAAGCAGTCCCCGTCCGCCGAGCCCTGCGGGCGCTGTTCGGACTCCTGGCCTCCGGCGTCGTGCTCGTCCCCCTGGGGGCCCTGGCCGACCCGAGCATCGAGGCACCGCGAGATCGTGACCCTCGCGTCATGCAGACGGTCTCCGCTCCCGACGCTGTCGCGGCGACGTCCGTCGCCCCCGAACCCGACGGCCTCGGCGAGGGCACAGCGGCGGCCTCGTGCTGGGAGATCAAGCAGCGGAACCCCGCCTCCGCGGACGGCGTCTACTGGCTCGTCACCCCCACGCTCGGCACCCCGCAGCAGTTCTACTGCGACCAGACCACTGCAGGAGGCGGCTGGGTGCTCGTCGGCCGCGGCCGCGAGAACTGGACCCAGAGCAACGAAGGACGCCTGACCTCCGTGGACGTCGCACAGACGCCGTCCGGACCCTCCGCCTTCTCGCCCGCGCAGCTGCCCTCCGACACCATCGACGGCCTGCTGGACGACGAGCGGGTCGACGCGCTGGCCGACGGCGTGCGGCTGCGCCGCGCCCGCAGCATCGACGGCGGTACGTGGCAGGAGGTGCGGTTCACATACGGCACTCCGCGCGATGACTGGTCATGGCAGTTCGCAGGGTCCCAGTCGGTCCGCACGTGGTCGATGGACTCGAGCTCGGGCAGCGGCGGCACCACCGGGAGCTTCGGCGCCGACAGCTCGTACCGGCGCCTGGACACGAACGTCGACGGGACTCGCGGGTGGGCACGAGGCTTCTCCTACGGCTCGTCCGCGCGGGGCAGCTCGAGCTCGAGCTCCTACCTCTGGGCAGCCTCCTCCACCGCCGGCTACCCACGGCCGTTCACCCAGGTCTTCCTCCGCCCTCGACTGATGAGCCAGAACATCTTCTCGCCCATCCCGGACACCGGTCTTCCCGCGAGCACCGGGGTCGCCACCGCCCAGAGCTACCCCGTGGCGTCGCCCTGGGGGGTCAGCGGCCTCGGCGCCGCCGGCAGCGGCGAGCTGAACACGGAGGTGGCGGACTTCGCAGAGTCCGACGGGGTGATGTACGTGGGCGGGAACTTCCGCTACGTCCAGCGCGACGCCGCCGGCTCCGGCCGCGTGGAGCAGAGCTACCTCGCGGCGTTCGACGTCACCACCGGCGAGTGGTTATCGAGCTTCCGCCCCACCTTCGACAACCAGGTCAAGGCACTCGCCGTGCTCCCCGACGGTCGGATCGCCGTGGGCGGAGCCTTCAGCACCGCCAACGGACAGTCGTCGCCGTCGTTCGCCGTGATCGACCCGACCACCGGGGCCTCCGACCCGGCCGTGACGACCCGGGTCATCAACTACACCGGCGGCACGCCTCCGGCCATCCGTTCGATGGATGTGCAGGACGGTTACCTGTACCTCGGTGGTCGCTTCACGCACCTGACCGGCAGCGGTGTCACCTCCGAGGTCTATCAGCGCAACATCGGACGGCTGAGCGCCACGACCCTCGCCCCGGTCCCCGGCTGGAATCCGATGCTCGACGGCACGGTCGTGTCCGTGGATGCCTCCGCGCACGGCGACCGGGTGTACGCCGCCGGATACTTCGGGCTGAGCAGGTGGACCGAGGCGACCGAGCGAGCAGGAGCGTTCACCGCCGACGACGCGACGGTCATCCCCTGGCATGTCGACTTCTCGAATCGCGACAACGGCCGCACCGGCTACCAGCAGGCCGTCCGGGAGGTCGGCGACAGGGTGTGGCTGGGCGGCTCAGAGCACATGCTGTTCAGCTACAACCGCAGCACCATGCAGGAGATGAGCACGAACATCGCGCAGAACGGCGGCGACTTCCAGGCCATCAGCCCCTACGGGGACGACGGCCTCGCCGCCGGGTGCCACTGCTCGGAGAACATCTATCAGGGAGCCCGCCGCTGGCCGGACGTCGGCACCTTCTCCCGGGTCGAGCACATCGAGCAGACGGGGATCTGGCGAGCCTCCGACGGCGCGTTCGTCCCCGAGTTCAGTCCACAGGTGAGCCTGCGCAGCGGGTACGGCACCTGGGCGATCGAAGAGGCCTCGGACGGCTCCCTGTGGGTGGGAGGTGACTACACCTACGCCCGCCTGCCCAACACTCAGAACCGATGGACCGGGGCGTTCGTCCGGTTCGCCCCGACGGACACCACCGCCCCGAGCACTCCTCGAGGCCTGACCGCCTCGAGCACCTCGGGCGTTGACCAGTTGAGCTGGGAAGAGGTCACCGGCAGCACCTACGAGGTCCTCCGCAACGACCGCGTCGTGGCCACCACGACAGCCGCCTCGACGCAGCTGCCCGCCACCAGCGGAGCACAGTACTTCGTGCGTTCCGTGGACCGGGCCGGAAACCGCTCGGCCACGAGCCATGCCGTCGTCCCGGAAGAGGTGGACCCGGGCACCCTTCCGACAGTGGTCATCCCCGAGGGGTCGGACTGGGCTCATTACTACGAGACCGGCGCCCCGGCACCGACGTGGAAGGACACCACCTTCGACGACACCGCCTGGACCACGAGCCCCGCCCCGCTGGGCTGGGGCAGCTCCTCCATCGCCACCACGCTCACCGCTCCCGGCACCAAGCCGCTGACCGCTTATTTCCGCCGCGCCTTCACCCTCGACGACGCCACCCGGATCGCCGCCCTGACCCTCACCACCCGAGCCGACGACGGCATCGTGCTCTACGTCAACGGCACCGAGATCGGCCGATCCAACATGCCCACCGGCGCCATCCACCACGGCACCTACGCCACCGCAGCACCCCGCACCTCCGACGCCATCGCCACCCCCCTCACCCTCACCGCTCCCGGAAGCCTCCTTCTCACCGGCGAGAACGTCATCACCGCCGAGGTCCACCTGAACTACCGCAGCACCCCGACCCTCAGCTACGACCTCCAGGCCGAACTCGTCCCCGGCGTGCAGACGGGCGCTCGGACGCAGGCGCTCGCTCCTGTCGACGCTGCGGCCGAAGGAGCCGATCCGGCGGAGGAGCCTGCCGGCCAGGAGGCTCCGGACGAGCCGCCCGCCGCCGACCCGGGCGACGACGTCGAGCCGACGTCCGACCCCCAGCCGGCCGGTGCGGCCGCCGAGGAGCCCGGTGTCTCCGGGCCCGAAGTTCCCGGGCCCGAAGTTCCCGGGCCCGAAGTTTCCGAGCCCGAAGTTTCCGCGCCCGGTGTCTCCGGACCCGTCGCGGATGCTCCTGAAGCCGAGGACGCGACGCCGGAACCGCCGCCGTCCGCCGGCGTGAGCGATCAGGAGTCGGATTCCGTCTGCGCCTCGACGGCACCGGAGCCTGTCGATGGCAAGAGGGCAGACCCTGGCGCCGTTCCGGAGGACCCGGACGAGGTGATCACTCCAGGGAGCGACTGGGCCCTCGACTGCAGTCCCTCGGCGACCGAGGTCTCCGGGGCGGACTGGACGTCACCGGGCTTCGACGACTCCACCTGGCCCCACGGCACGGCCCCGCTCGGAGCGGGAGACCCCGAGAACGAGCTGGGCACCGGCCCCGTCCACGGGGACCCAGCGCCTCGAGCCGCCCGATACCGGCACACGTTCACGATCACCAGCCTCAGCGGTGTCGACTCCCTCGAGCTGACGGTCCCGGCGAACGCGACGTACATGCTCCGCATCAACGGCGTCGATGCCGGGCGGGTGGATCCGCAGGACGAGCAGGCCGAGGGCGTGCAGGTCGAGGACGCGCCGTCGACGGACCCGGGCGCCGACTCCTCGGGAGTCGCCGGTCCTCAGGAGACCGTCCTGATCCCGGTGTCCCTCCTGGTCGAAGGCGAGAACACGCTCTCCGTGGAGATCCTCCCCGGGGCGACGCACGCCCCAGATGCCACCTTCGACGCTCGTGGCACCCTGGCGAAGGACCCACAATGACCACGACCAGGATCGCGCTCGGTCGTGTGCCGATCACACGGAGCACCGCGAGGACAGGACGGACCACCGGCGGACCCGGCGTGCCGTCCCCCCTGCCCGCCTGGCCGCTGCTCGCCCTGATGTACGGCTTCCCGATCTTCTGGGCGACCGGCACATCGCTCTTCGCCCCGGTCGCCCTGGGCGCGGTCATGGGGACCTTTCTCCTGCTGCGGGGCCGAGTGCGCACCTCTCCGGGCGTGCTGTGCTGGTTCGCCTTCCTGGCATGGGTCGCCGTCTGCGCCGCCTCGGTCACCGGGGTCATGCAGCTGATCGGATTCGGTCAGCGCGCCGCAGACCTGCTCGCCGTCGGAATCGCCTTCGTCTACTTCGTCAACGCGCGCGCATCGATCTCGCTCACGCAGGTGCTCCGCGGCTTCACCGTCATCTGGGCGACGGTCGTGGTGCTCGGGATCCTGGCCACCCAGTTCCCTGACTTCAGACTCACCACGCCCCTCTCACGAATCATTCCGGGATCGCTCCTCGGGAACGAGCTCGTCCGCGAGCTGGTCCTTCCGCGCCTCGCCGAGGTGCAGGAGCCCTGGGGAGCCGAGGAGCCGTTCGTGCGACCCGCCGCACCGTTCCCCTATACGAACTCCTGGGGGATGGCGTACGCGCTCCTCACCCCTGTGATGGTCTTCGTCTGGACCCGGCTGAGCAGTTGGGCGGGCCGCATCCTGCTCGCCATCGCGCTGGTGGCCTCGTTGTACCCGGCGGCCCAGACCAGCAACCGCGGGATGCTCCTCGCGCTGGCGATGTTCGCCCTCCTCATCGCCGGACGGTTCGTGCTCGCAGGGAGCCTCCGGACCGGGATCACGGTGATCGGTCTGCTGGGGCTCGCCACGCTCGGCGCAGCAGCTGGCGGAGTGTTCTCCGCCATCGCAGAGCGGCAGGAGGTCTCCCACACGACCTCGGGACGCGGCGCCATCTACGAGGCGACGTTCGAGAAGGTCCTGCAGTCACCGATCGTCGGATGGGCGACGCCCGGGATGGACCCGACCATCGGCATCGCCCTCGGTACGCAGGGGTATGCGTGGACCCTCCTGTACTCGTACGGATTCATCGGCATCCTCCTCTTCTACGTCTTCCTGGCACGGGTGATCACCGCGTCATGGCACCTCCGGGATCCGGCCTCCCATGTCTTCCTGAGCCTCGTCATCACCGTGGCGCTGACCATCTGGTTCTACGGCCTGGGGGTCACCCAGTGCCTGATCCTGCTCATGGCCGCAGCAGTGCTCAGCCGCAGCGTCATGGACGAGGAGGCCGCCGATGGTTGAGGTGACCGCCAGGCGTCGAGCGCCCGAGATGCGTCTGGGACGCGAATCCGCTCTGACCTTCAGCGGCATCGTGGTCAATGCCGGGATCGCGTTCGTGGTGACGTGGCTGATCGCCCGCGGGCTGGGAGCCGGCGCCACGGGGGCCTTCTTCCTGCTGACCTCGCTGTTCATGATCTCGACCAGCGTCATCGGACTCGGTTCGGACACCGGACTGGTCCGATCGCTCTCCCGGTCGAGGGCGACGGACAGGATGGGTGAGCTGGGGCCGACGGTCGCCATCGCGATGCGACCCGTGATCCTCCTGGGGCTGATCCTCACGGCGATGCTGGTCGTAGCGGCGGATCCGATCGCCGATCGGCTGGTCCCGGGAACAGACGGGGCGTCCACCCTCCGCCTGCTGGCCCTCGCCCTGGTGCCTGCGACATCGACGGGGATCCTGCTTGCCGGCTCTCGCGGCCTCGACCACATCCGCACCTACACGGTGGTGCAGAACCTGGTCGTGCCGATCAGCCGCCTCGCACTGGTCGCCGCAGCGATCGCGGTGCTGGGAACCACCTGGTCCGTGGTCTGGGCCTGGGCGATCCCGCTGTTCCTCGCCTCGGCGATCGCAGCCCTCGCTCTCCGGCGGCAGCTGCGCGCCGCAGCAGGTGCGGGGGCGGCGCTCCCGACGGCCGAGCGCGACGAGCTCGCCCGGGGGTTCTGGAGCTTCTCGTTGCCGCGCGGTGGCGCCGTGATCCTCGAGCGCGGGCTCGACTGGGCCGACGTCCTCCTCGTCATCGCGCTGATGGGACCGAGCGCCGGTGGTGTCTACGGCGTGGTCACCCGGATCGTCCAGGCGGGCAACATGCTCGAGGCCGCTCTGAGGATCGTGCTGGGGCCCCGGCTCAGCAGCGCGATCGCCAAGGAGGATCTCGCCGGCGCCGACGCCCTCTACCGGAAGGTGACCCAGCTGCTGATCCTCGGCTCCTGGCCCTTCTATCTGTCGGTCGCGGTCTTCGCGGACGTCCTGCTCGGCCTGTTCGGCTCCGAGTTCGTCCCCGGCGCACCGGCTCTCGTCGTGCTGGCCACGGCCATGGCGCTCAAGAACACCGCTGGGGCGCTGCAGACGGTCCTGCTGATGGCGGGTCGCAGCACCTGGCAGCTGCGGAACAAGGCCATCCAGCTCGCCGTGCTGCTGTCGCTCGCGGGAGTGCTCGTACCGGTCTGGGGACTGAACGGCGCCGCGATCGCCTTCGCTGTCGGCGTCGCCGTCGACACCCTTCTGGCCGCACGGCAGGTCCACCGCCTGCTCGGCTTCTCCGCCCCGCTGCGCAGCATCGCCCGGGCGGCGGTGCTCCCCGTCCTGGTGGTGGTCGGCGGCTCGATCGCCATCCGGCTCCTGCTCCCTGGTGCCGGTGCGCTGGTCCAGCTGACCGGGTTGGCCCTGGCCCTCCTCGTGTACGGGATCGCCGTGCGCATCTCCTTCTCGAAAGGTCTGCTCTCCCATGACCGACACGATGCATGACCGCACGGCTCGGCCGGCGATGCGCTCTGCGTTCGCGATCACCAGTCATGCCGACCTGCCGCAGCTGGCGCGACTTGTCCGCGCCCTCACCGAGGGCGTCGACGATGTCCGCGTCTACATCAGCCACGATGCCGCCGGGGTGCCCGGCGTCGAGAGCCTCGCCTCGGACACCTGCCGCGTCTTCCGTGATCCAGGCGGCCGCGGAGACTTCAGCGCCGTCGAACGCTTCCTGGCGCTGTTCTCCAGGATCGAGGCGGATGGAGGAGCCGAGTTCACCACCGTGCTCTCCGGCGCCGACTACCCCTCCCGACCCGTCCCGGAGTTCCTCGAAGCCCTGGACCGGTCGGGGGACGGCCTGCTGCACAACCATCGTGCGCTCGATCCCGCTGACAGCGACTGGGCCCAGCATGAGGCACGGCAGAGGTATCTCTATCGCTGGCGACCGGTCCGGCTGCTGGGTGCTTCCGCCTCCCCTCGGTGGCACTGGATCCATGCACTGAACTACGTCCAGCCCTACCTGCGGTTCAACGTCTCCTACGGCCCGCTGCGCGTGGGCACCTGGCGCGGCCGGCTGCCCGACGGGCTGCGCTGCCATGGAGGCTCGTCGTGGTTCAGCCTCTCGCGCCGGGCCGTCCAGCACCTGCTGACGGTGCGGAGCACTCGGGAGGATGTCGTCGAATGGGGCCGGACCAGCCTCGCCATCGACGAGAGCTTCATCCAGACAGTCCTGCTCAGCGCGGGAACCTTCCGCTTCGTCAACCACAACGGACGGTTCATCGAGTTCCCCGACGAGGGGTTCGGCCATCCCCGAGTCCTCACCGCGGACGACTTCTCACGCATCGAGGAGTCCGGTGCGTTCTTCGTCCGCAAGGTCGACTCGGACGACTCTGCGGAGCTTCTGGACATGCTCGACGTCCGACGCCTCAGGACATCACCGGCTTGATGAGCGCTCCATCGCACACCCGCTCTCCCTCAGCACGGGACCTACCCCAGGAGAACCTCATGACCATCACCTATGTACTCAACGCCCTCGCGCGACGCTGGCTCATCCTGGCGCTCGCGGTGGTCCTCGGAGCGCTGGCCGGCGGCGCATTCGCCGCAGCGGCCCCGAACCGCTATGCGGCCACCGCGTCCCTCGTCGTCCTCCCCGTGGTCTCCAATCCCCTGACCGGCGTCCGCGAGGAGGTCAACATCCGCACCGAGCAGGAGATCCTCGGTTCCCCCGAGGTGGCGCGCCGCGCCGCCGAATCGCTGGGCAGAGCGGGGACCGACGCGACGCCATGGGCCGATGTCGAGATCGCTGCACCATCCGGGTCGCAGATTCTGCAGGTGCAGGTGAGAGCCGATACCCCTCAGAAGGCCGCTGACAGCGCGAACGCCATCGCCACCTCCTACCTCGAGCTCCGCCAGGAGGACGCCGCGAGGGCCACGGACCAGTATCTCGAGGAGGTCGACCAGCAGATCGAGGACCTGAGCTCGGAGACCTCCACTCCCGCGAACGCCGGCCTGATCGAACGCCTCCAGCAGCAGCGTTCGAGCGTGGCGCTCTCAGAGCCCTCCCCGGGACGGATCATCGGGGAGGCGGCGCCTCCGACGGGTCCCTCCGGGCCCGGACTGACGGTGACCCTCGCCGGAGGGACCATGGCGGGACTTCTCCTCGGCATCGCCGTCGCCCTGCTGCGGGAGCGTCTGGACCCGAAGATCCGCAGCGCGGACCGGCTCGCGCTCGCGATCGGGCCGGTCCCCGTGATCTCGAGCAGGAGCGGCGATCACGCGCAGTGGGTGCGCCTGGCGGACGAGGTGCTCCGGCGTTCCGGGGTCGACACCTCGACCGGGCCGATCCGGGTGCTGCTGCACTCCTCTGCCCCGATCGTGGCCGAGGCGGCCGAGCGTGAGTTCCTCTCGGCCGCGCGCCGGGTCCTCGAGGATCGCAGTGCCGACCCGATCTGGGAACAGGGCGGGTCCTCGGTGGAGACGGCCATCCGACCTGACAGCAGGTGCGTGGCGATCGTCCGGTCGGGCAGCTACAGGACGTCCCTCGTCCAAGCCGCCAGGTCGTCGGACATCGCCGTCATCATCGCGACACCGGGAACCGTGCTGGACGAGGTGACCGATCTGATCGTCACCCTGCAGGAGTGCCAGCTGGATGCCGTGGTGGGGCTCGCCCCCGAACCGCGAGCCCGCCAGGGAGCATCGGAGCGTGCGCGGGACGACGCACCGATGCCTCGCCACCGGTCGGGGTCGACCGATGCACCCGAGGCGGGCACCGTCGCCGTGGAGGCCTGAGCGGCGCTGGGCTCCGGCGGCGGAAGCGGTCCGCGGTGCACGCCCGTCCCGGGGCGTGAACGCCTCACTGCGGATCGGCGGCGCAGCCGGTCATCTCCGACCATGTGGAACACCCCCGCACGAGGGCTCAGCACTTCCCTCGAGCGGGGGCATCACCCCTCCCCAGGGGACGCGTCTGTCAGTACGCCCCTCGGGAAGCCAGCACGGCACGCACAGTGCGCACCAGGATCAGCAGGTCCTGGGAGAAGGACCAGTTGTCGACGTAGAAGACGTCCAGACGGACGGTGTCGTCCCAGGAGAGATCGCTGCGACCGGAGACCTGCCACAGCCCCGTGATGCCGGGCCGCACCGCCAGGCGACGGCTCGCGTCCAGGTCGTAGCCGGAGACCTCCTCCGGCAGCGCCGGGCGCGGGCCGACCAGGCTCATGTCGCCTCGCAGCACGTTCCACAGCTGCGGCAGCTCGTCGAGGGAGTAGCGGCGCAGGAACTTCCCCACCCTGGTCACCCGAGGATCGTCGGCCATCTTGAACATGACCACGTTGCCACGATCTCGGGCGCGCTGCGTGAGCTCAGCGCGCCGGGCCTCGGCGTCCATGCCCATGGAGCGGAACTTGAGGAACTCGAAGACCTCGCCCGTGCGGCCGACGCGCTGCTGTCGGAAGATCACCGTCCCGCCGTCCCCGAGACGCACTGCGAGGGCGACGGCGGCGAGGAGCGGCGAGAGGATCAGCAGCAGCAGGGCGCTGGCGGCCATGTCGAAGACGCGCTTCCCCTGCCGCACCGCCTTCCGGGCGCGCGGAAGATCCATGTGCACCAGCGGCAGTCCCGCCACAGGGCGCATGCGGATCCTGTCACCGGAGATCTCGCTGACGGCCGGCACCACGATCACGTCGACCTCGAGGTCCTCGAGCTCCCAGGCCATGCGTCGGAACTCGTCGGCGCTGGCGGAGGATCCCGCGGTGAACAGCACGATGTCCGGCTGCTGGGCCCGGACCAGCTCCAGCAGCTGCGACTCGTCACCGAGGATCGGCACCCCGGCATCCTCGTTCCGCCCCAGCTCGCCGATCGAGGCGATCGCCCCGACGACGTCGTAGCCGAGCCAGACCTCTCGGGCCAGCGTGCGCACGATCCCTCGGACGTGGCCGGCGGAGCCGACCACGAGCACCTGCGACCGCAGATGGCCTCGGGTCCGCGCGAGGTTCAGGCAACGGCGGGCCACGAAGCGCACCAGCAGCAGGAGCAGGACGCTCGCCAGGATCAGCGCGACGAAGAAGGGCCGGGAGAGCGTGAATCCCGTGAGGAAGAGCGCCGCGCCGACCAGGCCGACCACCCCGATGCTCGCGACCAGGACGCTGCGGTAGATCTCGGGCCCGGACGGGAGGAAGCGCGGGTTGGTGGCACCGGTGAGCCGCAGCGCGATCATCCAGACCACCGCGATGGTCACGCCGCTGCGCACCGCTTCCTCGCTGAGATGAGGTGCCGGGTCGAGGAAGGCGAGGTTCTGCCGGAACACGAGGGCCACCAGGCAGGAGATGGACAGCCCCACCAGATCTCCGGCCATCAGCGACGCCACCACCAGGCGGTCCCTCGAGCGGTCCGACCGCCCGATGCGCGGGCGCCCGGCCACGGCGGGACGTCGCAGCGGATGGGGCGGATCAGGGCGCAGCGGAACCGGGGTCGTCACTGCTTGCGGTAGCGCCACGTGCACCTCTCGAGATCAGAGCGGGGGTCGGAGCCGATCGGCACCGATCACCGGTCTGGGGCCTGTCGGCCGCCGACCTGCACGATGTCCATTTTGCCCGGCTTATCCGTATTGCCTGAGTTGGGACTATACCCCGTCCTCGCGACAAAGGGGACCCCCTCGACGGCCGCCGACGTTCCACGCCGTCGCCGCTCGAGCGCGACGATGAACGGCGCGACGACCCGGACGGGTCGTCGCGCCGTGATCGGGCAGCGTCTGGGCGGGCGCGGTGGCCGCACCCGCCCGCCTCAGCCGGTCACCCGCAGCGTGCGATGCGCGATCACCGCCGCGACCACCATGAGCACCGCACCGATGCCGCTGGTGAGCAGCACGCCCGAGTCGAAGGCCTCCCGGGCCGAGTCCAGCAGTCGCTCGGCGACGGCGGCGGGCAGCTCCCTGGCCACGGCGGTCGCGCCGCCGAGGGTCTCGGAGGCCGCGGCGGCCTGCGAGGCGTCTAGATCGGCCGGCACCTCCACGTGACGGCGGTAGGCGAGGTTCAGCAGGCTGCCCAGCACCGCGGTGCCGAGCACCGCGCCGGTCTCGTAGGCGGTCTCGGAGATCGCCGAGGCGGCACCCGCCTTCGGTGCCGGCACGTTGGAGAGGATGAGGTCGTTGCTGAGCGTCTCGGCCGCACCCACGCCGGCGCCGAGCAGCACGAAGGCGAGCAGGAGCAGGAGGTCCGAGCCCCAGGTGCCGGTGAGCGCGACGAGCACGAAGGCCGCCGCGTTCAGCAGCAGGCCCGCGGTGATCACGGCGGCCGGGGAGAATCGGCGCACCAGGCGCACGGCGAGCAGGCCGGCGAGGATCGTCACCACCAGGCCCGGCACGAGCACGAGCGCCGCACCCATCGGAGAGCGGCCGCTGACCAGCTGGAGATGCTGGGAGACGAAGTACAGGAACCCCACGAGCGAGAACACGCTGAGGAGGTTCGCGAGCACGGCCCCGGTGAACACGGGGCGGGCGAACAGGGTGACGTCGAGCATCGGCTCCGGTCGCGCGAGCTGGCGGCGCACGAAGGTGATGCCGGCGGCCACGGAGGCCAGCAGGCACAGCGCGGCGAGCAGGTCCAGGCCGCTGGCGGTGAGCGACTTGATCGCGAACACGAGCGGGGTCATGGTCGCGAGCGCCAGCACCACGCTGATCGGGTCCACCGGCCCGGGCGAGGGGTCCTTCGACTCGGGGATCAGCACGGGGCCGAGCACCAGCAACGGCAGCATGACCGGCACGGCCAGCAGGAACACCGACCCCCAGGCGAAGTGCTCGAGCAGCAGGCCGCCGACGACGGGACCCAGCGCCGCACCGGCGGAGAATCCGGCCGCCCAGATCGCGATCGCGGTGCGCCGCTGGACCGGGTCGGCGAAGAGGTTCCGGATCAGCGAGAGCGTGGAGGGCATGAGCATCGCCCCGAACACGGCCATCAGGGCGCGAGCGGCGATCAGCGTGCCGGCATCCGGCGCGAGGGCAGCCAGGGCGGAGACCACGGTGAAGCCGGTGCCGCCGACCAGCAGCAGGCGGCGCCGCCCCAGCCTGTCGCTCAGGGACCCCATCGGGACCAGCAGCCCGGCGAGCACCAGCGGGTAGACGTCCACGATCCACAGCAGCTGCTGCCCCGAGGGGGCGAGCGCCTCGGAGATCGCGGGCAGCGCGAAGGAGAGCACCGTGTTGTCCACCGCGACCAGCAGCACGGGCAGCATCAGGACGGCGAGCGCGGTCCAGGGGCTGCGTTCGCGGCGCGGGGCGATCGGGGTCTGGGGTGCGCTGTGCACGGTCGTCTCCGGGAGTCGTCGGGATCCCGCAGGGATGTGCGGGACTCCGTCAAACTAAACCGTCCGGACGGTACAGTTCAAGGGGTGGCGATCCGCGCCACCAGTAAGGTCTGTCTCATGTCAGCTCGCGATGCACTGCTCGACGCCTACCAGTCGATCCTCCAGGAGACCGGGGAGCGCTCGACGACCCTCACCGCCGTGGCGGCGCGCGCCGGCGTCTCCAAGGGAGGGCTGCTGTACCACTTCGGGTCGAAGGAGGCCCTGGCCGACGGGCTGATCGCGCGGCTGGACGCACTTCTCGAGGAGGATGTGGCGCAGATGGGCGCCGCAGCCGACGGCCCCTCGCGGTACTACGTGCGCAGCTCGGCGTGGACCGGTGGGCCCCTCGACACCGCCTTCGTCGCCGTCGCCCAGCTCGCCCAGGAGTCCCATGCCGGAGCCCAGGAGGCGATGCGGCGCGCACGCCGGGCCTGGCTCGAGCTGATCCTCGCCGAAGTGGGCGAGGAGGCGACCGCGAACGCGATCCTGCTGCTCGGGGACGGGCTCTACTTCGACGCCGCCCTGAACGGCGGCGGAGGCCCGGCGACCCCGGGCGGCACCCCGAGCCCCGGGCAGTTCACCCCTGAGCAGCTGCTGCCGATCGTGGACCGGCTGCTCGACGCCGCCCGGGAGTCCCGCGGCGACGCCGAGTCCTGAGCCGGCTCAGCGGGCGTTGAGGTGCTGCTGCAGCGCCTTGACGGTCGAGTAGTTGGTGCGGAAGTCCCACACGCCGTTGCTCGACAGGCCCATGGCCGCGCGCAGCTTGCGGGTGGTCTCCGCGCCGATCTTGCCGTCGGCCGTCGCGCCGACCTTGGTCTGCAGCGCCTTGATGTCGCTCGTGGACAGCGAGCCATCCTGGCTCACGCCGACCCAGCCCTGCAGGGCGCGGGTGGTGGCAGGGCCGAACTTGCCGTCGACCGTGAGGGCGCCGGTGCTCGGAGCCGAGGGCTTCGACGGCGCGGCCGGCGCGCTGGAGGCGGGAGCGCCGGAGTTGAGGAAGTTCTGGAGCGCCTTGACGGTGGAGTAGTTCGTGCGGAAGTCCCACACACCGTTGCTCGACAGGCCCATGGCCGCGCGCAGCTTGCGGGTGGTGTCGGCACCGATCTTCCCATCGGCCGTCGCCCCGACCTTCGACTGCAGCGCCTTGATGTCGCTGGTGGACAGCGAGCCGTCCTGGGAGACGCCGACCCAGCCCTGCAGCGCACGGGTCGTGGCCGGGCCGAACTTGCCGTCGACCGTAAGGGCGCCGGAGCTCGGAGCCGACGGCGCCGTGGTGCTGCCGCCACCGCCGGTCGACGGCTGGGCGTTCGCGTCGGCGCCGCCGTTCGTGCGGGTCAGTCCGGCCTTCTTGCCGCAGGTGGGCCACGCGCCGGGGCCCTGGGCCTGCAGCACCCGCTGGGCGATCGCGATCTGCTCGGCCTTGGTGGCCTGGTGGGCGTAGGGAGCGAACGCCTGACCGCCGTAGGCCTTCCAGGTGGGCTGGTAGAACTGCACGCCGCCGTAGTAGCCGTTGCCGGTGTTGATCGCCCAGTTGCCGCCGGACTCGCACTGGGCGACCTTGTCCCAGACGGCGGTGTCCGCGGAGGCGACGTCCGCGCCGGTGGCGCCGAGGCCCGCGGCGAGGACGGCGCCGGTGGTGGCGGCGGCCATCTTCGGGGCGATGCGAGCTCCGCGGAAGTAGACCGCCGAGCCGTCGGCGCGGTGGGTGGGGGCGTTCGTGGGTGCAGACATCGGGAGCTCCTGGGGAAGGGCGCGGGGGAACGTGCGGGGAAGCGCGGGGAAGAACGCGAGGGACGGCGGATGACACCGAGCGCCCGACGTCGAGACGTCGGACCACTCCCCACGGTGCCCCGCCCACCTGCGCGTTCCGTACATCGCATGCCAAGTCCGCGCCGAAACTTGAACAAGTTTTTACCTGAATCGCCGAGATCAGAAATGACACCCGGGGAATTACTGAGTACAAATCCCCTCGCTCCTCGACCTCTCGGCGATGACGCGCCGGCCCCAGGAGATCCCGATACCCTCCTCCCGTGCCCTCCTCTGCCGCCCTCTCCCCGGTCTCGATGACCTGGCGCATGCTGGCGACACTGCTGTGCCTGGGGGTGCTGGTCGTCGGCGGGCTGACCCGCTCCAACGACCTCTTCCCCTTCGGGGTGCTGGACCAGTTCTCCCGCGGAGTCGATCCCGACGGCGAGGTGGTCAACACCTGCCTGCAGGGGATCCGTGCCCAGGGCGAGCCCTTCGACATCCGCTTCGGGCAGCGCAGCGTGGGCGCCGAGCGGGCCGACGTCGAGAACCAGCTCGAGGCGATCCGGGCCGACCCGGAGCTGCTCGCGCCGCTGGCCGCGGCGTACGACCGCAGCCATCCCGATCAGGACCCGCTGACCGAGCTGGTGCTGTGCCAGCGGATCACGCAGCTGCGGAACGGCTCCGCGCACGGCGAGGACGAGCTGGTCGAGGTGACCCGGTGGGTGGCGCGGTGAGCGCGGCATCCCGGCTGCGCCCCGCCCTGTTCCCGGCGCTGCCGCTCGAGCGCATCCGGGTGCTGCGGGTGCTGGTCAGCGCCTTCGTGGTGGTCGACGTGCTGACCCTGTCCAAGGACGTGCTCTCCCTGATCGGGACGCCGGGCTTCTTCGCCCCGGTCGCCCTGGCCCGCCTCCTGCACCTGCCGGCGGTCACCGCGCCGGTCGCATATGCCCTGCTGACCGTGATCCTCGCCTGCTGCGCGGCGGGCATCGTGGGCTGGAGGCCCCGGCTGACCGGGGCGATCCTCGCGATCTCGTTCTGGCTGTGGATGCTCTACAGCAACTCCTACGGCTACGTCGCCCACGACCACATGGCCCTGCTGGTGGCCGTCGCGGTCCTGCCCACCGTCGGCGGCGCGGCGGGGGGCGAGGAGCGCAGCGAGGCCGCGGGCTGGGCGCTGCGCGCGATCCAGATCGCGGTGGTCGCCACCTACTTCTTCTCCGTCCTCCCGAAGATCATGTACTCGGGCTCGCTCGCGACCTGGGGCAACAGCGCGATCCTCACCTGGGCGTCGCTGCGGCGCGGCTCCGGCCTCGCGCACTGGATGGTGGAGAACACTCCGTGGGTGTTCGTCCCCGCGCAGTGGGCCGGCCTCGCACTGGAGACCCTCTCCCCCGTGGTGCTCTTCCTGCGCGGGCGGGCCCTCCACCTCGCGGTCGCGCTGTATCTGGGCTTCCACCTGGCCACCCTGCTGCTGCTGGGCATCCACTTCCTGCCCACGGTGCTGTGCTGGGCGGCCTTCCTGCCCCTGGAGCGGCTGCGCCTGCCCGCGCCGGAGCGGTTCCGGGCACTCATCCGGCGTCGACGCCAGGTGACGCAGGGCTCTTGAAAACATCTGGTGCGGTGTCCGGGCCGGTACCTACACTTCGTCGGTGCCCCACTCCCCAGCCACCGCTCCGGCCCCTCGCGCCGATGCTCTCGCGCCGCGCGACCGCAGCGTCATCATCCTGCTGCTGATCAGCGCGTTCGTCGTCATCCTCAACGAGACGATCCTGTCGGTCGCCCTGCCGCCGATCATGGACGACCTCGGCCTGGCCGAGACCACCGCGCAGTGGCTCACCACCGGCTTCATGCTCACCATGGCCGTGGTCATCCCGACCACCGGCTACCTGATGGGGCGCTTCTCCACCCGCCAGGTGTTCGCGATCGCGATGACCACCTTCACCCTCGGCACGCTGATCTGCGCCCTCTCCCCCTCGTTCCTGCCGCTGCTGATCGGCCGGATCGTGCAGGCCTCGGGCACCGCGGTGATGATGCCCCTGCTGATGACGACGGTGATGAACCTGGTCCCGCCCAGCCGGCGCGGTCAGGTGATGGGCAACATCTCGATCGTCATCTCGGTCGCCCCGGCGCTGGGACCCACGATCTCCGGGCTGATCCTCTCGGTCGCGCCGTGGCGCGCCCTGTTCGTGCTGGTGCTGCCGATCGCGATCGCGGCCCTGCTGTTCGGCCTGCGCCGGATCGAGAACGTCAACGAGGCCTCGGACCAGCCGGCGGATCCGCTGTCTGTGGTCCTCGCAGGCCTCGGCTTCGGCCCCCTGGTCTACGGCCTCACCGGTATCTCCGGCGGCGGCGGGCACGGCGGCGATGCGGCCGACGCCGCCTCCGGCGGAGCCCCGACGGCGGCCGTGATCTGCCTCGTGGTGGGCGTGCTCTCCCTGGGCCTGTTCGTGGGCCGGCAGCTCTCCCTGCAGAGGCAGGAGCGGCCTCTGCTGGACCTGCGCACCTTCTCCTCCCGCAGCTTCACCATCGCGGTGGTGCTGATGGTGGTCATGATGGGCGCGATGTTCGGAGTGGTGGTGCTGCTGCCGATCTTCCTGCAGAAGGTGCTCGAGCTGTCCACGCTGTCGGTGGGGCTGATGATGCTGCCCGGCGGCCTGGCGATGGGGCTGCTCGCCCCGCTCGTCGGCCGTCTGTTCGACCGGGTGGGCCCGCGCCCGCTGCTCGTACCCGGCCTCGCCGCCGTGGTGGTCGGCATCGGGATCATGTCCCGCGTGCCCGACCAGCCGTGGCTGATCGTGGTGGGCCACGTGATCATGTCGCTGGGCCTGGCCTTCGTGTTCACCCCGTTGATGACCACCGCCATGGGCTCACTGCCCCGCGCACGGTACGGGCACGGCTCGGCGATCGTCGGCACCGTGCAGCAGGTCGCCGGGGCCGCCGGGGCCGCGCTGCTGGTCTCGATCATGTCGCGCATCGCGGCGGGCACCGTCGAGTCCGGGGGCAGCACCCTCGAGGGCATCTCCGCCGGCACCTCGGTGGCGTTCACGCTCTCGGCCGCGCTGGGCCTGGTCACCGTGGTGATCGCGCTGTTCGTGCGTCGCAACCCCGAGGAGGCCGGGCACGAGCCCGCGCCGGGGCCGGAGGTCCAGGGAGCCGACGCCGCGGAGTGAGCGGGCTGCCTCAGCCGCACACGTCCCAGTCCGCCGGATCGTTCGGATCCGCGACGACACCTATGCCCGTGACCTCCCCGGTCTCCGCATCCACGCAGTAGCCCATGGCGAATCCTCGATCCAGCCCGAGCTCGACCCGGAGGTCGCCCGAGCCGAGGAGGTAGGCGAAGCCTTCCACCGCGAACGGGATCCCGCCCTCGGAGGCTCCGCCGGGCGCATCGGCCAGAGTGCCGCTGAATATCCACAGGAAGTCACCGACCGGCTCCAGCCTCAGCTCGAGCGGGCTGCCCGGCGTCCACCCGCCGACCCCGTCGCCCAGGCCCCGGGGGCACTGCCCGGGCACCTCGGCGGTGGACTCCAGGCACACCTGGAGGGCGGCGTCGACGAGGCTCTCCACCTCCTGCGTCCCGGCGTCGTTCATCTCATGGCCCATGAGGTCGAACGGCTTGCGCCAGGTGCCGAGCAGGGGCGGAACGGTGATGGTGCCCGTGGAGCTCTGCAGCCACGTCGACTCCACGGGCACGGAGAATTCGTAGGTGCCCGGCAGCAGCTGCAGCGTGGCACGCGGCGCGTCGGGGTTCCCGGTCACGGCGAGATCGTCGACGTCGAGCGGGATCCCGTTGACCTCGATCCGCTCGGTGCCCATCGGCAGCGAGAGCTGCACCTCCGGCAGCTCGACGGGCACGATCTCCCAGCGCACCGGGGAGAAGGCCCCGGCCGAGGTCGCCGTCAGCGACATCGTCACCTCCCGCTGGGCGGTGCCGCTGTCCAGGGAGGCGGTGACGGTCGCGGTGCCAGCATCCCGTACGACGTCCAGGATCTCGAAGCCCCGCACGCGGTCCGTCGCGGCGCCCAGCACCTCCGCGGTGAGAGCGGCGGAGCTCGAGTCCTCCGCTGTGCTGGCATGGGAGCGCACGGCGTCCAGATCGCCGTCGACCAGCGACTGCAGGAACCGCTGGGCGACCTCCTCCGGGCCGTCCGCCTCCTCACCCAGCCGCGGCAGTCCCACGAGCAGGGCGAGGACGAGCGCGGCGGCGGCGCCGAGCGCGATCAGAAGACGCCGACGGCGGACGGACGGGGACGAGGTGGCGGCGCCCCGCTGGCCAGGGCCGCTCGGAGCAGGGCCGCTCGGAGCAGGAGCGCTCGGGGCAGGCACCTGCGTCACCGGGCTCCCCGGCGAGGAGTCCTCGGGCTGGTCCCAGCCCATCGACAGCCCCCGACCCTCCGTGCGGTCACGTCCTCGTGCCATCTGGTCGCCCTCCCCTCGAGCAGGCCGAGCCTACCGCGACGTCACAGCGCGCCCTTGCCCGCCTTCTCCCGCGCGCGGTCGGCGAAGCTCACGCCCATCGCCACCAGGGTGAGCGCCATGATGATGGTCAGCGCGATGATGAACGCCTCGAGCCAGGCGGTCCCGCCCTCGGTGAGGGAGAAGATGATGCCGGGGATCATGGCGGTGCCGATCGCGGCGCCGGTGCGCTGGCCGAGCTGCAGGATGCCGCCGGCCACGCCGCCGAAGCGGGGGTCGACGGAGTTCAGGGTGAGGGTCTGGTTCGGGGAGATCGTCATGCCCTGGCTGAGCCCCATCAGGGTCAGCGGCAGGGCGAGCCACCAGAAGGGGATCATCCCGTTCTCCACGAAGCCGGTCATCAGCGCGGTGCCGAAGAGGCCCACGAAGGCGACGCCGAAGCCCACGATCACCATGCGGCGGCCGAAGGTGAGCACGTAGCGGCCGGAGATCTGCGAGCTCACCGCGGCGGCGATCGAGGAGGGCACGCCCATGAGGGAGGCCTGGAACGGGGTGTGCCCGAGGTGCATCTGCAGGTAGAGCGGGACGATGATCCACACGCTGGTCGCGCCGAGGAAGTACACCGAGACGATGAGGATGCCGTTGCGGAAGGCGCGGTTGACGAAGATGGCGGTGTCCACCATCGGGGTGCGGCCGCGGCCCTTGTAGCGCCGCTCCCAGGCCCACCACAGGCCCAGCACCAGCAGCCCGGCGGGGAAGGACAGCCACACCAGCACGCTCACGCCGCGCTCGAGGAAGGGCAGCATGATCCCGAGGATCGCCAGGCACAGCAGCAACGCGCCGACGGGGTCGAGGTCCGGTCGCCCCTTCCCGCGCACCTTGTCGTCGGGGATGTACTTCAGGGCGCCGAGGATCGCGCTCACGCCGATCGGGACGTTCATCAGGAACATCCATCGCCAGCCCCAGTCGGGGCCGAGGATCTGGATCAGCGCGCCGCCCACGACGGGGCCGATCGCGGTGGCGACCGCGACGGTGGTGGCCAGCAGCGCGAAGGCGCGGGCCCGGTCCTGGCCGCGGAAGTGCTGCTGGATCAGGGCGACGGTCTGCGGGTTCAGCAGGCCCGAGCCGAGGCCCTGGAGGATGCGTGCGAGGTTGAGCATCTCCGCGCTCGGGGCGAGTCCGGACAGCAGCGAGCCGAGGGTGAACACCCCCACGCCGATGATGAACATGCGCCGCCGACCGGTGGCGTCCCCGGCGCGTCCGGCGGGCACCAGCAGCATGCCGAAGGCCAGGGCGTATCCGGAGATCACCCACTGCAGGTCACCGGTGTCCGCCTCGAGGCCCTCGCCGATCGCGGTGAGGGCGACGTTGATGACGCTCACGGCGATCAGTGCCATGAACAGCGGGGCGAGGAGGACGGCGAGCAGGGGCTTGCGACGCACCGGGGGATTCAGCGCGCTGGGGTCGGGGATCACCCTGCCACTGTATGCACTCAGTGCAGATTTCTGGAGGTCGGGGTGACCCGTGGGACACCACCCTGGGCCAGGGGTGCGATCAGGAGGGCATCTGGGGGCCCTGACCGCCGGGCGGGGGCCCGAAGGGGTTCTGGGCGGCGGGGACCAGGGGGCCGCGGGCGTCGTCGCGATAGGGGCCGGGCGCGATGGTGTAGCCCGTGCGGCCCGAGAGCAGCGGAGCCGCGGTCTGCACGGCACGCGCCGACGGACGGCTGGAGTAGTCGATCCCCGAGAAGCGCCCGAACTGACCGCCGTACCCGGCGGGACGGTGGGCATCCGCCGCGGCGAGCATCGCAAGGGCGGCGCTCGGCGTGGGGTACCGCGAGGACCATACGTGCCCCGGCGGCAGGGGCGAGGTGTACAGCGCTCCGGAGGGGCGGATCCACAGGGACCCGGGCGTGGAGCGGTCGCGCAGGGCATGGGCGCGCCAGGTGGTCACCGGGTGGGAGGAGGTGGCGTTGGCCCAGTGCACGAAGAGGCTGGGATCGGTCGCAGCACGATCGGCGAGCTCGTTGACGTTGACATCGGCCCCGAGATACTTTCCGCCGGAGAGCAGGCCCATCACCCCGGGCGCGCCGGTGGGGGTGAAGGAGTAGCCGTAGTTGTCCGCGCTGTACTCCTGCGCGCGCGAGAAGCCCGGGCCGAGGATCGGGATCATCCTGATCACGGTGGTGAAGACCATGCGGAAGTAGGAGACGTGACCGGCCGCGAGATGGCCCACCTCGTGCCCGATCACGAAGCGCAGCGCCTCGGGGTCGCGGGTGGCGCCGCCCACCTCGAACAGATCCGAGTGGACGGTCACGAAGCGGCGGAACCCGTGACCGGCGGCGAACGCGTTGATCACGCCGTTGCCCATCACGACGTAGGCGTCCGGGACCTTCCGCAGGCCGAACTGCTGGGCGGCCTCGACGACCATCCGGTAGCCCTCGGGGAACTGGGTGGGGCTCATGCGCACGGCCGAGGTGCGCAGCCGGGCGTACATCATCGCGCGGCCCCACCAGATGAGGATCGGGGCCAGCGGCAGGATGACGGCGAGCTGGATGAAGAACGGCAGGATGCCCACGTACTGCCAGAGGCTCGCAACCGTCGCCTCGCCCTCGGTGAAGCGCAGCACGACGGTGCTGATGATGAGGATCCACCAGGCGGTGTACGCCAGGATGGTCAGCCCGACGCCGACCCACAGCAGCGGCATCTCCCACGGATGCCGGATCCCCTTGCGCCCCATGACGCCGTGCCCGGTGGCGCCGTTGAACAGGGTCGGACCACCGGGGCCGCCGTCATCGCCTGCCGGCGGGAAGGGCGGCACGCCCGGGGACTGGGCGTACGGGGAAAGGGGTGGGCCGGGAGGCGGCTGAGTCATGGCGGGGGCTCCTTCGGTCCGTCGGCCTGCTCGGGATCTCCCCGACGATATCCCCGATGCCCTGCTCCCGGAGCAGGACGCGGCGACATGTGGACAGAGGTCAGCGCATCAGGCGGCGCAGCACGCGGCGCCTGATGCCGGTGTACGGCGGGAGCACGAGCTTGAGGGTGTCGGGCCGCAGCGGCTTCCGCACCACCGGCTTGGCGTGGGTGAACGCCTCGATGCCCGCCTGACCGTGATACGCGCCCGTGCCGGACTCCCCCACCCCGCCGAAGGGCATGCCGGGCGCGCCCACGTGGGCGAGGGTGAACCCCAGGGCGAGCGATCCCGAGGAGGTCTCCGTCGCGAAGCGCTCCTCGACCTCGCGCCGGGGCGAGAACACGTAGGCGGTCAGCGGCTTCTCCCCCGCGCGGATCCGCGCGATCGCCTCGTCCGGACCGTCGACGGCCAGCAGCGGCAGCACGGGGCCGAAGATCTCCTCGCCCATCACCGGGTCGCCCCAGTCCACGCCGGTCATGATCGTGGGCGGCAGGTAGCGGCGGGCACGATCCGCCCCGACCGTCCCGCCGATGACCACCTTCTCGTCGTCGACGAGGCCCAGCACGCGGTCGAAGTGGCGCGTGCCGACCATGCGTCCGTAGTCGAGGCTCCGCTCGGGCCGCGCCCCGTACAGCGCCCGCACCGCCCGCGTCAGATGCGGGGTGAGCTGCTCGAGGGTGCGCGGCGTGGCCATCAGATGGTCCGGGGCGATGCAGGTCTGCCCGGCGTTGGTGAACTTGCCCCACACGATCCGCCTCGCGACGGCGGCGAGATCGGTGCCCTCGTCGACGAACACCGGGGACTTCCCGCCCAGCTCGAGCACGGTGGGCGTGAGGTGGTCGGCGGCGGCGCGCGCGACGATCCGGCCCACAGCGCCGTTGCCGGTGTAGAAGATCAGGTCGAAGCGCTGCTCGAGCAGGAGCGTCGTCTCCGGGACCGCGCCCTCGACCACCCGCACCCAGTCGGGGTCGAGGTGGGTGCGCAGCAGGTGGGCGAGCGCGGCGGAGGTCGCCGGCGCCACCTCGCTGGGCTTCACGATCGCGGTGTTGCCGCCCGCGATCGCGGCGACCAGCGGGGCCAGGGTGAGGTTCACGGGGTAGTTCCACGGCGAGATGATCAGCGTGGTGCCCAGCGGCTCGCGGCGCAGCTCCCCGGAGGCCGGGGCGAGCAGCGGCCCCAGGCTCAGCCGCTCGGGCCGCAGCCAGGAGCGCAGGTGCTTCCGGGTGTGCGCGATCTCCTGTGAGACCACGCCGATCTCGGTCAGCGCGCTCTCCGTGCGGGACTTCCCGAGGTCCTCGGCGAGGGCGCGGGCCAGGCGCGGCTCCTCCGCGCGCAGGCCCCGGCCGAGGGCCTCGAGCTGGGCGAGCCGGGCCTCGAGGGGCCGGGTGGTGCCGGCGTCGAAGGAGGCGCGCAGGGCGGAGACGTCGGCGAGGATGCGGTCGCGCGGATCGGGATCCGGGGTCGGGAGTCCGTGCGCTGTGAGCGGAGAGGTGCCGGGAGCCATGCAGACAGGGTAGGTCGCGACCGCAGGAGCCACCTGATTCCGCGACAATGGAAGGAAGCGGCCCGATGCGCGGGCCGACGGGAAGGGTTCGCCGCAGATGACCAGCCTGCTGATCGCCGCTCCGATACTGCTGTCGCTCACGCTTCTGACCTCGGGGCTCGCGAAGCTCGGGGACCGACGTGGCGTCGAGGACGCGATGACCTCGCTGCGTCTGCCGCTGCGCCCCTTCCACCGGTCGATCGCGACCGTGCTGCCCATCGCGGAGTTCGCGCTCGCGATGATCCTGTGGGTGCCCTCCGCACCGCTGCAGACGATGGTCGCGATCCTGATCGCGCTGCTCATGGTCACCTACCTGGGGATCATCGCGCGGGCCCTGACCTGGGACGAGGTCGTGGAGTGCTCCTGCTTCGGGACCCTCGCCTCCCCCTCGGTCACCCGGACCACGCTGGCGCGGAACATCCTGCTCTCGTTCCTCGCGGTGCTCGGCGTGACGGCCGCCGCCTCAGGGCTGATGGAGCGCACGCTCGTCCAGGAGCCCCTGTCCCTCCTGGGCTTCGGAGCCGCGCTGCTGGTCACGGCGGTGCTCGTGCTGCTGGTGCGGGGCGGGACCAGTCCGCAGGAGCAGGACTCCGAGGAGCTGCCGGCGGGAAGCGCGCCGACCGACGAGACCGAGGACGAGGAGGAGCTGCTGGACTACGAGCGCACGGCGATCCCTGCCGCGGTCCTCCAGCAGCCGGACACCCGACTGATCACCCTCCGGCAGCTCGCGAGCCATCGCGCCGCACTGCTGATCTTCGTCTCCGAGGGCTGCGGGCCCTGCGAGCGCGTGCTCGACAACGCCGGGGACTGGACCGCCGCGCTCTCGGACCATCTGCAGGTG
Organism: Brachybacterium ginsengisoli; assembly: GCF_002407065.1. Classification (NCBI taxonomy): domain Bacteria; kingdom Bacillati; phylum Actinomycetota; class Actinomycetes; order Micrococcales; family Dermabacteraceae; genus Brachybacterium; species Brachybacterium ginsengisoli. Next base: position 3,549,193 of record NZ_CP023564.1, read on the forward strand.
CTGTTCGTGTTCTCCCGCCCGGTGGATCAGCTGCGGGAGCGGACGATGCAGCGGGTCGGCGACCACGTGCTGCATGATCTGCAGTTCTCCGCACGCTCCGCGCTCGGCGGCAGCACCGCCCCGTCGGCGGTGCTGCTGGGAGCCGACGGCCTGCTGGCCGGCGGTCCGGTCGACGGCGCCAGCGCGGTGATCGACTTCGTGCAGGAGCTGCGGGAGCAGCTGGAGCTCGCGCTCGAGGAGAACGCCGCCGGCTCCCCCGCGGAGTGACCGCGGGCGCCCGCCTCGGCTCAGGGCACGCTCGCCTGGGCGAACCGCCCGGCCCCGTGCGCGCGCAGCGGGCCGTCCGAGGCCGGGACGAAGGCCGCCTGGCCCGCGCGGAGCATGCGGTCCCCCGCAAGGGTGCGCAGCGTGACCTCGCCGTCCAGTCCGAGCAGGATCCTGGGTCCCGACCCGGGGACGAGGTTCGGAGCGCCGCCCGCCTCGACCTCCGTCACCGCGAGCTCGAAGTCGTCCACGGGGGCGTAGTAGGCGATCGAGGTCTGGTTCTGTCGTTCCGGGGCGACGCGCATCGGCGGCGCCGCGGTGACGCTGACGCACTGGATGACCTCGTCGGCGTCGACCTGCTTCGGCGTCAGGCCCGCCCGCAGCACGTTGTCGCTCGCCGCCATGATCTCGATCCCGACCCCGTGGAGGTAGGCGTGGAGCGCCCCCGCCGGGACGTACATCGCCTCGCCCGGCTGCAGCGTCACCGGGTTCAGCAGGAGGGCCGCCACGACCCCCGGGTCGCCCCGGTGGTGCTCGGCCAGCAGGGAGATGAACCGGTCGATGCGCGGTGACGGCGAGGCGCCCGCCTCCGACCGGGCCCGACAGGCGGCGACGACCTCGTCCACGGCCTCCGGTGACGGTCGCAGCGAGGCGGACACCAGGGTGCGGAAGGCCGCGCGCATCCCGTGGGCGGTGGGGTTCTCCACCAGCAGGCGGTGCAGGCGATCGGTGAGGTCGGTCCCCAGCCCGTCGAGGATCGCCGCGGCGCGGCGCGGGGTGCGGAAGCCGCACAGCGCGGTGAAGCGCGTCAGCGCGATGAGCATCTCCGGCTTGTGGTTGGCGTCGCGGTAGGTGCGCTGCGCCGACTCCAGGGGGATGCCGGCGGCCTGCTCGGCGGCGAAGGACTCGGCGGCGTGCTCCCGCGTGGGATGGACCTGGAGGGAGAGCGGCCGTTCGGCGGCGATCAGCTTCAGGAGATAGGGCAGCCGCCCCCCGAAGGCGCGCGCGACGTCCTCGCCGAGCATCGGGAGGGGGTCCGCCGCGATCAGCTCCTCGAGCGTCGGCCCGGCCGAGGTCGGCACCGGTGCCAGCGGATGCGCGCCGAACCAGATCTCGGCCCACGGGTCGCCGTCGGCCTCGCGCCCCAGGAACTCGGGGATCGCGGTCGCGGACCCCCAGGCATAGCGCTGACGACGACCGTGGAGGTCGAGGATGCTCACGCGCCTCCCTCGAGGATCTGGGCGATCAGCCGTGCGGGCTCATCCGCGGAGACCTTCGGTGCGGGCGTCGGCTCGCTCCCGACGCGGCGCATGCCGTACCGCGCCCACTGCTCGTCCAGCCACGACGGCGCGCGCGGGGCGTGGACCCAGGCCGGCAGCCCGCGCACCGCGGCCTCGAGGATGTCCGCGGAGAGCACGGAGACGACCGGACGGTTCTGCGCGGCGAGCGGGATCGTCGTGTCCTGGAACTCGATGCCCCTCGCGCGCAGCGCCCGGTGGGCGATCCGCGAGGACCGATCGGTCTCCTCGGCGCCCGGTCGGTACAGGGCACCTGCGGAGCGGCAGTAGGACAGCGCGGCCGAGAGCGTGGTCCGACGCGGGAGGTCGATCCGGTCCAGCTGGCCGAGGAACACCGGCCTGTCCTCGAGGTCGGCCTCCGCCCCGGCCGCGTCATGGCGGGCCTCCCACATCCGCTGGGAGCCGACCACGCGCACCTCGACGTCGTCGCGCCCCGCACGGTGGAAGGCGCCGTCCTCCTCGGTCCAGGCCAGCAGCGTGACCTCCGGGGGCAGCGGCGGGGCGAAGGGGGTGAGGACGTCGTGCTGGATGACCACGCCCGGGATCTCCGCGTCATGGGCCCAGTCGTGCAGCTCGCGCCCCACCTCGAGATGCCATCCGAGGGTCAGCACGGCGGTGATGCCCAGCCGGTCCAGCCCGGCCGACGGGGAGGAGAGGCGCTCATGCCGCCATCCGGGGCCCTTCAGCTCCTCGGGGACCACCCCGGCGGGGGTGACCACGTGGACGGTGCCGTGCACATAGGGGAGCACCGCCGGGAGCCCGCCGTGGGCGGCGCCGTCGGCCGTGTCGATGCCGAGCAGGGTGCGGGCCGACCCGTCGCCGTCACGGCTGTGGAGCACATAGCCGGGAGCGGGCTGCGGCGCACCGATCTGCACCCGGTGGATGCCGGGGATGCGGCGGCGACTGCCGCGCCACTCCTGCCAGCGCTCGAGGCTGCGCGGATGGATCAGAGCCATGGACGGCACCCTCCTTCGACGGCGGTCGGGTCACCCGACCAGCATTCCACACGGCATGCTCGGGACGAGGCCGCGACGTGACGTCCACTCCATGTCATCGCGGCATGTTCCGCAGGTTCGCGGCGGCCATGTCGACCATCCTGCCCACGCCGCCGCCGAGCACGATCTTCGTCGACGCCGTCGCGAAGCCGCGGATCTGCTGGGCGGAGATCTTCGGCGGCATCGACAGCGCATCCGGATCGGTGACCACGTCGATCAGCACCGGGCCCGGGGTCGCGAGCGCCTCGGCCAGCTGCTGCGGGAGGGTCTTCGGGTCCGTGATGCGCACGCCGCCGATCCCGACGGCCCGGGCGATCGCCGCGTAGTCGACGTCCTCGTGGTCGGTGCCGTGGTCGGGCAGGCCCTCGACGAGCATCTCGAGCTTGACCATGCCGAGGCTGGAGTTGTTGAAGACCACGATCTTGGTGGCGAGGTCGTGGAGCTTCACGGTGAGCAGCTCCCCCATCAGCATGCCCAGGCCGCCGTCGCCGCTCATCGAGATGACCTGCCGCTCGGGGAAGGTCTTCGAGGCGCCGATCGCCTGCGGGAGGGCGTTGGCCATGCTGCCGTGGTGCCACGAGCCGAACAGGCGGCGCTTCCCGTTCGGGGTGATGTAGCGGGCTCCCCAGACGTTGCACATGCCGGTGTCCACGGTGAACACGGCGTCCTCGTCGGCGAGGTCGTCCAGCGTCGCGGCGACGAACTCGGGGTGGATCGGCGTCATCCGCTCCACCTTCTTCGTGTATGCGGCGACCACTCCGGTCAGCGCCTTGTGGTGGGCCTTCAGCTGGCGGTGCAGGAAGCGGGGGCTCTTGGCGGCGCCGAGAAGCGGCAGCACCGCCTGGAGGGTGAGGGCCACGTCCCCGTGGACGGCGAGGTCCAGCGGCACGCGCCGACCCAGGCGCGAGGCGTCGGCGTCGATCTGCACCACGTGCGGCCTCTTCCCGCCGTCGGCGCCGGGCAGGAACTCGCTGTAAGGGAAGTCGGTGCCCAGGAGGATCACCAGATCCGCCTCGTGCATCGCGTCGTAGCAGGCGCCGTAGCCGAGCAGCCCGCTCATCCCCACGTCGAAGGGGTTGTCGTACTGCATGAACTCCTTGCCGCCGAAGGCGTGGCCGATCGGGGCCTTGATCCGCTCGGCGAGGGCGAGCACCTCCTCGCGGGCGTCCCGCACCCCGGCCCCGGCGAAGAGGGTGACGGCGCCCGCCTCGTCGATCAGCTCGGCGAGGCGGCCGACGGGCCCGGGCGCGGGCTGGACACGGCCGAGGTCCGTGGCGAGGTCGCGGGTCAGGGGCCCGTCGACCTCCTCGTCGGCCACATCGCCCGGCAGCACCAGCACGGAGACCCCGCGCTCCGCGATCGCGGTCTGGACGGCGATATGGAGCATCCTCGCCCCGTGGGAGCCGGAGTTGACCATCTCGCAGAAGTGGCTGCACTCGCGGAACAGGATCTCGGGATGGGTCTCCTGGAAGAAGCCCGTGCCGATCGTCGAGGAGGGGATGTGCGAGGCGATCGCGAGCACGGGAGCGCCGTCCCGGTGGGCGTCGTAGAGTCCCTGGATCAGGTGGGTGTTCCCCGGCCCGCAGGATCCGGCGCACACCGCGAGCTTCCCGGTCAGGCGCGCCTCGGCGCCGGCGGCGAAGGCGCCGGCCTCCTCGTTGCGCACGTGCACCCACTCGATGCCCTCGGTGGTGCGCACCGCGTCCACGACCGGGTTCAGGGAGTCCCCGACCACTCCGTAGATGCGCTCGACGCCGAGGTCACGGAGCTGGGTGACGAGGAGCTGGGCGAAGCTGGTGCGGGCCATGGGGTGCCTCCAGAGATGGTGGTCCGGGTGGGCACCTGCCCCAGGCACGGCGCCCGTTCCGTTCACCCTAGCCCCGGCACCTCACGGCCGGGTGCCCCACGCCGGGGAGCGACCGAGCCGATCGGTCAGCTCGCAGGGTCCGCGCCGGGCTCCTCGGTCTCGCCGAGCACGGCGGTGAAGCGCACCGTCTTCACCCGGCGCTCGTCGACCTCGACCACCTCGAGCCGCCCACCCTCGACCTCGAGCACGTCCCCGACCTCGGGGATGCGGCCCAGCTGCGCCATGAGGAACCCGCCCACGGTCTCGTACCCGCCGGTGTCCGGCAGGGCGATGTCGGTGGCGGCCTCGAACTCCTGGAGGATCAGCCCGCCCTCGAAGGTGCCGTCGGCCGCGAGGATGCTGTCGAGGCCGCCGGGCGAGGGCCAGGACTCGCGGTCGAACTCGTCGTAGATCTCGCCCACCAGCTCCTCGAGCAGGTCCTCGAGGGTCACGATCCCGTCGGTGCCACCGTACTCGTCGACCACCACCGCGATCTGGTCGGCGTGGGCGCGCATCCGGTTCAGCGCCGAGAGCACCCGCACGGTGCCGGGGATGTGCTCGATGGGGCGCACCAGCTCGGCCATGGTGGAGGCGGCGGGGTCCTCGACCAGCAGCATGTCGCGCACGTGCACGAACCCGAGCACATCGTCGACGTCCTCGCCGGTGACGGGATAGCGCGAGAAGCCGGTGTCCCGGATCTCCTCGCGGCTCTCGGCCACGCTCTGGCTCCCGTGGACGAAGTGCACCTGGTGACGGGGCTGCATGACCTCCACGACGGTGCGCTCGGAGGCGTCGAACACGTCCGCGAGAACCCGCGACTCCGCCTGGTCCAGGGCGTCGGAGTCCCGGACCATCGCCTTGATCTCCTCGGCGGAGACCGCCTCACGGTTCGCGTCCGGGTCCCCTCCCAGCAGCCGCACGACGAGGTTGGTCGACGCGGACAGCAGCCAGATCACCGGACGCATGAGCTGGCCGAACAGATGCAGCGGCGGACCCACGATCTTCGTCATCCCCAGCGCGTTCTGCATCGCGAGCCGCTTGGGCGCGAGCTCGCCCAGCACGAGCGAGAGGTAGGCGATGACCAGGGTCATCCCGATCAGCGCGACCGTTCCCGCAGTCCGCTCGGGCACTCCCAGGTCGGTCAGCACCGGCACGAAGGCCGGCGCGATCGTCGAGGCGCCGTAGGCCGAGGAGAAGAACCCCGCGACGGTCACGCCGATCTGCACGGCGGAGAGGAACTGATTGGGGTCGCGGACCATCCGGGCGGTCCGCTGCCCCCGTTCTCCGCTCTCCTCGAGCTGGTCGACCTGCGACTCGCGGAGGTTCACGATCGCCATCTCGGTGCCGGCGAACACGCCGCCGATCAGCACGAAGAGCAGCACGAGGGCGATGTTCACGAGCACGGAGGGATCCATGGCCCCAACCTACCGGTGCCGCCGCCGGGTCCCGGGCCCGCCCGGCTCACAGCAGGGGCAGCAGCTCCTGCCACACCGCGCGCAGGATCTCGGCGCCGCCGCGGCCCTCGAGATGCGAGGTGATCGTGAGGACGGCCTGCTGCTCGGGCAGCACCAGCAGGAACTGGCCGTAGGCGCCGTCGGCCCGCCAGGCGCCGTCGGGCGTGCAGTCCCAGACGGCGTACCCGTAGCGGACGCTCTCGGGCTCCGCATCCCCGGTGGCGACCCAGCTGCCGTCGGCGTGCAGGGCGTCGACCCAGGCGGCGGGCACCAGCTGCGTCCCCTCGTGCTCCCCGCGCTGCAGGAGCAGCCGGCCGATGCGGGCGAGCTGGCCGCTCTTGAGGTGCAGCCCGCTCGCGCCCCAGCTGTGCCCGTCGCGGGTGGTGTGCCACTGGGGGTTCACGATGCCCAGCGGCTCGAACAGCCGCGGCATCAGCCAGTCCCGCATCGTCATCCCGGTGCGCTCTCCGATCACCCGCGAGAGCAGGAGGATCGAGCCGTTGGAGTACTCCCAGCGCTCGCCCGGGGCGGCGAGGAGATCCGTGCCGAGGAACAGCCCGGTGAGGTCGGGATGGTCGCGGTGCTCGTCGACGAAGCCGAGCACCGGGGAGCCGGAGGACATCGTCAGCAGGTGGCGGATCCGCACCTGGTCGATCCCCTCGCCGTACCCGCCTTCCGGGGCCGGGAGATGGTCGACCACGAGGTCCTCGACGTCCAGCAGGCCCTCCGCGGCGGCGATGCCCACGGCGAGCGCGGTCACCGCCTTGGAGACCGAGTAGATGTTCTCCACCGTGTCATCGGCGAAGCGGTGGGTGATGTCCTCGTGCCCGGCCCGGTGCAGGTGCAGGGCGCGCACCCCGAGGTCCTTCTCGAGGATGCGCTGCCGCAGCGGCAGCAGCAGGAGGTGGTCGGGGACGGACGGGGCGGCGGTGGCGCGGGTCATGACGGGACCGTACCGCGCCCGGGCCCGGAGCGCACCGGGGAGGATTCCGGACGATCCACCAAAGTCGGAGGTCATGACGCACCGTCCTACGCATAATGGTCCAGTTGCGTTTGCCGCGTGCCCCCGGGTCGTGCCGGGCGGAGCACCCCCTTCCCCGTCGGCGTCGTCGCCGACCCGATCGAGAGGCGCCCGTGGACATCCTGCGACGCTACGTCTTCCCCGTGATCTGGATGCTGATCCTCGGCGTGATCGCCCTGGCCCTGGCGAAGATGGCCTTCTTCCCCTCCGGCGGCGACGAGCAGTCCCAGGAGACCGTCACCCCCGGCGCGAGCTTCGACGACTACGCCCTGACCGCCGTGGACACGACGGATCTCTCCTCGTCCCTCGTGCTCCCGGCCATGGTCACGCCCGATCCCGGCACGGAGCTCAAGGCCTCCAGCACCGGCGAGATCACCAAGATCTGGCGGACGGACGGCGACCACGTCGAGCAGGGGGAACGGATCCTGCAGGTGCGGTACCCCGTCGAGCCCGAGCCGGTCGAGGTGCCCGCGGCCCCGGCCGACGGCGAGGCCGGCCTCGAGCAGGGCGGCGAGGGCGCGGCGCCCGAGCCCGCACCGCAGCCGGCCGCGCCGGTGGACGAGTACCGCTACGTCAACCTCATCGCGACCGGGAGCGGCACGATCAGCGGCATGGAGGTCGAGGAGTGGGACGGCCTGACCGAGGGCGACGCCGTCGCGACCATCTCCCCGGGGACCTACTCGATCGTCGCGGACCTCACCCCGGAGCAGCAGCTCTCGCTGCTGGACGTGGAGCTGGCCGCGACGGCCCTGCTGCCCACCAGCCCCGATCCCGCGACCTGCTCCGCCCCCGCCATCACGGAGGATGCCGAGATCGAGGAGCCCGCCGCCCCGGCGGGCCCGGAGATCGACCCCTTCACCGGCGAGGAGATCTCCTCCGGAGGCGGCGGCGTCTCCGCGGCCCAGCTGGTGTGCCCGGTCCCCGAGGACGTCCGTGTGGTCCCGGGCCTCTCGGTCGACGTGACCGTGGACCTCGGCTCCCGGACCGGTGTGCTCGCCGTGCCCACCACCGCCGTGGAGGGCGAGGGCCCGAACGGCGTGGTCTATGTGCTCGACGAGGCGACCGGTGAGCCGACCCCCGTCGAGGTGGTGCTCGGACTGCGTGGTGACGGATCGGTCGAGGTGACCGAGGGGCTCGAGAAGGGCCAGGAGATTCTGGAGTTCGCCCCCGGGGTCGACTCCGGGGACGGCTCCGGGGGGATGTCGGGTCCGACCGAGGTCGTGGTGTGGTGACCGCTCCCCTGCTCGAGCTGCGTGCTCTGCGACGCAGCGTGCGTCTGCCCAGCCGGGAGGAGCTGCACATCCTGCGCGGCATCGACCTCTCGGTGCACAGCGGCGACCACGTCGCCGTCGTCGGCCGCTCCGGGTCCGGCAAGACCACGCTGCTGAACCTGCTGGGGCTGATCGACCGTCAGAGCAGCGGCGAGCTGCTGTTCGACGGGGTGGACGTCTCCCGGCTCGGCGAGCGCCGCCGTGCCCGGCTGCGCGGCGCCTCCATCGGCTTCGTCTTCCAGCAGTTCAACCTGCTCGACGGCCGCACCGCTCTCGAGAACGTCATGATGCCGCTGATGTACGGCAGCGCCGGCCAGTTCTGGCGGCGCGAGCGCCTGGCCCTCGAGATGCTCGACCGGGTGGGCCTGGCCGATCGCGCCCAGCAGCTGCCCTCCCGCCTCTCCGGCGGCGAGCAGCAGCGGGTCGCGGTGGCCCGCGCCCTGGTGCGCCGGCCGCGGCTGATCCTCGCCGACGAGCCCACCGGCGCCCTCGACGTCACCACCGGCGAGGCGGTCATGGCGCTGCTGGACGAGATCGCCCGCGACTCCGACGCCGCCCTGGTCACCATCACCCATGACCTGCAGGTCGCGGCGCTGTCGCGGCGCTCTTTCCTGCTGGACGAGGGCACGCTGCACGACGTCGCCACCGACGGCGCCCGTCACGCGCTGACCTCCACCGCCGGGCTCCGCGCCGGACGGGAGGCGGTCGCATGACCGGCCTGCTCGCCTCGATCGTCGAGGCCTGCGGAGAGCTGCGGGTGAACAAGGGCCGGATCCTGCTGTCCCTCATCGGGGTCGCGTTCTCGGTGTTCGCCCTCACCGCCGTGATGGGCGGCGGCGGCATGCTCACCAGCGCCCTCACCCAGTCCTCGGAGACCTGGGCGGGACGCGACGCCACCCTGACCATCTACCCCATCGACGCCCCCGCCGAGATCACCGCCGAGGAGCAGGACGTCGCGGTCCTGGACCAGGTGGAGCGCCTCGGCATCGAGCACCGCACCCGTCGGGTCTACGACTCGCTGCGGATGCAGACCCCGCAGGGCGTGCAGTCGGTGCAGCTGACCGGGGTCGATCCCGCCTACGCCGACATCTTCCGCATCACCGTCGCCGAGGGTCGCTGGCTCGCGGACTCCGATGCCCGCCGGCTCGCCCCGGCGCTGGTGGTCAACGCCTCCCTGTACGAGCAGCTGGGACGGCCCGAGCTGGGCACCGAGCCGGTGACCGTGTACGGCGCCTCCGGCGCGAGCGAGTCCGAGCAGGCGATCGTGGTCGGGGTGCTGCCCGCAGCCCCGGAGGACGACTTCATGATGCAGGCCTACATCTCCACGGACGGGATCGCGTCGCTGCCCGGCCGCACCGGGGCGGCCACCGCCTCGGAGTACATGGTGTGGGTCCCGCCGGACCGGGCCGACGAGATCCGCGAGCGGCTCGGGGCGGCGCTGAGGAACACCCCGGCGGGCTCCTTCGACGTGAACCAGAGCTCGATGTCCGCCGAGGACCTCGGCTTCGAGATGATCGCCTACGCCGTGATGGGGGTGGCCGGGGTGATCCTGGTGCTGGGCGCGCTGGGCCTGGTGAACATCTCCCTGGTCACCGTGCGGTACCGGGTGCGGGAGATCGGGATCCGCCGCTCCTACGGCGCGACCGGCGGGCGGATCTTCGTGGGCGTGCTCATGGAGTCCGTGGTCGCCACGGTGCTCGCCGGTGTGGTCGGCGTGACGGCGGCGGTGGCACTGGTCAAGGCGCCGTTCGTCAGCTCCTTCTTCCGCGACCAGGGCCTCGTGGAGCTGCCGCCCTTCCCCGTGGAGGCGGTGCTGGTGGGACTCGGCGCCGCGACCCTCGTGGGCGTCCTGGCCGGGGCCCTGCCCGCCCTGATCGCCACCCGGATCCGGGTGATCGACGCGATCCGCAGCTGAGGGGCCGGGCGGTCAGGTCGCCCGCCCCGCGGAGGGCACGGTGAAGCGCGCCTCGAACCGTGCGCTCTCCGCGTGGACGCGGACGAGGAGGACGCCGAGCGCCCGGCCCGACGGGTTCGCCTCGCCCGAGGCCGCGTAGGCCGTCCCGCCCGGGGGCAGCACGAGGGTCACCTGCGGGGCGCCGGGCACGTCCCAGGTCGCCGACACCGTGCCGTCGGCCGACGCCGCGAGCCGCCGGACGTCGCGGAGCCGGTCCTGGCCGGGCAGGTCGCCGTCGAGCTCCGCAGGCTCGGCGCCCTCCCCGGGGAGCACCTCCCCGTCTCCGTGGAAGATCCACAGGAGGGGGACCTCCCGCTCGGCCCGCGCCTCCGTGACGTCGCTCCAGCCGTCGGCGCTGAGCTGGAGGGTGCGCTCGAGGCGTCGGCCGTCCCAGGCCACCTCGGCGCTCACCCGCTCCTCGCTCCCGTGGAGCAGGCGGGCGTCGACGGGCGGCTGCCGCTCATCGTCCAGGGTCGTGATGCTGTGCGCCGCCGGCGAGCGCATCCACTGCGTGAGCCCGGCCGTGTAGCCCCCGGAGCCGAGGTCGAGGCTCCGCCAGGCGCCGGGGATCTCGACGTCCACGGCGAGCTTGTCCCGGTGGTCGTGCATCCCGACGTCGCGACCGAAGCGCATCGTGACGCGGGCACGATCGGAGACCAGGGCGGCGATCCCCGAGTCGGGCCAGAGGAAGGACTCCTCCGCGGGGACGTCGGCGGCGTGCTCGAGGGCCCCGGGGCCGAAGACCAGAGCGGCGACGCTGTTCAGCCCCGCCATGGGCCGCGAGGCGCCGTGCTCCCAGCGCGAGCCGATCCAGAGGTCGACCGGATGCTCGCCGACGGGATCCGGCGCATAGCCGCGCCCCGAGACCTCGCCGTCGGGGAGCACGGCGGAGGCGACCGCGACGTGGGTGATGAAGTCGCCGAGGTGTCCGTGCGGCCAGCAGTCGCCGTATGCGGGCAGCAGCCCGTCGGAGTAGGCGAGGGTCACCGGGGCCTCGATCGCCCGGGCCAGGACACGGGCATCCTCCGTGCCGAGCCCCGCGAGGCCCACCGCCTCCCGATACGAGAGCAGGGCCGCGAGGGCGTAGTAGTGATAGAAGGCGCTGGTCTCGTACCACAGGCCCTCCTCCCGGAACCCCTCTCGGATCTGCGTCTCGATGCCGAAGGCGCCGCGGCGCACGCGCTCCAGGAGCGCGTCGTCCCGGGTGCTGATCCCGCACTCGGCGAGCGCGGCGAGCACCCAGCACTGGATGTTGTGCACCTCGCCGATCTGCGGCTCGAGCAGCGCGGCGACCTGTTCGGCGAGGTGCCGGGCGAGCTCCCTGACCCGGTCCGGGAGGGCGTCCCCGCTCCAGCGCACGGCGCGGAGCAGCGCGATCACCCAGATCGACTCGTCGAGGTTCTGGGGCATCACCCTGCCCGTGCCGACCTTGTCCCCGTGGGGCGGATAGCGGTGATAGTCCGCCGCGTACTGCTCGAGGATCCCGGTGAGCACCTCCCGGGCGGCGCCGGCCTCCTCCGCATCGCCGAGGCGGAGGAGGAGGGCCGCCCGCTGCGCCTGGGAGGCCGCCGCGTTGTGCATCTGGGTGCGCCACGCGCCGTCCCAGGGCTCGCCCTCGAGGACCGTCCCGCAGGACGGGCACTCGTGGTGGTGCGGACGCTCCGGATCGAAGCGCAGCCGGGTGCCGTCGGCGCAGAAGGCATGGTGGGTCCACTCGCTGTCCCTCCCGGGCGGCGGGATGCGGAGCCGGGTCCGCCACCGGGAGAAGTCCTCCCGCACCCGCTCGAGGATCGCGCCGGCCCAGGACTCCTCGGCGGCCCGACGGCGAGCCGCGTCCCAGTCGGGCTCGATCGGGGCCGGGCCGTCGGCCTCCGGGAGGGCGCGGCGTCGCTGCGAGGTGGTCACGTCCTTCCGGTCCCCTCAGACGTCGGCGCGCTCGGCGAGCGCCTTCTGGTACTCGTCGCGGATGGCGTCGCCGCCGCCCTTCTTCCAGGTCTCCACGCCGTTCGTCCAGGCGCTCACGGGCTTGCGGCCCTGCAGGATGTCCGTCTCGAGATCGCCGAGGGTGGTGCCGATCTGCCGGCCCTTGCGGCTCTGGGTCTCGCTGAACAGGCCCTCGACCGGGTTGAGCGTGGCGGTGGGTCCGAGCTCCTTCGAGGCGTCGTACTGCGCCTGGGAGACGGCGGAGTCCTTCGCGTTGAAGTGCACCCACGGCCCCTGGGCCATGTACTTCGTGCTGAGCTGGAGCTCGGCGCGCCCCTTCTCGGTGACCACCGGGTTGGTCCCGTCGAGCTCGTGGTGGACGCCCTCCTCGCCGTATGCGAGGAAGAGCTGCTCAGCCGTGCCGAAGGGGGCGGCGAGGTGGTTCAGGACCTTCAGCAGCGTCTCGGCACGGGCCTCGGACTTCTTGGAGATCGCGGTGATGTTGTGGGTCGAGGGGCCCATGTGGATCGGTGCCACGCCGCCGCCCTCCGCCGTCGGGGGCTGACGGACCTCGAGGCGGAACCCCTCGGGCAGGGCGAAGTTCCCGAAGTCCGGCCAGGCGGACATCGTGTCGTAGATCAGCGGCGTCGTGCCGTTCGCGACCCAGGTCTTCCGCTTCGGCTGGTCCACGGAGAAGGCGTCGGGATGCACGAGCCCCTCCTCGATGATCCGACGGACGGCCTCCAGCGCCTCCTCCTGGCTCTCGTGCTCGTTCGCGCTCGTGAGTCCGTCCGCATCGCCGGCCCAGCCGTTGGGGATCTCGAACATCTGGCGGATGAACCCGGTGGGCGCCTGCGGGAGGGCCCAGCGGTTCCCTCCGGTCAGCTCCTTGCAGGAGTCGATGAAGCTCTCGAGGGAGCTGACGTCGAGCTCGAGCCCCTCGTCCTCCATGAGGTCCTGCCGGACGTACAGCACCGACGACTGCACGACGCCGCGCGGCACCGGGACGCTGTAGATGCGCCCGCCGTAGATGCAGGCGTCCCAGGCCTTGGGCGGGACGTTCGCCAGGAAGGGATAGTCGGCGACGGCGTCACCGGAGAGCAGGTCGGTGAGGTCCGTGGCCCTCTCGGCGAGCATCGACGGCAGGCTCGGCACGTCCCCCGGGAAGAAGGAGAAGATGTCCGGCAGCCGGTCCCCGGCGATGGTGGTGTTGAAGCGGTCGGCGAAGTCCCCCGTCGGCACCACCGAGATGCTCGTGGGCGAGCCGAGCCGCTCGTCGAGCCCCTGCCAGAAGGAGTTCGACGACTTTCCCGGGGCGGCCGGCGTGTTGGTGGGGACGAAGAAGCCGATCTCCTTGCCGTCCCCCGGCGCACCGTCGGTCACCGCCTTGGGGCTCTCGGGGTAGTTCAGCATCGCGCCGCTGATCCCGGCCTCGTCATCCGCGGGGAGGTCGAGGGTGACGCCCTCGAAGGGGATGTAGCCGGGCCGCGTGACGTCCGCGTTGTCGCCGAGCTCGGCGCCGCCGCGGCCCTCGTTGCTGCAGGCCGCGAGGGCGGCCGGGCCGAGCGCTGCGACCGCGCCGAGGCCGAGGCCCCCGCGGACGACTCCGCGTCGCGTGATGCTGGTGGTGTGGGTGGTGGTGGTGTGGGTGGTGGTCATGGTGACTGCTCCTTCTCTCGTCATCGAGCGGGTGGTGCGGCGACGTCAGCCCTTGACGGCGCCGGTGAGCATTCCCTTGGCGAAGTGCCGCTGCAGGAACGGGTAGACGATCAGCACCGGCACGATGGAGACCACGAGGATCGCCATCTGCAGGGAGGTCTGCGGGGGCAGGGACGCCGTGTCGATGCCGAGGTCCTGGCCGCCGAGCTGGGTGTCCTGGACGACGTAGGTGCGCAGGACCATCTGGAGCGGCCACTTGCTGGCGTCGCTCAGGTACAGGAGGGCGTTGAAGAACGCGTTCCAGTAGCCGACTCCGTAGAACAGCCCGATGACCGCGAAGACCGGCTTCGACAGCGGGAGCGCGATGCGCAGGAACAGCTGGAGCTCACCGGCGCCGTCGACCGTGGCGGAGTCGAGGATCTCCTGCGGGAGCTGGACGAAGAACGCCCGGACCACCACCACGTTGAAGGCGGAGACGCTGGTCGGGATGATCAGCGCCCACAGCGTGTCGAGCAGGCCGAGCCTCTCGACCACGAGATAGCTGGGGATGATCCCGGGGCCGAACAGCAGGCTGATCAGCACGAGCAGCAGGAGCGGCCGGTTGGCGAAGCTGCCGCGCCGGCTGAGCGCCCATCCCAGCGTCGCCGTCAGCACGAGGCTGATCGTGGTCCCGATGATCGTGATGAAGGCGGTCACGCCGAGCGCCCGGGTCACCACTCCCCCGGAGAAGATCATCCTGTACGCCGTGAAGTCGATGCCCGTGGGGAACAGGACGAAGCCGCCGGCCTTGATCACCTGCTCGGGAGAGGCGACGCTCGTGGAGAAGACGCCGACGAACGGCAGGACCACCACGGCGCAGGCGAGGGTCAGGATGATCCCCTTGATCACCGATTCGGCGGGGCCGGGGGTCGCGACCCCGTCGATGACGCGGGGACGCCTCGAGCTCTTCGTCGCGGTCATGCCTTGTACACCCCTTCTTCTCCGAACATGTGCGCGACCTTGTTGGCCATCAGCACGAGGACCAGCCCGACCAGCCCCTTCACCAGGCCGACCGCGGCCGAGACGCCCCAGTACCCGCCGACGACGCCGTTGTTGTAGACGTAGGTGTCCAGCACCTGCGCCACGCCGACGCCCACGGCGTCCTGCTGGAGGACCAGCTGCTCGAACCCGACGGAGAGCGAGTCCCCGAGCTTGAGGATGAAGAGCATGATGATGATCGGGCGCATGCCCGGCAGCGTGACGTGCCAGGTCTGGCGCCACCTGCTGGCGCCGTCCACGGCAGCGGCTTCATAGAGCGACTTGTCGATCCCGGCGAGGACGGCGAGGAAGAGGATCGTCGCCCAGCCCGTGTCCTTCCAGATCACCTGGGAGGTGATCAGCGCGTAGAAGACGTCGGCGTTGCCGATGATGTCGATCGGCTCCCAGCCATTGGCGCGCAGGAAGTTGTTCAGCAGCCCCGCTCCTCCGAGCACCTGCTGGAAGAGCGCCACGACGATCACCCACGACAGGAAGTGCGGCAGGTACAGCACCGACTGGACGAGCTGCCGCACCCGGTTGGACACCAGGCTGTGCAGGATCAGCGCGAGGATGATCGGCGCCGGGAAGACGAAGACCGTCTGCAGCGCGGTGATGATCAGGGTGTTCCGCAGCGCGCCGAGGAACTCGGGATCGCCGTTGACGAGGATCTGGAAGTTCTCGAACCCGACCCACAGGCTCTTGGAGATCCCCAGGTACGGCTGGAAGTCCTGGAAGGCGATCACGTTCCCGCCGAGCGCCAGGTACTGGAAGACGATGATCACGGCGAGGCCCGGTGCTGCGAACAGCAGCACGGTGCGGTCGCGCCACAGTCGTCTCCACCACGGTGCGCGGGCGCGCGGCTTCCGGGGAGCGCCCGGCTCGGGGGCGCGTCCTTCCTGCTCCCCGCCGCGGTCGGTCCTGTTCTCGACGGCCGTCGTCATCATGCCGCCTCTGCGGGTCGGGGGTGGGGGTGCCGACGGGGAGCGCTGTCCCCTGGTCGGCGGTGCTGCTCGGTGAGCTGTCTCGCCACGATCTGCTCCATCGCATAGTGATCGATCACTTCGAATTCTCACGTTAGATGGTGATCGATCACTATGCAAGAGGTCACCCTCTGTCGCGTCCGACCGCGCCCGCTCTCGTGTGCCAGGATCGCGAGTGACCCGGCCGTCGGCAGGGGGATCGGACGGCAGCGGTCCGAGGGGACCAGCGCACAGGAGCGAGCAGATGGCAGGAACGGGTGCGGGCTCGGGCCGTCGGGCGACGATCTGGCAGGTCGCCGAGGCCGCCGGGGTCTCCCATCAGACCGTCTCGCGGTACCTCCGCGCCGACTCGGGCATGAAGCCGCAGACGAGGGAGAAGGTCCGCGCGGCGATCGAGGAGCTCGGGTACCGGCCCAATCTCTCGGCGAGGTCGATGCGCACGCGCCGGAGCAATCGGATCGGGGTGCTGCTGCCCTCCGACAGCGCCTTCCAGGCCTCGACGCTGAGCGGCGCGCTCGACATCGCGACCACCGAGGGGTACGCCATCGAGGTGTTCGCGGTCGACGGCGATGCGCGCGCCGCCTTCGAGCGCGTCCTGCAGATCGCGGACTCCGGGCAGGTCGACGGGATCCTCGCGCTCGCCCCGCTGCCGCCGGACACCGAGCACAGCTATCCGGGGCGCGCCGCGATCGTCGCCTCCGCCGACTACGACGAGCGCACGCGGAGCATGGGGGCGATGGCCGACGGCTCCCCGATCGGCGAGATCGTCGAGGGCCTGCACGGCCTGGGTCATCGACGGCTGATGCACGTCACCGGGGACATGGAGTTCGCCTCGGCCCGCAACCGCCGCGCCGCCTTCGTCGAGGCGACCCGGAGGCTGGGGATCGACCCGGCGCTCGTGCACACCGGGACCTGGTCCGAGGAGGCCGGCCACGAGGCGGTGCGCACGATCGCCGCGATGCCCCGCGAGGAGCGGCCCACCGCGATCGTGGCCGCCAGCGACCTCGTGGCCGTCGGCGTCATCAACGGCGCGCGGGAGCAGGGATGGCGGATCCCCGAGGACCTCAGCGTGAGCGGCTGGGACGCCCACTACCTGGGCGGGGTCCTGCAGCCCGCTCTCACGACGGTCAAGGACGACCGCCGTCAGCTCGGGCGGAACGCGATGAGCCGGCTGCTCGCCGCGCTCCGCGACGAGCCGCTGCCCGCCGAGGAGGTGCTGTCCACCGTCATCTGGCGGGACTCCACCGGGAAGGCCCCCGCATGAGAGCAGGCACCGGCCCGGGGGCCGAGGTCACGGCCGCTGGATCTCCGGCCGCCGCGGGTTGTCGACCGCAGGCCCGGCGATGCTCACGGCGCCGTCCTCGACGGTGACCGGGCTGAGCCAGATCTGACGCCCCGGGTCCTGGCCGATGTGGTCCGGCTCCCAGGCGTGGTAGACGTACCAGATCCCGTCGGCCGCACGCACCGGCATGCCGTGCCCGGGGCCCGCTGCGACCTCGTTCGCGGCGAGGACGGGCTGGTCGGAGAGCTTCACCCAGGGCCCCTCCACGGAGTCCGCGACGGCGACGCCCACGCCGTAGCTCTCGTTCCAGTACTCCCCGGCGGAGTAGAAGAGGTAGTAACGGCCCTCGTGCGTGATGATCGCCGGGCCCTCGATCGTGTAGATCTCCCACTCCTGGTCGCGCTCGAGGACCCGGGTGCGCTCGCCCTCGAGGGAGAGGCCGTCGGCCGCGAGCCGCTGGGCGAACAGGAAGGAGTCCTGGTCGGCGGCGTTGCCGTCGTTCTTCCACAGCAGCCAGAGCGTGCCGTCCTCGTCCCGGAAGGGCGAGGCGTCGATGCAGCCGCCCTCCTCCGGGGTGGAGAGCAGCGGGGCGCTCGCGGCATCCACGAACGGTCCCTCCGGGACGTCGGCGACGGCCACGCCGATCGACTGCCGGTCGGTGGCGCGCTCGCGGGCCGTGTAGTACGCGTGGTACCGGCCGTCGACCTCGATGACCTCGGGGGCCCAGTGCCGCCCGCTCATCGACCACGGCGCGATGACCGGCTGGCCGTCGCCCACCAGGCGCCAGTGCACGAGGTCCGGCGAGACCTGCACGGGCATGTTCCCGGCGGATCCGGCGGTGGAGTACAGGTAGTAGCGCTGGCCCACGCGGAGGATCCCCGGGTCGGGGTGGTTCGCGGCGATCACGGGGTTCTGATACCCGGCCTGCGCGTGGGCCGGGGCGATCCCGGCGCCTCCGGCGAGGGCGAGGGCACCACCGGCGAGGGCGGCACGGCGGGAGGGACGGAACGGCGGAGTCATCATCGGCATCCTTGGTCGTCGGAGTCGGGCTGCTCTGCCCGACCCGCCATATTCCACGTGAGAATCCGTGTTTTGTCCATGCCAGGGACGAAAGTCGTCGACGGCTCGCGGCCGCGGCGGTCAGTGCGGGATGGCGGCGGGTGCCGGCTCCTCGGCGGGGCGGCCGACGGGTTCGAGCAGGCGCACCCCGTCCCGGGCGCCGAGCCGCACCACGGCGGCCGCGGTGACCACCAGCATCACCGCCGCGGCGGTGATGCCGCCGGCCAGCGCCCCGCCGGCGGCGTGGTCGGCGAGCGCGGCGGAGGAGGTGCCGGGCGCGGCGACGGCGGCGTTCAGCGCGGCGGCGCCGGCCGCGGCGCCGCCGCCCGCCCCGATCGCGGAGACCAGGTGGGAGGCGATGGTGAGGGTCGTGGTGAGCACGATCGGCAGCTCGAGGCCGCCGCTCTTCCAGGCGAGCACCGCGGCGCAGAGGCCCAGCGCGAGGGAGGGCACCACCACGGCGGCGGTGAGCTCGCGGCCGATGAGCATCACGGCGGTCGCCGCGAGGAAGGGCACCACGGGGCTGCGCAGCCAGGTGCCGAGCGCCTGCATCACCACTCCGCGCAGCGCGAGCTCCAGCCCGGCCGCCTGCACGGGAGCGAGCAGCAGCACCACCAGCGCGACCAGCAGCAGCTGGGGCACCGAGGCCCCGGCTCCGACTCCCCCGCCGGGCCCGGCGACGCCGCCGGCCACCGCGGCGGCGAGGACCACGAGCAGCCCCATCACCGCTCCCCCGATGGTGTGGGTCCGCCAGCGCTCGCGGCGCAGCCGCGCGGCGACGGACCACGCCGTGCCGAGCGGCCGCCAGCCGCCCACGCGCACGCCGACGATCCCGGCCGGCAGCCACATCGACCCCATCGCGAGCGCCAGGGTCACGTCGAGCGGGCTGGTGGGGTCGCCGCTGGTCACGCCGATCGCGACGTTCACGCCCGGCGCCACGGCGAGCACCAGGATGGTCAGCACCAGCACCACCGAGATGAGCACGATGTAGGCGATGAACGCCGCCGCCACGGTGAGCACCGGCTTGGCGGGCGCTCCCCAGGCCGGGCGCAGCGTCGCCAGGCGGTGATACGGGACGGGGCACGGGGCGGGGAGTCGGCTCATGGCACCGACCACTGTAGAACTCCCCGGCTGTGACCGCGGTGAGGGGTGTCGCCCGTCGGCCGCCGGTGCCAGGATGTGTCCCATCGGGCCCGACGGGCCCCGACCACAGGAGGCACCATGTTCAGCTCCACGCCCTACATCTCCTTCCCCGGCAACGCCCGCGAGGCCTTCGAGTACTACCAGGAGGTCTTCGGCGGCAGCCTGGACGTCATGACCTACGAGGGCATGGAGGGCCTGCCCTTCGACCCGCCTCCGGGCGTGGTCGCCCACGCCCAGCTGCACGGCGGTCTGGTGGTCCTCGCCGGCGCCGACGATCTCGGCGAGCACCCGCAGCCGCTCGAGGGCTCCGCGTACTCCCTCATGGTCATGCCCGACACCGCCGAGCAGGGCAAGGCCCTCAGCGAGCGCCTCGCAGCCGACGGCGGGAGCATCGAGATGCCCTTCGAGCTGGCGCCCTGGGGTGATCACTACGGCCAGTCCAAGGACCGCTTCGGCGTGCTCTGGCACGTGAACACCTCGGCGCCCTGATCCTCGGCCCGGCACGGGCGCGGGACCGGTCACGTCCGGGAATCCCGCGCCCACGGCCCGCGTTCCCCGGGACGTGAGCACACGAACCCACCGCACCCTCGGGATCCTCGGCGCCGGCAAGGTCGGCACGGTCCTGGCCCGCCTCGCGATCGCCGCCGGTCACGAGGTGCTGATCGCCGGCTCCGGCGCGCCCGAGAAGATCGAGCTGATCACGCAGGTCCTCGCCCCCGGGGCACGGGCGGTGACCAGCCGCGAGGCCGCCGTGCGCGCCGACCTGGTGATCCTCGCGCTGCCGCTGGGCAAGCACGCCTCCCTCCCCGCAGACGCCCTGCAGGGGAAGCTCGTGATCGATGCGATGAACTACTGGTGGGAGACCGACGGGGTGCTCGAGCAGTTCTCGCACCCCGGCGCCTCGACCAGCGAGTTCCTGCAGGAGCAGCTGTCCGGCTCGACCGTGGTCAAGGCCTTCAACCACATGGGCTATCACGACCTCGAGGACCTCTCCCATCGGCCCGCACCCCGCGCCGCGATCGCGATCGCCGGGCCGTCCCCGCAGGTAGGGATCGTGGTCGAGCTGGTGGACGAGCTGGGCTTCGACCCGCTGCACATCGGCGAGCTCGCCGAGGGCGTGCGCCTGCAGCCCTTCGCCGAGGCCTTCGGCGCGAACGGCGACGCCGAGTCGCTGCGGGCGATCGTGGAGCGGTTCCCTCAGACGGCCAGGGGCCGCGAGGTGCTGGCCGCCCTCGGCGAACCCGTCGACGAGAGGGTCTGAGCCGGACCGCGCTCGGGCGCCCCCCGGCGCGAGGCCGGCCCGGCGCGAGTACCCCCACCAGATCCCGGCCGATCAGCCGACCCCGCCCGTCCGCGCATCGGCCGCACGGCCGATCCGTCGGCCGCTCCCGCTCTCTAGGCTGGTTCCATGCCTGATCCCGTTCCCTTCTCCGCAGCCGCGCCCTCCGTGCGCAGTCTGCGCCACTGGGGCATCGCCGCGGCGCAGAGCCTCCTCGCCGCCGGCACGGGACTGCTGATGTTCCTCGTCGCCTTCGGCATGCTGCTCGAGGAGTTCGCCGATCATCCGCCCCAGGGGCTGATGGCGCTGGCCGCCGTCGACGCCCTGCTCGGGGCGACCGCCTCCCTGGCCGTCGGGCCCCTGCGGTTCCTGCCGCCCGGGCGGCTGCACAGCGCGGCGCATCTGCTCCTGGCCGCGATGGCGGGGTTCAGCGTGTGGGCGGCGCCGGCCGCGGGCATCGCCCTGTACCGGATCGGGCTGCGGCGACGCGCGGTGCTGGGCCTCGGGGCGGTCCTCCTGGTCACCGGCTCGTCTCTGGCCCAGCTGAGCGCGGACACGCGGTTCCGGGGCGAGGAGCCGGACTGGGCCGTGCTCGCCGCGGTGGGCGTGATGATGGTGCTCGCGCTGCTCCCGCTGCTGTTCGGGCACGTGGTCGCCACCCGTCGCGAGCTGCTGTCCTCCCTGCGGGAGCGGGCGGCGTCGGCGGAGCGTGAGCGGGAGACCGCTCAGCGGGAGCGCGCGGCCGACGAGGCACGGGTGCGCGCCGAGGAGCGGACCGCCCTGGCCCGCGACATGCACGACAGCATCTCCCACCATCTGGCCGCGATCTCCCTGTATGCCGGGGCGATGGCCTACCGGGAGGACCTCCCGCCGGAGGCGCTGCGGCGCACCGCGGGGACCGTGCGGGATGCCGCTCAGCAGGCGAACCGCGAGCTCCGCATGGTCCTGACCACCCTGCGCACCACCGAGGGCGACCAGCCGCTGGCCACCGCCCCCACCCTGGTGGGCATCGTGGAGCGCGGCCGGGAGGAGGGTCGGGACATCGAGCTCGAGTGGGTCGGCGTGAGCGAGGAGGACCTCACCTCCCACGACCGCAGCGCCGTGGTGGCCCTGGCGCGGATCCTCTCCGAGCTGACGCTGAACGCCGCCAAGCATGCGCCGGGCGCCCCGCTGCGGGTCTCGCTCCGTGCGCAGGGCGGCCAGGTGCTCCTGCGGGCCCGGAATCCGCTGCCCGCGGCGCCTGCCTCTCCCCCGTCGACGGGTCACGGACTGCTCGGGGTGCAGGAGCGCGCGCGGCTGCTGGGCGGGGACGCCCGCTGGCGTGCAGCCGACGGGACCTTCGAGGTGGAAGCATGGATGCCATGGTGAGCAGCAGGGACGGCGCGGAGCACGGCGGAGATCCGACGGTGCGGGTGCTCCTGGTGGACGACGAGGCGCTCATGCGCGCGGGCCTGCGCCTGATGATCGACGGGGCGCACGGCATCGAGGTGACCGGCGAGGCGGCCGACGGCGCCGCCGCGCTCGAGCAGATCCGCACGTCGGACCCCGATGTGGTGCTGATGGACATCCGCATGCCCCGCCTGACCGGTCTGGAGGCCCTGCAGGAGCTGCAGCGGTCGGCGTCCACGGCGCGCGTGGTGATGCTGACCGCGTTCGACACCGACGAGTTCCTGCTCCGGGCGCTGCGCGCCGGCGCGGTGTCGTTCCTGCTCAAGGACTCCCCTCCCGAGGAGGTCGTGCAGGCGGTGCTCGATGCCGCCGCCGATCGTCCGCGCTTCTCCCCCGAGGTGCTCGCACGCCTGGTGCGCCTCGCCGGCGGCGCCGCCCCGCAGGGCGAGGAGGCGGCCGACGGGGCGGCTCCCGCAGCACGGACCGAGGAGGAGGTTCCGGCGCCGGAGGGCATCACCGGCCGCGAGTGGGAGGTGGCCCGCCTGGTCGCCCGCGGACTCGCGAACCAGGAGGTGGGCGAGACCCTGTTCATGTCGGTCGCCACGGTCAAGACCCATCTGGGCAGGCTCTACCACAAGCTGCAGGTCACCAACCGGGTGCAGCTCGCGATCCGTGTGCTCGAGCTGGGCGGCTGAGGCGAGCTCAGTCCTCCGGCAGCGCTGCGAAGGCGGCCTTGGAGTCGTTGTACCAGCCGAGGGACTGCTTGGGGTGCAGCCAGCGGAACTTCATCTCCTGGCGGGCCTGGCGATGGGTCTCGTCGCCAGCCTTGACGGCGTCCTTGAGGTGCTTGTCCTGGGCCTGGATGACCTCGTCGGCGGTCTCGCCGCGGTGGCCGAGGTCGCAGGGTCCGCCCAGCTGCTGGCAGGTCATGGTCTTCATCGGGATTCCTCCTGGGGTGGTGGGGATGATGCTGTCACTCTGTCGACGCGCGCGGCACCGGAAGTGTGACAGCGCGGCGCGATCTCGTCCTGCTCATCGCAGCCGGGCGCCGTCGCGGCGTGCCATCCGGGCGAGCACCTCGGGGTCGGCGCGGAAGTCGATCCGCGCGACGCGGCCGTCCACGACGGTGAGGTCGAACAGGACCCGCGCGATGCCGCGGTCGTACCAGGCGGAAGCGGCGCGGCCGTCGAGGCCGACGGGCAGGGCCGCATGCGCCGCCCCGTTGAAGAAGCTCGCCACGTCCTCGCGCCCGTCGATCGCGGCGGGGGTGCCGGTGGCGATGGCCTGGGCGTCCGCGCGCACCACGACGTCGGGCGCGAGCAGCTCGATCAGCCGCGTGAAGTCCCCTCCGCGGGCGGCGGCCATGAAGGCGTCGACCACCTCCCAGTCGGCGAGGGCATCCTCCGGCCGGGGCTGGGTGACCTTCGCCCGGGCGCGGGAGGCGAGCTTGCGGGCGGACTGCGGGGTCGTGTCCAGGGCGGCGGCGATCGTCGAGAACTCGACGCCGAAGCTGTCATGCATGACGAAGGCGACGCGCTCGCTGGGGCTGAGCCGGTTCAGCACCAGCTGCAGGGCGATGCCGACGGCGTCGGCGAGCTCCATGTCCTGGGAGGGGTCGGGGGCGACCTCGGCCACCTCGAGCTCCTCCTCCGGCACGGGGATGCGTCGACGCAGCCGGTCCAGGCACAGCCGGGTGGTGACGGTGGTCAGCCAGGCGGCGAGGTTGTCGATCTCCTGATCGGTGGCGGCCAGGCGCAGCCAGGCCTGCTGCACGATGTCCTGCGCCTCGGCGGGATCGCCGAGCACCCGCGCGGCGAGCGCGGTCAGCCGGGGCCGCTCCTGTTCGAAGCGCTCGGCGAGCTGATCCTGCTGCGTGCGATCCATGGACGGTCCTCCCCTGTGCGCCGTCGGCCGTGCTGCCGTGGGCTCCTGTGCCCTCGACGCGCCGCGGGCCGCGGATGTGACCGCGCGGCGTCTCAGATCAGGGAGAGGACGGCGAGCATCCCGACCACCAGTGTGGCGGCCCACGTCACCATCACCCACCGGGGGATCCCGCCCGGCTTCACTGTCACGTTGGTGATGTAGACGCCGGCGATCGACAGGAAGAGCAGCGCCCCGGCGATGATCACCAGCACGGTGGTCAGCACGCTCATGCCCTGCCCTCACTCCTCGGTGCGTTGATGACGGCCCCGCCGAGTGGCGTGCCGATCCGACGGGACAGATCGTATCCGAGGGGCCCGGATCCCGCGCCGCGGTGCCGGGCGGATGCCGGGGTCTCTCCGCGGGTGCCGATCCGGCGCACCGTTCCCCCCAAGAACTCTTGTGCAAACTTCCGGAAAGCTTCCTCAACATTCTCCGGATGCGCCGCTCCATGCATTTTTCGAATATCCGCCACCACACTCGCCGCGCCTCGCCGACGATGCGAACCCCGCATCGGACCAGCCTCGTCGTCGCCTCGCTCGGGCCGTCTCAGCGCCCTGCCATCGCGCACCACCCTGCAGGCAGGGCTTACTATCCCCTAATCTTCACCATCCACCGAGGTGCTCCGCTGTGGAGGAAAGGTGGCGCCATGCACCCCGACCACCCCGCCCGCCATCCACATTCTGTGGACAACTCAGAGTTCATCCACAGAATTGCCAGAGCACTTCCGGGGGCGCATTTCTGACGATAGAATGCTGGTATTCGCGATGGTGCGGGATCAGCCGATCTCGGGGCGCGTCAGGGGACCGACGAGGGGGTGAGGGCATGAGCGCTGTGACGTGCACACCAGAACGTGACGACGAGGGCGAGCACCACCTCGACGCCGCGGAACAGGCCTTCCTCGCCTCGCTCCCCCGTCGTCTGCGGATCGTCTCCGCTCGCAGTCCGCTGACCCGGGACGCCCTGCCCGCGCGCGCCGACTGCGGGAAGGACGCCGCCCTCGGCGAGACCGCCCAGGCGGTCTGGGATGCCGAGAAGGACAGCGCCCGCGCCCTGGCCGCACGGTATCGGGCGCTTTCGGTGCTGTTCGTCGAGGAGGCGTCCGTCGATCTGGGCGACGGCCACGTGGCGGATGACATCTCCACGGCACGCGCCGCGATCGCGCTGCGCGTCACCCAGGGGGCGGCACGATGGGAGCTGCGCGCCGCCCATCGCGCGGTGGACCAGCTCCCGCGCACCCTGGCCCTGCTGGAGTCGGGCAGCTTCCCCTCCTGGTGGTTCCAGCGGATGCTGCGCACCGCCGAGGATCTCAGCGACGAGTCGCGGATCCAGCTGGACGTCGCAGTGTCGACCTGGTCCACCGACATCGCCGTGGAGCGCTTCATCACCCTGCTCAACGCCCTGGTGGGGCTGCTCGCGCGCCGTGAGGAGGAGCCGGAGACCCCTCCTCCCCCGCGCCGCGAGGTCACGGTCGTCCCGAGTCCCGGCAACGGCAGCGGGTCGCTGGTCGCCAGCGGTCCGATCCCGGAGATCCTCGCCTACTGGAAGCGGCTCGACGAGACCGCACGTGCGATCCAGGCCGCCCAGCGCAGGGCGCTGCGGGAGGGCACCGAGATCCCGTACGACGTCGACGAGATCGTCACGACCACGGGTCGGCCCCTCCCCCTGGACCGTCTGCGCTACGAGCTGCAGCTCGGCGCCACCTTCGACACCGACGGCGTGCACGTCCCGCAGGAGCGCTTCCGCCTGAACGTCACCGTCCCGGTGCTCACCCTGCTCGGCGCCTCCGATGCTCCCGGCATGCTGGAGGGCACCACCCCGATCCCTCCGCTCATGGCGCGTGAGCTCGCCGGCCGCCAGACCACCTGGTATCGGGTGCTCACCGATGGGTGCCCCGCCACCTTCCTGCCGCTGCCCGCCGAGCGCTACACCCCGAGCCCGGCGATGCTCGAGCATCTGCGTCTGCGGAACTCCACCTGCGCCGTCCCCGGCTGCACCCGGCCCACCTCCTGGGCCTCCGAGTGCGACCACATCGAGGAGTTCGACCACGACGCCCCGGAGCAGGGCGGCCGCACCGCGATCGAGAACCTCCACCTGCTGTGCTGGAGCCACCACCAGGACAAGACCGCCGGGCTTCTGGACCCGACGCGTCTCCCCACCGGCGAGCGTGAGCCCGGCCGCACCCGCTGGCGGATCGGCTCCCGCGGCGACCACGTCGACGTCACGGACGACACCGACTCTGCGACCCTGGTCGCCGTCGCCCAGCTCGAGAAGGACTGGGAGCGCCATCTCGCGCATAAGAATCGACCCCGTCCGAGCTCCGCCCACCGGGACGAAGCCGATTCCCCGCCACTGGCTTCCCCGCCGCCACCCCGTCCGGAGATCCCGCCCGGGCCGTGGGACCCGGATGATCCACCGCCGTTCTGACGCTGCGGCGCGCCCCCATACTGGAGGCGACGATCCACAGGACGGGAGGCCGCGCATGCCCGCATCGGCGAAGCATGACCTCGCGCAGGAGCTGGCCCCACTCGAAGGCGTCGGCAGCTCCATCACGTACCGAGAGGTCGAAGCGCTGCTGCGCGCGGCGGGGTGGACGGACTGCGGGGCGGGCGACTGGGCCTCCGCCCTCGTCTCCCCGAGCGGCGACCTCGTGGCACGCATCAGCCCCTTCGACCCCGTCGGACCGTTCACCGCGCGGCTGTACGAGCAGGCCGCAGGGACCGGCAGGACGCCGCGCCTGCACCTGCACCGCCTGCTGTCCGGGGGCGCCGACCTGCAGGTCATGGAGCGGCTGCTGCCTGTCCCCTCCGAGGAGGCGGCGACGTTCCTGGAGCAGGTCGCGCGCCAGGAGCCCGAGCTCGCCGCGGTGGTGCGGCGCGTGCACGAGGAGGCTCAGCAGGCTCTGGCCTGGTGCGGCCCGCTGGACACGAACCCCTCGAACGTCATGCGCTCGACCGACGGACAGCTGGTGATGATCGACCCCTATTACGCCGACGGCCCGAACCTCTACGCGCAGGCCGGCGAGGACCCCGACCGGTTCGTCACCACGATCCCCGCCTCCCGGCGCCACCACCTCACGGAGATCCCGCTGACGGAGTCCGGGCCGTGGCCGGCCGCGGAGCGGGAGGCGCTCGCACAGTCGCTGCTCGAGGCCGACCGCCGCCGGGCGGAGCAGCTGATCACCGAGGCCGCAGCGGCCGACGTGGACGGCTGGGGCTTCGGCCACCTGGACGGCCGCGCCGCCGAGGAGCGGCCGGAGTGGGGCTACGTCGGGCTGCTCGCCGAAGCGGTCGCGCAGGCCGGCGTCGCGATCGACCTCGACACCGGCGGCGGCGAGGTGCTGGGCGAGTGCCCGCAGCTCGCCGCCGAGCAGCACGTGACCGAGTCCTGGGCGCCGAACGCGGAGCGGGCCCGCCGGCTGCTGGGACCGCGAGGCGTCCAGGTGCACGAGACCGCGCCGGGCGGCCCGATCCCGCTCGCCGACGGCGCCGCGGACCTCGTCACCTCACGCCACCCGGTCGCCCCGGACTGGCCGGAGATCGCCCGCGTGCTCGCACCGGGCGGCGAGTACCTCGGCCAGCACGTCGGCCCCACCTCGGCGTTCGCGCTGATCGAGCACTTCATCGGCCCCACCACCGAGGCGCAGCGCCGCGGCCGCCACCCCGAGGACGAGACGGCCGCGGCGGAGGCGGCCGGGCTCGAGATCACCGAGCTGCGCACCGCGCGGCTGCGGATGGAGTTCCTCGACGTGGGCGCCGTGGTGTGGATCCTGCGCAAGTGCGTGTGGTGGGTGCCGGACTTCGACGTGGACCGGTACCGCGAGCAGCTGCGCACGATGGACGCGATCATCCGGCACGAGGGCCGCTTCGTCGCGCACTCCACCCGGCACCTGATCCGGGCCCGCCGACGCTGACCTCGGCGCGGATCAGCGGCTGGTCAACGCACCGACCACCTCATGCGGCACGTACGGGGCCTCGAGCGCGGCGATCTCCTCGGCGGTGAGCTCGAGGTCGAGCGCACCGAGGGCCGAGTCGATGTGCCCCGTCTTCGTGGCGCCGATGATGGGAGCGGTCACGGGCTGCTGGGCGAGCAGCCAGGCGAGGGCCACGTGCACGCGCTCCACGCCGCGGCTCTCCGCGATCCGGGCCACCTCCTGGACGATCTGCCGATCGGTGTCCTCCGTCGAGTCGTACTTCGACTTCGCGGTCTGATCCGTGCGGGCGCGCTCGGTGTCCGCCGTCCAGTCGCGGGTGAGGCGACCGGCGGCGAGCGGGCTGTACGGCGTGGAGCCGACGCCGAGCTCGCGCAGCAGCGGCATCATCTCCCGCTCCTCCTCGCGGTAGAGGAGGTTGAGGTGGTTCTGCATGGAGATGAACGTGGTCCATCCGTTCACCTCGGCGACGTGCTGGGCCTGCAGGAACTGCCAGGCGAACATCGCCGAGGCGCCGATGTAGCGGACCTTGCCGGAGCGCACCACGTCATCCAACGCCCGCATCGTCTCCTCGATCGGGACGGTGGGGTCCCAGCGGTGGATGATGTAGAGGTCGATGTAGTCGGTGCCGAGGCGGCGCAGGCTGTTCTCGACCTCGGAGAGGATCGCCTTGCGGGAGAGGCCGCCGCCGTTGGGGCCCTCGTGCATCTGTCCGTGCACCTTGGTGGCCAGCACGATCTCGTCCCGCTTCGCGTAGTCGACCAGCGCCTTGCCGAGGATCTCCTCGCTGCGGCCCAGCGAGTAGACGTTCGCGGTGTCGAAGAAGGTGATGCCAGCATCCAGCGCGTGCTTGATGACAGGCCGCGAGGCCTCCTCGTCCAGCACCCACTGGTGGATCCACCGCTCGCGATCGCCGAAGCCCATCGCGCCGAGGCACAGTCGCGAGACCTCCAGTCCGCTCTGTCCGAGCTTCACGTACTCCATGTCGTGCTCCTTGTGCGAAGTGATGATCCTGGGCGGCTTCCGCCCGACGCCTACCATGTTCGCACCGCAGGTCGCGAGCAGGGAGGCCCTGTCAGTACATGGTTCGATCAGACCGTCAGCTGCACTTGCGGAAGGTCTTGCCTCCGGGCATGCCATGCCGTTTGCCCGTGTAGCCGCCGTCATCCGAGTAGGGGATCTCAGGGCCGTACGGAACACAGCCGGACCCGGAGGAACCTCCAGACTCTGAGGAGTCCCCGGATCCTGAGTTACTCGATGAGCCGCCACTGGATGAGGAGCCGCTCGACGACGAGCCGGACGACTTCTTCATCGAGGACGAGCTCCCCGAGGGCTCCTTCTCCGGCGCCTTGGGCGGGTTGCTCCGCTCCTCCTCTTCCTGCTCCCGCACTTCCTGTTCCCGCTGCCTCTCCTGGCGCTCTTCCTCCTCCTGCTGCCTGCGCTCCTCCTCCTGCTGCCTGCGCTCCTCCTCTTCGCGCTGCTTGCGCTCCTCTTCCTCGCGCTCCAGGCGCTCCTGCTCAAGGCGTTCCTGCTCCTCGTCGTACTCGCGATTGAGCTCTGCGAGCGTGTCCTCTGCGGACACCGCCCGACGACGGACATCCGAGGCCTCCTCGCGAACGCCCTTCACGAAGCTCTCGACACGAGGGCTCGCGAGCACGGCGTTCGACGAGGTGGGCAGCGCGTCGACGGAGATCGCCGCGATGAACACATCCACCTCACCGAGGACTGAGGTGGCGCCGGCGAGCGCATCGGCCGGATCGCCGGTGACGGTGGCGGGAATCACCTCTACCGCGGCGCTCTGCGCCTGGAGAAGGGAGGGAATGGTGCACTCGATCTCTTCCGAGAAGAGGCCCCTTTCCTCTTCCTGTGCGGTACGAGACGCTTCTTCGACCTCGGGAAGGAAGCGGTCGTTGGGGGCGAAGTACACGGGGACGCCGAGACCCGCGGCCGCGATCTCCACGTTGATCAGGGAGTCGGATTCATAGACCGCTGCAAGGGTGCGGTCGTAGGGGTCCAGTCGTTCCTCGTCGTAGTCGAGCTCGATCTCGGTGCCCGCCGGCAGACGCTCCTCGAGGAAGGCGGTCGCCTCCGGACCGAGGCACTGGACCGGCATATCGGGATCCTTCGTCTCCGGAGTGTCGATGTTGAGCAGGCGGATTGTAGTCTCCTCACCGTCCACCAGCGCGATCAGCGTGTCACCGTCCACTATGCGCACCACCTGACCCGTGCGGTCGTCGGCTCCTCCGATGACCTCGCATGCGGCTGCACCCACCGCGAGGACTCCGATGACGACTGCCGCGCGGAGCGCGCGCCAGCGCGACGCCCTGATCGCCGTCCTCGACGACTCGCTGCATGTACCCATGACCACCCGTGACGCTCCTTGGAGAGACCGAACAAGCTAGTCATCGAAGTATCACTCACCTGTCCGACATCTGTGCCGACCAGGGCCTGCAGCACCCGACCCCACATCGCATGCCATGCTGATCGCCATGTCCTCCCCCCGCGATCTCTCGACCCCGCTGGGCCGTGCCCGGATGCTCCTGGCGATGCTGGCCGTGCCGAAGCTGCGCGCCGGGATCGGGCGGATGCTCGCCGGCGACGGCGCCCCCGAGGCTCCGGACGTGCACGGCCCGCTGTCCCAGCTGGACTGGCTCGGGGCGGACGGCCAGGTCGACGACGCCGCGCTGCGCGAGAGCGCGGAGGCGATCGCTCTGATGCGCTCGTCGGAGGCGATCCTCGAGGTGAGCCGGCTCGACGGGATCCCTGTGAAGACCGAGGAGTCCCGGCAGGTCAGCGGACGCATCGCCCGGATCGTCTTCGAGCGGGTCGGAGCGGAGCGGACTCTCACCGAGGGCGAGCTGAACGCCGCGATCGCGATGTTCGCCGCGGACGTCGCGCTGGTGCGGCGGGACGCCGTGGACTCCGGAGTGCTCGAGCGGTCCACGGACGGCGCGGCGTACCGCCTGGCGGCGGACTGAGCGAGGTCAGTCCTTGAAGAGGTTGCGGATGATCGAGACGGCGTTCCTGACGAACGGGATCAGGAACAGGACGAGGAACCACAGCGAGAAGTTCCCGGAGAGCATCCGGAAGCCGAAGACCGCAACGATCACCAGCACGAGGATCGGGAAGCACTTCCTGAACGCCCTGCCGGCGTTGAAGCCCCCGTCGTCCGCCCGGCCCGAGTCGTTGCTGGTGAAGCCCGCGCTCCACGGCGAACCCTCGTCGTGCTCGCTCGGGAGCGTCCCGCGCTCACCGAACTGCGGCGCCATCTCCTCGGCGGCCTGCTGATCGTGCCGCGGGCCGAAGTCCGCACTCGGTGCCTGTGCGTCGGGCGCGAAATCGGAGGAGAAGCCTCCGCCGCCCTGCGATCCTGACCTGGCGCGGTCCGTGCCGCCCAGCCAGGACGGGTCCCCACCCGGACCGTGATCGCCGTTCCCCCGGTTCGTCGTCATGCGCACATCGTAGGCGCTACGGTCGAGCGATGATCTCCCTCAGCGACGACCAGGTGCGCGACCTCCTTCCCTCCCCGGAGCGGGCGGTGGAACTGATGCACGAGACCCTGCTCGCCCTCGCCGGCGGCAGCGCCTCCGTGACGCCGAAGTCCCAGGTGGTCCACGAGCCGGGTGGTTTCGCGAACGCCATGCCGGCGGCGTGGCCCGAGCGGGGCCTGCTCGGCGTGAAGTGGGTGGTGGTCACCCCGTCGAACCGGGAGCACGGGCGCGAGATGATCGGCGGGCTGATGGTGCTCTCCGGCGCCGACGGCTCCACGCGCGCCACCATGGACGCGGCGGAGCTGACGGCCCTGCGCACCGCCGCGGTCACCGGTGCCTCCCTCGCGCTCGACGACCGGCCGATCGCCTTCCTCGGCACCGGGGTGCAGGCCCGGTCGCACGCCCGCGTGATCGAGGCGCTCGGCCGCGGGCCGCTGACCGTCTGGGGTCGGCGGGCCGACGCGCTCGAGGCGCTGCGGGCCTGGTGCGCGGAGCACACCCCCGACCTCGAGCTGCGTACCACCACCGGTCGAGCGGCCGCCCTCGCCGGTGCCGGCGTCGTGATCAGCGGGCTGCCGATCGGGCTGCAGGACTCGGCCCTCTCCCCCGGGGATGTCGCCCCGGACGCGACCCTGCTGCCGATCGACTACGCCTCCGTCGCCGGTGCGGAGATCTCCCGCACCGGGACCGTGGTGGCCGACGATCCCGAGCAGTTCGAGTCCCTGCGCCCGCTCAAGCACGGCGAGGACTACCCGCGGGCGACGGGCGCGACCGGGGACCTGCTGCGGGACGGCCGACCGGACGGACTGGTCGTCGCCCAGAACCTCGGCTCGGGCCTCGGCGACGTGGTGCTCGCCGACGTCGTCGCGCGCGGGGCGGGGGCGTGACCCTCCGCGAGCTCGACGAGGAGACGGCCTCGCTGCTCTCGGCGACGAGCCCGACCTGGGCCGCCGCGGTCCCCTCCTGGCAGGAGAGCATGCGCGCCGGCAGGAGCACGGTGCTGGTCACCCTCCTCGATGGAGCACCCGTCGGGGTCGCCCAGCTGCTCCACGCCGACATCCCCGAGGTCCGCAACGTGGGCGTCCTGGAGGAGCATCGGGGTCGCGGGATCGGCACGGCCCTGGTGCGCGAGGCAGAACATCGTGCGCTCCCCGCAGGACGGCTCCGGCTGGGCGTCGGGCTGGACAATCCGCAGGCCCGGCGGCTGTACGAGCGCCTCGGCTACCGGGCCGTCGGTGATCCGGTCACCACGACCTACGAGTACGTCGACGCCGACGGCGTGCGCCGCACGGCGACCGAGACGGACCAGATGATGGAGAAGGCGCTCACGTCGCCGTGACGTCGGCCGTGCTGCGTGGCCAGCCAGCACTGCCGAGCGATATGATGTTTCCATCATGCCGCTATCCCAGAGCCAGCGCCCCCTCTACGAGGTCAAGGCCAATCTCTTCAAGGGCCTCGCCCACCCGTACCGGATCCGGATCCTCGAGCTGCTCGCCGACGCCGACGAGGTCAGCGTCGCCGCCCTCCAGTCGGACACCGAGCTCGAGGCCTCCCACCTCTCCCAGCACCTGTCGGTGCTGCGCCGTCACCACCTGGTGGTCTCCGAGCGCCGCGCGAGCCACGTCTACTACCGCCTCGCCGATCCGCGGATCCGCGAGCTGCTCGCGGTGGCCCGCGCCCTCCTGCTGACGATGCTCAGCAGCGACAGCGACCGGCTGGACGCCGCACAGAGCCTGCCCGCGATCGGAGCGTCGCAGCGATGACCGCCCCCACCGTGACCCAGCGCCTGCGCACCGCGGCCGTGCGCTCGCGCGACCTCTGGCCCGCCCGGGAGGACTACCGCCTCCTGCGCCGCACCTGGCGCAAGGACGTCCTGGCCGGCATCACCGTGGGCATCGTCGCGCTGCCGCTCGCGCTCGGCTTCGGGGTCAGCTCCGGCCTCACCGCCGAGCAGGGGCTGGTCACCGCGATCGTCGCCGGCCTGCTCGCCGCCGTGTTCGGCGGATCGAACGTGCAGGTCTCGGGGCCGACGGGCGCCATGGTGGTGGTGCTGGTGCCGATCGTGGCGACCTACGGAGCCGCCGCCATCGCCGCCGTGACCCTCATCGCGGGGGTGCTGGTCATGGCGACCGGCCTGCTGCGGCTGGGCCGCATCGTCTCGATCATCCCGTGGCCGGTGATCGAGGGGTTCACCCTCGGCATCGCCTGCATCATCTTCCTGCAGCAGGTCCCGCTGATCACCTCGCCGCATCAGGCGGCGCCGGGCGAGCACAGCTCCAACGCCGTGGTCGCCGCGGGGCAGTCCCTGGCCGCCGCGGACCCGGTGTACCTCGCCTGGGCCGCCGGCGCGGTCGTGATCGTCGCGGCCTGCATGCTGATCGCGCCCCGGATCCACCCCTCGGTGCCCGGCTCGCTCATCGGCATCGCCGTGGTCGCCGTGCTCGCCGCCCTGGCCTCCTCCCCGCTGGCCACGATCGGGACCATCCCCGCCTCCCTGCCCGCGCCGTCCCTGCCGAGCATCGACCCGGAGCTGCTGGGCGTGCTCCTGCCCGCCGCGGCCACCGTCGCGGCGCTGGCCGCGATCGAGTCGCTGCTCTCGGCCCGCGTGGCCGGCTCGATGGCGGACACCGGCGCCTTCGACCCCGACCGGGAGCTGGTGGGCCAGGGCGTCGCCTCGATCGGCGCCTCCCTCTTCGGCGGCATGCCCGCGACCGGGGCGATCGCCCGCACCTCGGTGTCGATCAGGGCCGGGGCACGCACCCGCGCCGCCTCGATCGTGCACGCGCTCGTGCTGCTCGCGGTGGTCTACGTCGCCTCCGGCCCGGTGGGGATGATCCCGCTGGCGGCCCTCGCCGGGGTGCTGTTCATGACCGCGATCCGCATGGTGCACACCGCGACGGTCCGCTCGATCATGACCTCCACCCGCTCGGACGCCTGGATCTTCACCATCACCGCAATCGTCACGGTCTCCTTCGACCTCATCTGGGCGGTGCTCATCGGCGTCGCGCTCGCGGCCGTGGTGGCGCTGCGCGGTGCGGCGCGCACCACCGGCGTGGCGCTCGAGCCGATCCAGGCCGATCCGCCCAGCGACCTGGACAGCTCGATCGTGGCGGTCCGCTTCCAGGGCCCGCTGTTCTTCGTCTCGGCCGAACGGGTTCAGGAGACGGTGATGGGCGTGGGCACGCCGAGCGTGGTGATCCTGCGCCTGGCCCGGCTGGAGCGCGTGGATGCCACCGGGGCGCAGGTGCTCGCGCAGATCGTGCGCAGCCTCGAGCGGCGCGGCATCACGGTGCTCATCAAGGGGGTGCGGGACAGCCACAGCGCCCTGTTCCGACGCGTCGGGGTGCTCGCGGCGCTGCGCCATCACAAGCATCTCTTCGTCGACTTCGACGGTGCGCTGGAGCACGCCCGCTCGCACGTCGCGCGCGAGCGGGAGCAGGTCTGAGGGCAGGCTCTCTCAGGCCACCCGCACCAGCTGCTCCCTGCGGGCCCGGAGCTCGTCGCGCGTGCTCCATCCGCTGAACAGCCCGGCGCCGGGCTCGAGCTCGCGGCCCTCGGCGAGGGTGCCCACCGCGACGGGCTCGTAGCCGATCCGGTGCAGCAGGCGGCCGACGGACTCGGCGGCGCGGGGGTCGTCGGCCGCGACCGCGATCGCTCGGCGGCGCGGGTCGCCGTCCTCCCGGCCGTGGTCCTCGACGTCGTGATAGCCGATGTGGTTCAGGGTCTTGACCACCTGTGCACCGGGCAGACGGGCGGCCAGCAGCTCGCTCGTGGAGAGCAGGTCGCCGCCCTCCCCGATCGCGGCGCGCGCGGCGGCCACGGCGGCGGCATCGGCCTCGCCCCAGGGGTTGGTCGCATCGATCACGACCACGTCCTGGAACGCGGCGGGGTCCAGGGCGAGCGCGACATGCAGGGGAACGGTGATGGCGACGACGTCCGAGGACGCGGCCAGGGCCTCGAGACCCACGGGATGCGCTCCGGGCAGCCGGACGGCGAGGGCGGCGGCGGGGGCGCGACCGGTCACGGAGACCTCGACGCCGCGGCGCAGCGCCGTGCGGGTCAGAGCGCTGCCGATCTTCCCGGGACCGAGCACGCCGAGCCGCGGGAGTCGGGCGGCGCGGACGCCCGAGGTGACGGGCTGCGCGTGGACCGACCCGTCGGCGCCGGGGGTCAGCGAGGCCGCGAGGAGGTCGCGGGCCAGGGCGTCGTTGCGGCGGTGGCAGGGGGCGTTGGTGCGGGGGCGGGCGAAGGCGCCGATGGGCAGCTCGGAGGTCCAGGGGCCGACGGCCCACAGGCGCTCCTGCGCCGTGCCGTCGGGCGCGATCACACGGTGGCGGTCGTCGACCTCGAGGGTTCCGGGTGAGGCGATCGACTCCCGCCCGACTGCCGCATCCCCGCCGGTCACGAGCTCCCGCAGCAGCGGGTTCGTGGACTCGACGAGAGAGGGCTCGGGCAGGAAGGCATCCACGAGCGCCCCGGCGCTCACGCTGACGCCTGCGGCACCGCGGGCGGTGAAGAGCCCGGTGGACTCGTCGGCCCGGACCCGCACGCGCGGGCCCAGCAGGTGGACCACGCCGGCGCGCTCGAGGGCGAGCAGCTGGTGCAGGCGGTGCGGCGGCGGGCCGGAGTCGACGAAGCTGAACAGCGAGTGCCACCAGCGCGGGTAGCCGCCGGCGGCGCCGCCGCGCAGCCGTGCCGCGGGCAGCTGGTCCACGAGCGCGCCGTGCAGGCGCAGCAACAGCTGGAACAGGGTGCGGGCGGAGGTGACCTCGCCCCGGGTGCGCGAGAGCAGGTCCTGCTCGATGTGGCGCACCACCGCGTCGCGGGTGACGCGCGGATGGGCATCCCCGTGGAGCCAGCCCAGAGGATCGTCGAGCCAGGCCAGCGGCTCCTCCCCCGGCTCCGGCGCCGGGGCATCGGGCACCCAGCGGTGGATCTCGGCGGCGATCAGCGGCACCACGTCGGCGCGGAAGTCGAGCAGTCCGTCGGCGTCCTCGCGAGCGCGGAGGTTCTCGGGCGTGACGTGCTCGAGAGCGCCGATCCCGGTGGGCTCGCCCTCGTCGCGCACCTTCGAGTGGTAGGGCACGCCGCGACGCGACCCCACCCAGAGCCGAGGCTCGCGGCCCGAGGGCCGGTAGGCGAGGCGGCCGGGCTCCCCCGGCAGCGGCTCCGGGACGAACTCGCCGCCGCGCCCCTCGGTGAGCAGCGCCATGAGATCGATGAAGGCCAGCCCCATGCCGCGCACCACGACGTCCTGGCCGGGGGCCACCAGCTCGAGCTGCGCATCGGAGGCCTGGGAGGGCGCGAGGTAGGTGCCGCCGTGGCGGCGGGCGAAGGCGGCGAGCTGGTGCCGGGTGGCGTCGGGGCGGGAGTCGGTGTGCCCGGCGGCCAGGAGCAGGAGGTCGGCGCGCAGGGGCTCGCGGTCCTCGAGCTCGACGCCCCAGGTGCCGTCCGGTGCGCGATGGACGGCGGTGGCGGTGGTGCGGTGCACGGTGACGGTGAGGGCGCGCGGCAGGCGCGAGAGGACCTGGCCGAAGAACCACTCGAGGTAGAGGGCCTGCACGCGGCGGCTCGGGAAGTCGGTGGCCTGCAGCGCCTCGATCTCGGCGAGGCGCTCGGTGCCCGCGGTGGGCGCCTCGATGGTGCCCAGGCGGATCCCCTCGGCCCACTCGGCGAGCGAGGGACCGGCATGGATCGGACCCTCGCAGTCGACGGTGTCGTCGGGATAGATGGAGACGTCGGCCGCGCGCGAGTTCATCAGCAGCAGCGGGCTCTCGTCCGCGCGCCAGATGCGCCCGGCGCCAGGCATGTGCGGATCCACGATGTCCACGTGCAGAGGTCCCTGCGCGGGATGGGCGGCGTTGGCGACGAGCCGCTCGAGCACGCCGATCGCCCGAGGCCCGCCGCCGACGATCGTCAGGCGCGTGCTCACCATCGGGATGTTCATCCGTGGGGTCCCTTCCGAGGCGTCTCTGTGTCGCTGGATGACGAGTCATAGCCGTCACCTTGCATGTCCATTAGATTCGCTTATATCGTCGGCTCTCGCAAGCCTCGTCCATCCCCTGGTTCACGTCCCGTCACGGAAGGCACCCCATGACCTCCTCCGTCGTCTCCCCCGAGACCGCACAGCACGCGTCCGCGGCCGGCTCGGCCGCTCCGGCCGCGTCGTGCCCGGAGCAGGTGGCGCCCTCCGAGGACCTCTCCGCGCTGCGTGTGGTCCCGGCCCGGCACCCGGGCCGGGTGGTGCTCGCCGTCGTCGTCGGCCTGGTGGTCGCCGCCGTGCTCTACTCCTTCGTCACCAACCCGCGCTGGGAATGGGGCGTGGTGGCCCAGTGGTTCTTCGCCGAGTCGATCCTCCGCGGGCTCCTGGAGACCCTGAAGCTGACCGTGCTGGCCGGGGCCGTGGGCTTCGGCCTGGGCCTCGTGCTCGCCCTGATGCGACTGTCCCCCTCCGCCCTGATCTCCGGGGTGAGCTGGACGTTCTCCTGGATCTTCCGCTCCACGCCGCTGCTGGTGCAGCTGCTGCTCTGGTACAACCTCGGCTATCTCTACGAGCGGGTGCGCCTCGGGATCCCCTTCACCGACGCGACCTTCTTCGACGCCCGCACCAGCGACCTCATGACCCCGATGCTCGCGGCGGTGCTGGGCCTGGGCCTGCACCAGGCCGCCTACGCGGCGGAGATGATCCGCGGCGGCATCCTCTCGGTGGACCAGGGCCAGCTCGAGGCGGCGAGCGCGCTGGGCATCCCGGCGCGGGACCGCTCGCTGCGGATCGTGCTGCCCCAGGCCATGCGGGCGATCCTGCCTCCGGCCTTCAACGAGATCATCGGACTGGTCAAGGGCACCTCGATCGTCTACGTCCTCGCCCATGCGGAGCTGTTCTTCACCGTCCAGCTGATCTACGGCCGCACCCAGCAGGTGCTGCCGATGCTGCTGGTCGCGACGGTCTGGTACGTGGTGATCACCTCGGCGCTGTCCGTCGGCCAGTACTACATCGAGCGCCACTACTCCAAGGGCGCCGTGCGCACCCTGCCGCCCACCCCGCTGCAGTCGCTGCGCGCCCGCCTCGCCCGACTCCGCCCCTCCTCGACCGGAGCGACCTCATGAGCGTCCAGACCCCCACCCGCAGCGGCGGGCTCGTCGAGATCCGCGGCGTGCACAAGTCCTTCGGCGACCTCGAGGTGCTGCGTGGCATCGACCTGCGGGTCGAGCCCGGCTCGGTGACCGTGATCCTGGGCCCCTCGGGCTCGGGGAAGTCCACCCTGCTGCGCACCATCAACCACCTCGAGCCCGTCACCCAGGGACTGGTGAGCGTGGACGGCGAGACGATCGGGTACCGCCGCGAGGGGAACCTGCTGCACGAGCTGCACGAGCGCGAGATCCTGCGCCAGCGCACCGCGATCGGCATGGTGTTCCAGAGCTTCAACCTCTTCGCGCACATGACGGCGCTCGCGAACGTCGCCGAGGCGCCGCGGCGGGCGCTCGGGGTGCCGCGCCGTCAGGCCGAGGAGCGCGCCCGCGAGCTGCTGGCGCTGGTGGGGCTCTCCGACAAGGAGGCCGTGTACCCGCGGCAGCTCTCCGGCGGCCAGCAGCAGCGGGTCGCGATCGCCCGCGCCCTCGCGCTCGAGCCCAAGGTGCTCCTGTTCGACGAGCCCACCAGTGCGCTCGATCCCGAGCTGGTCGAGGAGGTGCTGGCCGTGATCCGCTCCCTCGCCCGCGCCGGCACCACCCTCGTGGTCGTCACCCACGAGATCTCCTTCGCCCGGGACGTCGCCGACGAGGTGGTCTTCATGGACCAGGGCCTGATCGTGGAGCAGGGTCCGCCCTCCGAGGTGCTCGACAGCCCGCGCCATGAGCGCACCCGCTCGTTCCTGCAGCGGGTCCGCACCGGCGAGGCGGCGCCTGTCGAGTCCGCCGACGCAGCCAGCCCTGCTTCCGCAGCCACCGCCGCCGCCCGAGAACTGGCGCGTGAGCGATGAGTACGGCGATATCTCCGTACATCTCTCCCCAGCGCCAGTACCCGACCATCGAGGACCTCTCATGACCCCGACCCGCCAGCCCCTCCTGTCCCGCCGCGCCCTGGCCGCGTCCGGTCTGCTGCTCCCCGCCGCGCTGCTCGCGGCCTGCTCCGATCCTGTCCCGGCGGCCCCCGCGGGCGCCGGCTCCTCCGACTCCGAAGGGTCCGACGGCGGCGGGGAGGGCACCGGCGGCATCGACACCTCCGGCACCCAGGAGCTCATCCGCTCCACCGCCGATGCCGAGATCGCCGCCCAGCTGCCGGCCGAGATCGCCGAGTCCGGCACGCTGCGGGTGGGCATCAACGGCACCAGCGCGGCGCCGCTGTCGTTCCTGGCCGACGACAACCAGACCTACATCGGCTCCGAGATCGACATCGCCCGGATCGTCGCCGACAAGCTCGGCCTCGAGTTCGAGCTGAAGCTGACCACCTGGGAGAACTGGCCGCTGAAGCTCGAGGCCGGCGAGTTCGACGTGGTCCACGCGAACATCGGCGTCAACGCGGAGCGACTGGAGAAGTTCGACTTCGCCTCGTACCGCGCGGCGTACATGTCCTTCCTGGTGAAGAAGGGCGCGGACTTCTGGCTGGAGGACGCCGACTCGATCAGCGGGAGGATCATCGCCGTCGGCAACGCCACCAACCAGGAGCGGATCCTCACCGACTGGAACGCCGAGCTCGAGGCCGCCGGCAAGGAGCCCGCGGAGCTGAAGAACTACTCGACCGACGCCGACACCCTGCTCGCGCTCGGCTCCGGCCGGGTCGACGGCTACCTCTCCCCCTACGCCGCGCTGAGCTTCATCACCGCGCGCCGGGACGACTTCGAGCTGCAGGGCCGCATCAACGCCGGCTGGCCCGACGAGACCCTGGTCGCCGGCACCTTCGACCGCGGCAGCGGGCTTGCCGAGCCCTACGCCGCGGCGCTGAACGCCGTGATCGCCGACGGCACCTACGCCCAGGTCCTCGAGCGCTGGCAGATCACCGACGAAGCACTCACCGAGTCGCGCGTCCACACGAAGGAGAAGCCATGAGCGCCCGCCTCCTCTCCCGGCGCGCCCTGGCCGGAGCCGGTCTGCTGCTGCCCGTGGGGCTGCTCGCGGCCTGCTCCGACCCGACCCCCGCGGCGGACGCCGCGGGAGCGGGATCCGAAGCGTCCGACGGCGGCGGCGCGACAGCCGGAGGGATCGACACCTCCGGCACCCAGGAGCTCATCCGCTCCACCGTCGATGAGTCGGTCGCCGCGCTCCTGCCGCCCGAGATCGCCGAGTCCGGCGTGCTCCGGGTGGGCATCGGGAGCGAGAGCTTCGCCCCGCTGTCCTTCCTCGCGGACGACAACACGACCTACATCGGCTCCGAGGTGGACACCGCCCGCCTGGTCGCGGACACGCTCGGGCTCGACCTCGAGCTCGTGCTGACCAGCTGGGACAACTGGCCGCTCAAGCTCGAGGCGGGTGACTTCGACGTGGTCCACTTCAACGTGGGCGTGACGGCGGAGCGCCTGGAGAAGTTCGACTTCGCCTCCTACCGCGCGGCCTACGTCGCCTTCCTCGTGACGAAGGGGTCGGAGCTGCGCCTCAGCGATGCGGACTCCATCAGCGGGCGGATCATCGCCGTCAGCGCCGCGACCACCCAGGAGCGGATCCTCATCGACTGGAACGCCGAGCTCGAGGCCGCCGGCAAGGAGCCCGCGGAGCTGAAGAACTACTCCACCAGCGCCGACACCCTTCTCGCCCTCGGCTCCGGCCGGGTGGACGCCTCGTTCGGGCCGTACCCGACGCAGACCTTCATCGCCGCTCGCCGCGACGACGTCGAGCTGCAGGGCCGGGTCGAGGAGGGCTGGCCGGACACGACCCTCATCGCGGCGACCTTCGACCGCGGCAGCGGGCTCGCCGAGCCCTACGCCGCCGCCCTCAACGCCCTCATCGCCGACGGCACCTACGCCCAGGTGCTCGAGCGCTGGCAGATCACCGACGAAGCGCTCACCGAGTCGCACGTCCACACCAAGGAGAAGCCATGACCGACACCGCCCTCCACCCCGGCGCGGAGACCGCCGCCGCCCGCGAGGCCGGCTCGAACCTGCCCGTCCTCGCGGTGGACCTCGTCGCCGATCCGAGCCTGCTGAGCCGGCTCGCCGAGCTGGGCCGCGGCCTCGAGGAGGCGGGTGTCGGCGCCGTGACGATCAGCGACGGCGGCCTGCACCCGATCCACGTCGCCTCGTTCCTCGCGCCGCTCACGCGCACGCTCGGCCTGCTGCCGCGCACCGACGCGATCTACGTCGAGCCGTTCCACCTGGCCACGCAGCTGATGAGCCTCGACCATCTCAGCCACGGCCGGGCCGGATGGCTGCTCACCGCGGAGACCGACCCCGCGGCGCCAGCCGCCGTCGGCCGCGAGGTGCTGGGGCTCGAGGCGACCGCCCGCGAGGCGGCCGACGTGCTCGAGGCCGCGCGGCTCGTGTGGGACTCCTGGGCGCCCGACGCCGTCGTGAAGGACACCTCGCGCGGCGTCTACGTGGACGCCGCCCGCCTGCAGTACACCGACGTCGAGGCCTCGACGTTCTCGCTGCGCGGCCCCTCGATCACCCCTCGCTCCCCGCAGGGCCTGCTGCCGGTGCTGGTCGCGGACACCGACCGTCCCGCCGTCGGCGAGCGCGTCGCGACCGAGCTGGCCGACGGGCGGGTCCTGGACGTCGACGTCTCCGCCGGAGCCCACCCCGATCAGATCGCCGAGACCCTCGAGGGGGCCGACGCGCGCCTCGTGCGGCTCGTGGGCCTGGACCTCGAGGCCGACCCGCTGGGCACCGTCACCGCCCTCGTGGCCGCGCTGCGGGAGCGGGAGCTCATCGCCTCCGCGGCCGACGAGGGGCAGAGCCTGCGCGAGCAGCTGGGCCTCGCCATCGCCGAGCA
The DNA here is from genome assembly GCF_002407065.1 of Brachybacterium ginsengisoli. NCBI lineage: Bacteria > Bacillati > Actinomycetota > Actinomycetes > Micrococcales > Dermabacteraceae > Brachybacterium > Brachybacterium ginsengisoli. The sequence continues at coordinate 3,591,289 of NZ_CP023564.1, forward strand.
CGCCCCCGATCCCGAGCGCCGCACCGACCGTGCGCGCCGCACCGACCTCACCGACCAGACCCGCGAGGAGTCCGCATGACCACCACGCAGTCCCCCTCCCTCGCCACCGGCCCCGCCGAGCACCCGATCCACCCGGAGCACACCCCCACCGGGCAGCTCGCCTTCGGGGCGTTCTTCCAGGGCGTGAACTCCTCGACGATCTGGCGCCTGCCCGAGAGCGGCGACCAGGTGGCCTGGGAGTCCTTCGAGGCGCTGGTGCGCACCGCCGAGCGCGGGCGGTTCGCGGCCTTCTTCCTCGGGGAGGGCCTGCGCCTGCGGGAGCACCGCGAGGTGCCCTTCGAGCTCGACGTGGCCGGCCGCCCCGACGCGCAGACGCTGCTCGCGGCGCTGGCCGGGGTCACCGAGAGGATCGGCCTGGTCGCCACGCAGAACACCACCTACAACGACCCCGTGGATCTCGCCCGCCGTCTGCAGACCCTCGACCTGCTCTCCGGCGGACGGGCCGGCTGGAACATCGTCACCACCGACAACGCCTGGACCGGGGAGAACTTCCGCCGCGGCGGCTACCTCGACCATGAGGACCGGTACGTCCACGCCGAGGCGTTCGTGGAGGTCGCCGAGCAGTACTGGCGCGGCGAGCAGATCACCCACGACGGCGCCCACTACTCCGTGCGCGCCCAGGGCGACCTGCCCCGCTCCGCCCAGGGCCGACCGGTGCTGTTCCAGGCCGGCGCCTCCCCCGCCGGACAGGACTTCGCCGCCCGCACCTCGGACGTCATCTTCTCCCCGCACGGGACCCTCGAGGCGGCGGTCGAGTTCCGCCGCTCGATCGTGGAGCGCACCGTCGCCGCGGGCCGCGACGCCGGCAGCGTGAAGATCCTGCCCGGGGCCGAGATCATCCTCGCCCCCACCGAGGCGGAGGCCGAGGAGAAGGTGCGCTGGGTGCGCGACCTCCAGATCGGCCCCGAGCAGGCCATCGCCCTGCTCGAGCAGTACTGGGGTCGTGACCTCTCCGCCTTCGACCCCGACGGCCCGCTGCCCGACGTGGCACCCGAGGTGGTCGAGTCCGGCGTGACCCGCGGCGCCGGCTTCCAGTTCGCCAAGGCCGAGGAGCTCACCCGCGCCTGGCGCGAGGAGGCCGCCGAGAAGGGCCAGTCGATCCTCGAGTTCGCCCGGGCACGCTCCGGGGCCCGGCGCGGCACCTTCACCGGCAGCTACGACCAGGTCGCCGAGCGCCTGGTGGAGTTCGCGCGGCTGGGGGCGATCGACGGCCTGAACATCACGCCGTGGCTGATCCCCTCGGGCCTCGACGACATCGTGGACGAGCTGATCCCCCGCCTGCAGGAGCGCGGGGTCTACCCCACCGAGTACGCGGGCGCGACGCTGCGGGAGAACCTGGGGCTGCCGCCGGGGTGAGCGGTGCGCCCGCTCAGCGTGCCGGGCAACGAACCGATCACGATTCCTCTCCGGCACCCACTATTTCCCCGGTCGTGGATCAACTGTCGGTTCTACGAGAGACACTCGTGAGGATGTGGCAGCACGAAGCCGCCCCCGAGCTCCCGGAGCACTGAATGACGCATGAGATCGAAGTGATCAGCGACGGCGATGGACTCGCCGTGCTCGGTACTCCCGGGGACGTCGACGCCTTCCTGACGTCGTTCGGCTTCGAATCCCGCGAGCTCGAGCTCCACCGGCTCGGCCCGTCGTACAAAACCACTGCAGGCATCTTGAACGCCGGCGCTGGGGCCGCGGCGAACTCGGGCCGCTGGATGAAGCTCACGTCGGAATCCTTCGCCGCGTCAAAGAAACTTGCGCTCGTCAAGAATGCCGCCACCGGGAACTTCCACGCCACCCTCCGCGCGTCGAGCGGCCAGTTCTCCAAGAACCTGCAGTTCGTCGCGGCGCCGGGAACTCTGCTCAACCCCGCTGCCCTCGCCGCCGCCGGAGCGGTCATGTCGCAGATGGCGATGCAGGAGGCGATCGAGGAGATCGGCGAGTACCTCGCAGTCATCGACGAGAAGATCGACGACATTCTGCGCGCGCAGAAGGATTCGGTGTTCTCCGACATGATCGGCGTGGACCTCATGATCGAGGAGGCCATGACCGTCCGTGACGAGGTCGGCCGCGTCTCGGAAGTGACCTGGTCCAAGATCCAGAACTCCGCGCAGACCCTTGCCACCACCGAGGCGTACGCGCTGCGGCAGATCGATGCGCAGGCGGAGAAGGTCGAGCAGGCGAGCGTGCCGGATCTCGCCACCAAGGCGAAGGCCGCCGAGTCCACGGTGCGGGAATGGCTCGCCGTGCTCGCACGCTGTGTCCAGCTGCAGGATGCCCTCGCAGTTCTCGAGCTCGATCGTGTGCTCGACAGCGCCCCGGAGGAGCTCGACCGCCATCGCCTCGGGCTCCGCGCGGCACGGGAGAAGCGCCTGGCGCTGATCCACCGCACGACGGAGGAACTGCTCGAGCGCATGAACACCACCATCCGTCGGGCCAATGCCAAGGTCCTCCTGTCCCCTCGACCGGCTCGCGCAGCGGTCAACTCCAGCAATCTCGTGGTGGGCCGGGTGATCGACTTCCAGACGGCTCTGAAGATCGAGGACGGTCACGACTCCGCGGAGGCGAAGCGCTGGCGAACGGCGGCTGGCGAGGTGCGCGACAAGGTGGTCAAGACGGGCGTTGATGGAGCTGGTGCAGCCATCCAGTTCGGCGGCGACACCGCTGGCCGCGTCCGCTCCGGTGCCGGCCGCTTCTCGGAAGGTGCCCGCGCGTTCCGCGAGGCCGTCCGTCGCGATGATCCCGAGGCCGTTGACGAGTCAGCGACCGCTCAGCCTACGGACTCGCAGGCGACGCAGCTCGACTGAGCGGATACGCCTGCTAGTCCCCGTGAGGATCTGGGGTGCCACCTCAGCGAGCTGCGGGGTTGAGCCGCGCACCTGTCCCCCTGATGTCGCCGGGTACGCCGGCGCGACGCTGCGGGAGAACCTGGGGCTGCCGCCGGTGTGAGCCCGCGCCCCGCCGTCCCCCGCGCGTGCCCGCGCCCGCCGGAGTCACAGACCGGGGGATACGGGCACTCATTCCCCCTTGTTCGTGACTCCCGTGCCATGACGCTGTCCGCCTGGCACCGTGGTCAAACCCATAAGCCAGGCTTGTCACCGAGGCCTACCATGGAGGTATGGATCCTCGTCGTCTGCTCATCTTCCGCACCGTCGTGCGCAACGGCTCGATCGGTGCCGGCGCCCGCGAGCTGGGCTGGACCCAGCCCGCGGTCTCCCAGCACCTCGCCGCGCTCGAGAAGGAGGTGGGCACGCAGCTGCTGCTGCGCTCCTCCGCGGGGATCACGCCCACGGAGGCCGGCGGCCGGCTCGCCGCCCATGCCGAGGCGATCGCCGCCCAGCTCCACGCCGCCGAGGAGGAGCTCGCGGACATCACCGCGCTGCGCCGCGGCACGGTGAAGTTCGGGACCTTCCCGTCGGCCGCCGCGATGCTGCTGCCGCCGGTGCTGAACCGTCTCGCCGAGACCGCACCGGATCTGGACGTCACCTTCTCCGAGCTCGAGCCGCCGGACGCCGTGGTCGCGCTGCGCGAGGGCGATCTCGACCTGGCGCTGGTGTTCCGCTACCCCTGCAGCGACATCGGCGACGAGGGCACCCTGGAGTGGACGCCGCTGATGGAGGACCGCGTGATGCTGGTGATGCCGCGCGACCATCCCCGCGCCGAGGACCCGGACCTCACCCTGGGCGATCTCGCGCAGGACCCGTGGATCGCGGGCTGCGAGCGGTGTCGGGCGAACCTCATCTCGAGCGCCCGTCGGGCGGGCTTCTCGCCGACGGTGCGCCACTCGACCGACGACACGATCGTGGTCCAGCAGCTGATCATGCACGGCGGCGGTGTGGCGCTCATGCCGGAGACCGCCCTCGAGGCCGCACCGACCGCGGACCTCGTGGTACGCGCGATCCCGGACCTCGACAACCGCATGATCGGCCTGCTCAACCGTCGCGGCGCCCTGGCGATCCCGGCCGTGGGGGCGCTGCGGGACGCGCTGGTGGCAGAGACCACCGAGCGCCTGGCCACGGCGGTGATGATCTGAACGCCGACGCCCCTCGCGTCCCCGCCCGCGCCTGGCTGCGCCCGGCCCTGCTGCTGATCGGCGGGCTGCTGCTCGCCGTGGTGCTGGTGCTCGCGGAGCAGTGGATCGCCGCGGTCGCCATCGCGCTCTTCTCGGTGTTCATGGCGTACTGGACGAGCCCGCTGCGCGCCGGCGAGCACACCCCGCTGGCGACCGCCCTCGAGCGCCGAGGCCCGGGCACCGCGATCGTGCTGTGGGCCCCGGGGAACCCGCTCTCGAGCCGGCTGCAGGTCGCCTTCCGCAGCCCGCGCGAGGACCTGGTGTGGGTGAACGTGCACCGCGACGCCGCGGCCCAGGAGCTGCTGACCGAGCACGGCGGGGCCGACTCGCTGCCGCTGGTGCTGGTGGGCGGGTCGGTGCAGCGACGCGCCACCGCGGGCGAGCTGCTGGACCTGCAGGACGCCGAGCTGCGCCGCGGGGAGTGACCCCGCGGGGCGGGGTCAGGCTCCGGGGACCTCGCCGATGACGACGGTCCACTCGCGGGCCACGCGGTCCACGATCACGCTCTCACGCAGGAACGGGTCGGCGTCGAGCGCCGCGAGGGCGGCGGCGTCGGACTCCGCCGTGAGCACGAGCAGGCCGCCCGGCGTGCCGCCCAGCGGACCGGAGAGCAGCAGCGTGCCCTCGGCGTGCAGCGCGGAGAGGAACTCGCGGTGCTCGGGGCGGAAGGTCGCGACGAGGTCGGCGTCGTCGGTGTAGGTGTACTGGACGGCGAAGAGGGCCATGCTCGCTCCTGACGAAGATCGATGATGCTGACCGGCCCATCCTTCCGCATCCGGGCCGCGGCTCGAGGACCCGTCCGGCTCAGCCCTCCCGGATCGGCAGCCACTCCAGGACGTCCTGGATGCTCTGGTCCCAGAAGTCCCAGGTGTGGGCTCCCGGGCGCAGACGGGCCTGCACCTCGACCCCGCGGTCCTCGGCGGCGGCGAGGAAGGTGCGGTTGTGCTCGAGCAGCTGGTCCTCGGTGCCGCAGTCGACGAACAGGGCGGGCAGCGCGGCGGGGTCGGCCGCGCTCACCAGGCCCACCAGGTCGTCGGCGGTGCCGGCGATGTCCTGGCCCGCCCACACCCGCTCGCCGAGGGTGCCGGTCCAGGAGAGGTCCAGCGTGCGCGCGTCGAGCACGCCGGAGAGGCTCGCGGCGGCGGCGAAGCGGTCGGGATGGTTCAGCGCCAGCTTGAACGCGCCGAAGCCGCCCATCGACAGGCCCGCCACGAAGGTGTCCTCGCGGGCGGTGGAGACGCGGAAGGTGCGGGAGACCAGCTCGGGCAGCTCCTCGGCGACGAAGGTCCAGTACTTCTCCCCCGCCGCCTCGTCGGCGTAGAAGGAGCGGCGCACCTCGGGCATCACCACGGCGATCCCCTTCTCGCTCGCGTAGCGCTCGATCGAGGTGCGGCGCTCCCAGACGGTGCAGTCGTCGCTCAGCCCGTGCAGGAGGTAGAGCACGGGCACGCCGCGGTCGTCGCCGTCGGCCGCGGCATCCGCCGCCCCCTCCATGCCGATGCCGGAGGCGGCCTGCGGCATCAGCACCACCATCGAGGTGCCCATGCCGAGGGTCTCGGCGAAGAAGTCGGTGCGCAGGCGGATCATCGTCGGGAGCTCCTGGGGTCGGCATCGGTGCACGGTCTCCCCCATTGAACACTCCCCCGGGCCTCCCCGCCTACGATGGCGCCATGACGACCGAGAGCGCTCCGTCCTGGATCCGCGATGCGATCTGCTGGCAGGTGTACCCGCTGGGGTTCTGCGGCGCGCCGCGCCGACGGGACGATCTCGGGGGCGAGGGCTACGGCGGGGCCGACGGGGAGAACGTGGTCCATCGCCTGCCGCGCCTGCACGGCTGGCTCGACCACCTGGTGGGCCTCGGCGCGAACGTGCTGCTGCTGAACCCGGTCTTCGACTCCGTCTCCCACGGCTACGACACCCTCGAGCACCGCCGCCTGGATCCGCGCCTCGGCGACGAGCGCGACATGGACGCCCTGATCGCCGCCTGCCACGAGCGCGGGATCCGCGTTGTGCTCGACGGGGTGTTCAACCACATCTCGGACCGCCATCCGGTGGCGCGGCGCGCGATCGCCGCCGGCCCCGGCACGGAGGAGGGCGACCGGATCCGCTGGTCCGGCACCAGTCCCTACGGCTTCGAGGGCAACGCCGACCTCCTCGAGATCGACCTGGGCGACGCCGTCATCCAGGACCGGGTCGTGGAGATCATGGGGCGCTGGCTGGACCGCGGCGTGGACGGCTGGCGGCTGGACGCGATGTACGCGGCGGGCCCGGAGGCCTGGGCGCCGATCCTCGAGCGGGTGCGGGCGGCACATCCCGGGGCGTGGGTCCTCGGCGAGGTCATCCATGGCGACTACCCGCAGTTCGCGGCGGCCTCCGGCGCGGACTCGATCACCCAGTACGAGCTGTGGAAAGCGATCTGGTCCTCCCTGGCCGACGGGAACCTCTTCGAGCTCGCCCACGCGCTGGGCCGCCACCAGGAGTTCCTCGGGGCCGACGGCGGCGCCCACCCCCTCACCTTCGTGGGCAACCACGACACCACCCGCATCGCCTCCCAGCTGCCGGACGGGCGGGACCTGGCCGCCGCCTTCTCGCTGCTCGCCCTCCTGCCCGGCATCCCGACGGTCTACGCCGGGGACGAGTTCGGGGCGACCGGCACGAAGGAGGAGCGCGCCGGGGGCGACGACGCGATCCGCCCCTGGTTCCCCGGCGAGCCCGACGGCGTGGTCGCCGCGGCCGCCTCCGCGGACAGCGCACCGGGCGGCCCCGACCACCTCACCCTGCTGAAGCCCGAGGCGGCCGGCCGGATCCTCGAGGTGCACCGGCGGCTGCTGTCCCTGCGCCGCCGGGAGTCCTGGCTCTCGACCGCGTCGGTGCAGGTGGACGAGGACTCGCTCGAGAACACCTGGGCGCAGATCGCGCTCACCCCCGCCGAGGGCGGAGCCGGGCTCACCCTGGTGCTGAACCTCGGCGACGAGGCGCGGCCCGCCCCGGGCGAGGTGCTCGAGGCGGTCAGCGGGGCGGACATGATCGACGGCGTCGGCGCCGCGGAGCCGGGCACCGTGCCCGCGCACGGCGCCGCCGTGGTGCGGTGAGCCGCCGTGGTGCGGTGAGCCGCACTCCCAGCACCGAGTCGTAGGCTCGGACCATGAGCATGTCGATCAAGCCCGCGCAGTCCGTGAACACCGCCCCCGTCGTCGCCCTGGGCCTCGTCGGCGGCTGGCTGACCGCCCGCGAGACGGGCATCCGCCCCCTCGGCGGCGTGGTCCTCGCAGCGGCCGGGATCTACGCCGGTCGCACCTGGCTGGCGCGTCGCGGACCCGCCACCACCGCGGCGCTCGGCGCCACCTACGTGCTCGGCTTCGGCCTCTCGCACCCGCTGGCGAAGAAGATCGGCCCGTGGCCCGCGGTGCTGACGGTGACCGCCGCCGCGGCCGGGGCCGCCGCCCTGCTCTCCGACGCCGCCTACGGGGAGTGGCTCCCGGCCGACGACTGAGCCGGTCCGCGGCGCCCCGCCGCACCGAGATGACCTCGATGGAAGACGGAGAACACCTTCCGATCGCGGAGATAGTTGACTAGGCTAAGCCTTCGGCCCCGACCGTCGGGGCCTCCCGCACCCTCGAGGTTCCCTCTCCCCATGCTCGGCACCATGCGCCGCCTCTGGACCACCGTTCGCCCCATTCGATTCCGCCTCTACCTGGGTCTGCTCAGCGCCATGACGGCGTCGCTCGTGGCCCTGATGATCCCGCAGGTCCTCGAGTTCATCGTCAACCGCCTCGGCGCCGATGCCACCGCAGCCACCATCTGGACCGGTGGCGCGATCGTGCTCGCGCTCGGCATCGTCGAGGCCTCCCTGATCTGGTTGCGCCGCACCTTCGCGGTCGCCCCCTCCACCATGGTCGAGAAGCAGATCAGGGTGGGCTTCTACGCCAAGGTCCAGAACATGCCGGTGACCTTCCACGACGGCTGGGGGTCCGGTCAGCTGCTGTCGCGCATGATGAGCGACATCAACCAGATCCGCCGCTGGATCGCCTTCGGCATGATCATGGCCGTCACCAACGTGGTCACGGTCGTGGTGGGCATGAGCCTGCTGGTCCGCTCCTCCGCGATCCTGGCGCTGATCTTCTTCATCGCCGCCGTGCCGGTCTCGATCATCGCCTACCGCTTCAACCGCAGCTTCTCCGTGCTCTCGCGCCGCTCGCAGGACCAGAACGGCGACCTCGCCACCACCATCGAGCAGTCGGTGCAGGGCATCCGCGTGCTGAAGGCCTTCGGCCGCGGCCCGTCGGCCCTCGAGGGATTCACCGAGCAGGCCGAGGAGCTGCGCCGGACCGAGGTCCGCAAGGCGACCGAGATCGCCCGCTTCGACATGTTCATGTTCATGCTGCCCGAGCTCGCACTGGGCATCGCCCTGCTGGTGGGGCTGCACCTGACAGCCGGCGGATCGATCTCCACCGGCCAGCTCGCGTCCTACTTCGCCACCGCCACCCTGGTGGTGGGGCCGGTGCGGATGCTCGGCATGCTGCTGGGGCAGGCGGTCAACGCGACCACCGCCCTGGACCGCCACTACGAGGTGATGGACTCCGAGAACACGATCACCTCCGACGAGACCGCCACCCGCGTCGACCCGTCGACCGCGACCGGGGCGGTGTCCCTGCGCGGCGTGCACTTCCGCTACGAGGACGCCCCGGACCACGTGCTCGACGTCATCGACGGCGCGGATCTCGACATCCGCCCCGGCGAGACGATGGCGCTGGTGGGCGTGACCGGCAGCGGCAAGTCGACCCTGCTGCAGCTGGTGCCGCGCCTGTACGACGTCACCTCCGGCTCGATCACGATCGACGGGGTCGACGTGCGCGAGATGGACCTGTCGGACCTGCGCACCCTCACCGCCGTCGCCTTCGAGGACGCGACCCTGTTCTCCGACTCCGTGCGGGAGAACGTGCTGCTGGGCGCGGATCCCTCGCTGAGCGCCGAGGAGTCCGAGGAGCTGCTGCATCTCGCGCTGCGCACGGCCGACGCCACCTACGCGTACGACCTGCCGGAGGGCGTGGACACCCGCATCGGCGAGGAGGGCATGAGCCTCTCCGGCGGGCAGCGTCAGCGCCTGGCGCTGGCCCGGGCGATCGCCGCGAAACCGGCGGTGCTGCTGCTGGACGATCCGCTCTCCGCCCTGGACACCCGGACGGAGGAGGTCGTCACCGAACGGCTGCGGGAGGTGCTGCACGGCACCACCACGCTGATCGTCGCGCACCGCACCTCGACCGTCGCGCTCGCCGACCGGGTCGCCCTGCTGGACAACGGCCGCGTGGTCGACGTCGGCACCCATGCGGAGCTGATGGCGAGCTCCGCCCGATACCGGTGGGTGATCGCCAACCAGGAGGAGGAGCGGCGCCGCGACCAGGACATCGAGACGCTCACCGGAGAGCTCGATCTCCGCGCGATCCAGGAGGAGGGCCGATGAGCGCCACGACCGCACAGCCGGACCAGAGCGATCCGGAGCAGCAGGACTACACCGCCGCCGAGAACAAGGCCTCGCGCGAGCGATCCTTCGCGCTGTTGCGCGAACTGATCTCGCCGGTCAAGGGCCAGTTCGTGGTCATGGCGATCATGGTCGTGTTCGCGCAGCTGGCCGTCGTGGCCGGGCCCGCGATCATCGCCTGGGGCATCGACCACGGCCTGCCCGAGCTGATGGAGGGCAACTCCGTCCCCGCGTTCGAGGCGGCGGCCCTCGCCGTCGGCGCCGCGATCGTCGGCGGCGTGCTGACCTACGGGTACGTGCGCCAGTCGGTGGTGGTCGGGCAGCGCATGCTGCTGGCCCTGCGCCGGAAGGTCTTCCGCTTCACCCAGAAGCAGGACCTCGAGTTCCATGAGTCCTACACCTCGGGGCGGATCGTCTCCCGCCAGACCTCCGACATGGAGGCGCTGCGCGAGCTGCTGGACTCGGGCGTGAACGTCATGGTCGGCGCCTCGCTGTCGATGGTGTTCACGATCGTCCTGATCGTGTGGATGGACCCGGTGACCGGCCTGGTGATGCTGCTGATGCTCATCCCGTGCGTGGTGCTGACGGTGTGGTTCCAGAAGCGCTCGCGCATCGAGTACCGCGCGATCCGCACCCATTCCGCGCGCCTGATCGTCCACTTCGTCGAGGCGCTCGCCGGCATCCGCGCGGTCAAGGCCTTCCGCAAGGAGGGCCGCAACCAGGCCGAGTTCGACACCCTCGCCCAGGACTACCGCGACGCGTCGCTGCGCTCGATCAACGTGTTCGGCATCTACCAGCCGGCGCTGCGCGTGCTCGCCAACATCACCATCGCGGCCGTGCTGGTGGTGGGCGGATTCCGCGTTCTGCACGGTGATCTCCAGGTGGGCGTGCTGGTGGCGCTCGTGCTCTACTCGCGGCGGTTCTTCCAGCCGGTGGACGAGATCGCGAACTTCTACAACGCCTTCCAGTCCGCCGTGGCGGCGCTCGAGAAGATCGCGAACCTGCTCGCCGTGCAGCCCAGCGTCAAGGAGTCCCCGACTCCCACCGCGCTGCCCACCTCGAGCGGGAAGATCGACTTCGAGCACGTCTCCTTCCGCTACACCGCGGAGGGCCCCCTGGTGCTCAAGCCCATGGACCTGCACATCCCCGCGGGGCAGACCGTCGCCCTCGTGGGCCAGACCGGCGCCGGCAAGTCCACCGTCGCCAAGCTCATCGCCCGCTTCTACGACACCACCGAGGGTCGGGTGACGCTCGACGGCGTGGACCTGCGGGACATCACCATGGAGGACCTGACGCGCAACATCGTCATGGTCACCCAGGAGGCGTACCTGTTCTCCGGCACCGTCGCGGACAACATCGCGCTCGGCAAGCCGGGGGCGAGCCGGGAGGAGATCGAGGCCGCGGCCCACGCGATCGGTGCCGACGAGTTCATCGAGAAGCTCCCCTACGGCTACGACACCGACGTGAACAAGCGCGGCGGCCGGGTCAGCGCCGGGCAGCGGCAGCTGATCTCCTTCGCGCGCGCCTTCCTGGCCGATCCGCGGGTGCTGATCCTCGACGAGGCCACCAGCTCGCTGGACATCCCCAGCGAGCGGATGGTGCAGGAGGGGCTCACCAAGCTCCTCGGGCAGCGCACCTCGTTGATCATCGCCCACCGCCTGACCACCGTGATGATCGCGGACCGGGTGCTGGTGGTGCACGGCGGCGAGGTCGAGGAGGACGGCTCCCCCACGGAGCTCGTCTCCCAGGGCGGCCGCTTCGCGGCGCTCTACCAGGCCTGGCAGGACTCGATGTGATCCGAGGGCGGTGCACCACGGTTCATCCCGGTGCACCGCCCTCTCACCAGGCGTGACGCGAGTCTCTGAACAGTTGTCAGAACTATCTGGCGCGGCGTGGTGGGGCGGGCTATATTCCCCTCATCATCATCGGTTCCGATCCTGAGGAGCACTGCCGACATCGTCGGCCGCCACCCGCGGATCCCGGACTCCTCAGAGGTTCCCATGGTCAGTTCCGCACTGCTCCGCGCCCGATTCCTGGCCGTCCTGCTCGCCGCCCTCGTGGTCGCGACCCCGCTCGCCATCGCTCCTCCCGCCGCCGAGGCAGCGGTCAAGAAGCCGCTGGACATCGTGACGATCCACTACGACCCCGCCGGCAAGGACTACTCCAAGAACTCCCTCTACGTGAAGGAGTACATCCAGGTGAAGAACACCGGCACGAAGACCCTCACGCTCACCGGCTACGTGCTCCGCGACAACGGTCCCCAGAAGTTCGCCTTCCCCAAGGGCACGAAGATCGCCCCCGGCAAGACCCTCACGATCCGCTCCGGCAAGGGCACGAACACCTCGAGCACCCTGTACTGGAACAAGTCCAGCTACATCTGGAACAACACCGGCGACACCGCGCGGCTGTACAACGCCAAGAGCACGCTCCTGGAGTCCTGCAAGTACAAGGGTGGCGTCCACAAGGCGACGAAGACGACGGTGCGCACCACCGCGACCACGGCCTACTGCTGAGGGCTGCGGCACCGAGGCTCAGCCCACGGCGCCGAGCATCTCCCGCAGGGCAGGGGTGAGGCCGTCGACCTCGACCGGCACGGACGGCCGACGGAAGGTCTCCGGCGTGACGAGGAAGCGCTGCTCCACGTGGGGCGGGCCGGGCAGGGTCGAGATCTGTGTGCCGTTGTCGACGTAGCCGCAGCCGCGGGACACCGCGAACGAGGGATCGTTCCCGATCACCGCGGAGGATTCGGCCCGCAGCGCCCCGAGGTGGTCGAAGGCGACGGCCAGCACCGCCTGTCGCATGAGCTTGCCGTAGCCCTTCCCGTGGGCGTCCAGGGTGAGCCACGAGCCGGTGCCGACCGTGCGCCGCTCCGCGAAGCGCCGGGCGGAGACGTCCTGGCAGCCGATCAGCCGACCCTGCGCCCAGATGCCCAGCGGCAGGGTCCAGTCCGTCGGCGAGATGCCGCTGCGCTGCTGCCACTGGAAGGCGAGCGCATTGCGGATCCGCTGCTCGGGCTCCGCCCGGTACCACCAGAACATCGCGGGAGAGTCCGCATCCTCGAAGATCGGCCGACGGAGCAGCTCGGCGTACTCGCCGAAGTCTGCATCGGCGAGCGGCCGCAGGGTGAGGTCGCCGGCGCGCAGGACCAGCCCGAAGAGCGGGTGGAGGGTCGCGAGATCAGGGAACGTGCTGTCCATCGACCCAGGGTAGAGGGGCTGTGCGACCCTCGCCTCCGGTTTTCTCCCTAGGCTGTCCCCATGACCACCGATGTGCTGCTGACCGGCTTCGCCCCCTTCGACGGCGCGGCGGTGAACGAGTCCTGGGAGGCCGTGCGCCGCGCGGCGCCGTTGCTGCAGGACGAACAGCTCGTGGTGGAGATCCGTGAGCTGCCGGTGGAGTTCGACCGCGCCGGGTCGCTGCTCGCGGTCGCGGTGCGCGATCTGCGCCCGCGCCTGGTGATCGCCGTCGGCCTCGCGGCGGGACGCACCGCGATCACGCCGGAGCGGGTCGCGGTCAACGTGCGCGACGCCCGGATCCCGGACAACGCCGGGGCGAGCCCGGTGGACCAGCCGGTGGTGCCCGACGGGCCCGTCGGCTACTTCAGCACCCTTCCCGTCAAGGCGATGACCGCGCAGCTCGCGGCCGACGGGGTGCCCGGGTCCGTCTCGCGGACCGCCGGCACCTACGTGTGCAACGACGTCTTCTACGCCCTGCAGCATCTGCTCGCGACCGACGCCGACCTCGCCGGGATCCGCGGCGGCTTCGTCCACGTCCCGTCGGCCGACGTCGTGGACTCGCCCACCGCCGCCCGCGCGCTGGCCGGTATGGCTCGCACGGCGCTCGACACCCCGGTGGATCTGCACCGCGCGGGCGGCGCCGAGCACTGAGAGCGCTCGCGGATCCCGGACGGAGGCGACCTCCGGGCCGGTTGTCGACAGCGCCGGGACACTCGGGAGGACCGGACGGCTTCGATGTGCACATCGTGGGCTCGACGCCGTGGATACCGCCCGGTATCACCCGCGGAAGCCGGCCGCGACGGAGTTATCCACAGGGTTCTCCACAGCCGTGGATGAATGACAGAGTTGTAGTTCCGCAGGTACAGCGCACTCCCCGGGCGTGTCGCTGTGGACGACGGCCACTCCGCCCGAGCCGGCGGACCTCTCCGCCCGGCCTGCTGCGCTCCGCGGACAACTCGGACATGTGCGCAGGTCACACCCTTGGGTGTCCGACACCTGCGCAGGCGCAGCGCGCGCGTCGATGCACAGAGGTGCACGTGGGATCGGCCGCACTCTCGGTGGGGGCGCTCACCGTCGGCAGGGGACGGCCAGGTTCGTCCCCACCGTCCGTCCACACTCGATCCACGGTTTTCCACAACAGGACGCCGTCATCCCCACTCGTCCGCAGAGTTATCCCCAATTGTGTCCACATCTGGGGAAAACCACATGCGTGTAGTTCCCCGGGACCGTCGGCGGGGGCGAGATCGTCGTGATAGAGCGGGGCGGGCCGGGGCGGCTGCTGCGCCGCCCCGGCCCGCCCCGGTGCCCTGATCCGCGCCCGTCCTCGGGCGCCTCCGCTCACATCGTCAGTGCCGTGGCCGCCTTGACGAGGACCAGCACCACGCACAGCACGACCGCCGCGACGATCACGCCGGAGTGCAGCAGGGCGGAGCGCCGGGCGAGGGCCTGGCGGTCGGCGCCCGGGGTCGCCTTCGACCGCAGCGCGAACATCCCGGCGGTCACCGCGCCGCCGAGCACCAGACCGCCCAGGTGCCCCTGCCAGGAGATGTTGGGGATCGTGAAGGTGATGACGAGGTTCAGCGCGATCAGCACCAGGATCTGCGCGGTCTGCCCGCCCAGCTTGCGGTTCACCACGAACATCGCCGCGAACAGGCCGAACACGCCGCCGCTGGCCCCGAGGGTGCCCGTGAACCAGTCCTGGCCCTGCGGATCCGCGAGCAGGTACACGGCGGTGCTGCCGCCGAGCACCGAGACCAGGAACAGCGCGGCGAAGCGCACGTGGCCGAGGGTCTGCTCGAGGTACTGGCCCACCATCCACAGCGCGTACATGTTCAGCGCGAGGTGCATGATGCCGCCGTGCAGGAAGCCGGCGGTGAGGAAGGTCCATGGCATGGCCAGCGCGCGGAACGGGGCGAAGATCCCCAGCTGCTCGACGACCTGCGGCATCGCCATCTGCCCGAGGTACGCCACCACGCACAGGCCGATCAGCGTGTAGGTGACCACCGGGGTGCGTCGGCCCACGCTCGCCCCCATCGCGTTCCGCGGCCGGGTCGAGGCCTGCTGCCGGGCGAGCTCGCGCTCGCAGTCCACGCACAGCACGCCGACGGCGGTGGGCCGCTGGCAGTCCGGGCAGGCCGGACGCTCGCAGCGCTTGCAGCGCACGTAGCTCACCCGATCGGGGTGCCGGGGGCAGACCGGCGGCGCCTGTGGGTCCGGGGTGTCCTCGGCGCTGTAGCCGTAGCTGGGTCTCTCCATGCCCTCATTCCATCACGTGGGCCTGGCAGGACCCCGTCAGTCGGAGGTGTACGGGAACGCCGCGAACAGCCTGGCGAAGCGCCTGCGCTGGGTCTCGCTCACCGGCCGCAGCTCCTCGAGGGCGAGCCGGCGCTTCGCGGCGGGACCGGTGCGCGTCCAGACGCCCACCACCTCCCCGCGCCGCAGCGCGGTGCGCTTGAACACCCCGTTCCGGCCCGGGACCAGCACCTCGTGGCGCGCCTCGTCCATCAGGTAGAGCCGGTCGCGATACCCCAGCACGATCTCGTCGAACCCGGGCAGCAGCAGCTCGCGCTGGGTCTCCTTCTCCCATGCGGCGTACTCCTCGGCGAGGCCGGGCCGCCACCACAGCCGCTCGCCGTCGCCTCCGCGGGCCGAATCGGCGGTGGTGTGGAGGCGTCCGTCGCGGTCCGCGAACCCGCTCTCGAGCTGCTCCTGGATCAGCGGCAGCGCCGCACGGATCGTGCCGAGCGGCAGCTTCGACCACCAGGCGAGGTCCCGCTCCCCCGCGGGTCCGTGGCTGAGGAAGTAGCGCCGGGCGAGCTCGGCGGCCGCCGCGGTCCCGTCCCCGTTGAAGGCGCCCTCGAGGTCGGTGCCGGCGGGCAGCCAGGTGCGCGCGAGCACCACGGCCGTCTCGCCCTCGCGCCACGGGCCGTAGGCGGCGACCCCGGTGGAGATCATCTCGACGAGGTGGTGGTAGCCGCGGCCCTGGTCGGTGCTGAGCCCGGCCGCCTCCCACGCGGCCATCAGATCCTTCCGCAGCACGCCGCGGCCGATCCCCGGGCGGGAGTGCTCCGCGGCGATCTCCTCGAGCACCTCCCGGGCCCGGTCCACATGATGCTCCTCGATCCCCAGCTGACCGCGCCGAGCGACCGCCGCGCGTTGCGGCCCGCTCGCGCAGAGCTCGGTGATCCAGGCCAGGGAGTCGGCGGCGACCGCGAAGACGGTGCCCCGCATCGGGTACCCGCGCACGATCTCCCCGCGGTCCAAGGCGGCGATCACCGGTTCCAGGTCGCCGCCGGTGCGCAGGGCCAGGGAGGCCATCACCCCGGGGAGGTCCTGACCCTGGAGCGCCCCGAATACTCGCGCCACCTCGGCGGGGTCCGCCGTGCTCGGAGGGCCGGCCAGGCCCTGGGCCAGGATCCGTGCCCCCGCGAGGTGTCGCTGCGTCATGGGCAGAGGGTACTGGGGCGGGGGCGGGTCCGGCGGGGCGGTCGAGCCGGTGAGGCGGTCGAGCAGCGCGGGCCATCAGGGGCGGGCACGGGCCGGGCCTGTCGGCGCGGGCCGACGGCGCGGGCCGACGGCGCGGGCCGACGGCGCGGGCCGGCGACGGGCTGGTGCGGGCGGGCGGGCGATGGCGTATGGCGACGCGAGGTGGCTATATAGCCAGCTCTCGTTGCTATAGACCGTTCCGCGACACCGTCGCCGCGGTCGCGTCCGGCACCGCGACCGCCACCGCCCCCGCACACCGCAGCGGCCCGCCCCCGGGTTCGGGGGCGGGCCGCTGCGGGCGTCGGGTCGTCGGCTCAGTGCCGGACGGACCCGGGCGAGGTCACTTCTCGACGGTCACCGAGGTGATGACGACGTCCTCGAGGGGACGGTCGCGCATGTCGGTCTTGACGCCCTCGATCGCGTCGACGACCTTCTTGGACTCCTCGTCGGCGACCTGGCCGAAGACGGTGTGCTTGCCCTGCAGGTGCGGGGTGGGGCCGACGGTGATGAAGAACTGCGAGCCGTTGGTGCCCGAGGGACGACCGGTCAGCGCGTTGCGGCGCAGGCCCGCGTTGGCCATGGCGAGGACGTAGGGCTCGGTGAAGTTCTTCTCGGAGATCTCGTCGTCGAAGGTGTAGCCGGGGCCGCCGGTGCCGGTGCCCAGCGGGTCGCCGCCCTGGAGCATGAAGCCCGCGATGATGCGGTGGAAGATGACGCCGTCGTAGAACGGGCGGGTGACCTTCTCGCCGGTCTCGGGGTCGGAGAACTCCTGGGAGCCCTCGGCGAGGCCCACGAAGTTCTCGACGGTCTTGGGAGCGTGGTTCGGGAACAGCTCCAGGCGGATGTCCCCGTGGTTGGTGTGCAGAGTTGCGAACATGCGGTCATCCTCCCATACGGCGCCCCCACGGCGGACTGACCGATCGGACGGCTCCGGGCTCCTCCTCTCCGCCTGGGAGCACCCATGCTCGCTCGCGTTAGAGTTGTGCCACACGGGTCCGTGGCGGCGTTCGGTCGCCGGGGGCCCAGGGACCACCGTCGGCCCGACCCGACGGACTCGATCGAAAGGGGATTCCCATGGCGTTGACCACCAAGCGGGAGGCCAAGAAGGCTTCGAAGCAGGCGGAGCGCACGGCCGACGCGGCCGGCGCGACCGCGCTGAAGGCCGAGAAGGCGGTCGAGGAGCTGCAGAAGCTCGCCGCGACCGTCGGCCCCGTGGTGTCCGAGGGCGCGCGCGAGGCACGCACCCGGGCCACCGAGCTGTACGACCAGTACGCCCCCGAGGCCCAGCAGCGTCTGCGCGAGCAGTCCGACAAGATCTCGGCGAACCTCGGCCCGCGCGCCGACAAGCTCCGCCAGGACGTGCAGGACGACTACCTCCCGCGCGCTCGCAAGACCGTGGAGACCTCCGGCACCGTCCTGAAGGCCGCCGTCGACGCGGCCCGCAAGGAGCTCGAGAAGGGCCAGGGCGAGATCCGCACCGCGGCCCTCGTGCCCGAGCAGCCCAAGAAGAAGGGTCGCGCCGGTCGCGTCCTGCTGATCCTGGGCCTGGCCGCCGCCGGTGCCGCCGCGGGCTACGTCGCGTGGCAGAAGACCCGCCCGGTCGAGGATCCGTGGGCCCCGCCCGCCGACTTCGCCCGTGCGCACTACCCGGCCTCCGCCGGGGACGACTCCGATTCCTCCACCGTCTCGGACACCGTCGGCTCCGCCGATGCCGGTGACGTGGCCTCCGCGCTCAAGGGCGAGGATCGCTCGTCCGACGTGGAGCCCAAGGAGGTCAAGGTCGACTCCGATCCCGAGGCCTCCGGCGACGACGAGAAGCGCGGCAGCCACCGCGGCGACGCCTGAGTCCTCGCCCCGGCGCATGTGCCCCGTGCACGACGGCGCGGCGGTCCCGTCCTCGGACGGTGATCGTCGCGCCGTCGGCATGTCCGGGGCCGTTCCGCTCGAGCTGGTCACCGCGCGCCTGCGCCTCGCAGCGGTCGGGGAGACGGACCTCGAGGAGCTGTTCGCCCTGCATTCCGATCCGCGAGCCTTCGTCGAGGACCTCACCGACCCGCTGACGGACCGGGAGCAGATGCGCTGGGTGCTCGGGCGGTGGCGTGCGAGCTGGGCCGAGCACGGGGTCGGCTACCTGACGGTGCGCGCGGCCGACGGGCGGGTCCGCGACGGCGCGCTCCCGGACGGGCTGCTGGGGGTCGTCGGCCTCACCCCGCTGGCATCCGCCGGCCCCGGCGTGCTCAGCGCCTACTGGCGGCTCGCCCCCGCCGTCACCGGCCGCGGCGTGGCGAGCGAGGCGATGGGCGCGATGCTCTCCCGCCCCGAGCTCGGCGGCCGCGCCGCCGAGGTCGTCGCCGTGACCGCCTCCGGCAACTCCCCCTCCCGCGCCCTCGCCGCCCGGCTCGGCTTCCGACCTGCCGCTCCGGACCGTCCCGTGCCCGGCGGCCGCGAGGGCGACGTGCTGCTGGTGCGCCCCTAGACTGCGGAGCCATGACCTCCCCGACCGGTGCCGGCCGCTACGCACCCTCCCCCAGCGGCGACCTCCACCTCGGGAACCTGCGCACCGCCGTGCTCGCCTGGGTGCTCGCCCGGCGCAGCGATCGCGCCTTCCACCTGCGGGTCGAGGACCTGGACCGGGTGCGCGAAGGCGCCGAGCAGCGCCAGCTCGAGGATCTCGCGGCTATCGGGATCGACTGGGACGGCGCCGTGGTGCGCCAGTCCGAACGGGGCGCGGCCCACGACGCGGCCCTCGCGACCCTGACCGACCGGGGCGCCGCCTTCGAGTGCTACTGCACGCGGCGGGAGATCCTCGAGGCGCCGAGCGCCCCGCATGCCCCGCCCGGCGCCTACCCCGGCACCTGCCGCGACCTCATCGAGGAGCAGCGCGAGGCAGGCCGCGCGCGGATGCGGGAGCTGCGCCGAGAGCCCGCGCTGCGCCTGCGCGCCGAGACCCGCACCTGGCAGGTGCACGACCTGTGGGCCGGGCAGGTGACCGGCGAGGTGGATGACCTCGTGCTGCGTCGGGGCGACGGCGTGGTGGCCTACAACCTTGCCGTGGTGGTCGATGACGCGGCGGCGGGCGTGGATCAGGTGGTGCGGGCCGACGACCTGCTCAGCTCCGCTCCCCGGCAGGCGCACCTGGCCCATCTGCTGGGGCTGCCCGAGCCCTCCTACGCGCACGTGCCGCTCGCGGTGAACGGGCGCGGGGACCGCCTGGCCAAGCGCGACGGCGCGGTGACGCTGCGGGACCGGCTCGCTCGGGGCGAGAGCGCGGCGGAGGTGACGGGCCGGATCGGCGACTCGCTGGGGCTGCCGGGCTGCCGTCGCGCAGCAGACGTGCTCGCGCGCTGGGACCCGGCCTCGCTCCCGTCGGAGCCGTGGGTGGTCGAGCTGCCGGCGTGAGGCGGCGCAGTCTCTCGCGCCACATTTGTTACTGAACAGTAACCCAACTCGATACACCGATGTATCGTAGCGACGTGATGCGAATCCTCCGTGCACTCCTCACCCTGCTGTCCACCGCCCTGAGCGCCGCCCTCGGCGGCGTGCAGCGCGCCCTGGGCGCGACCGGCCGCGCAGCGGCCGCCGTCGGCCGAGGCTCCCTCGCCCTGCTCCCCGGGGAGTGGAAGAAGCCGATCGCCGCGCTCTTCGTCACCGGCCTCGCCCTGGTCCCGCTGATCTACTCCGGGAACATGACCTGGTCGTTCCTCGACCCCAGCAACAACCTCGACCAGATCACCGCCGCCGTGGTGAACGAGGACGAGGGCGCCGTGGCCACCTCGCCGAACGGGGACCGGACCGATCTGGACGTCGGCGCGGACTTCACCGACACCCTGCTCGACATGGACAAGCAGAACGTCTACCGCTTCGTCGAGGTCTCCCCCGCCGAGGCGGAGCGCGGCCTGGCCGACGGCACCTACGGCGCGAGCATCGAGATCCCCTCGAACTTCTCCGCCGACATCGCCTCCCTCGGCGGGGACGCCGAGCAGGCCGCCCCCGCCCTGCTGACCGTCACCACCGACGACACCGTGAACTACGTGGGCGGCAACTTCACCAAGTCCGTCGGCACGGCGCTGACCGACGCGCTGCGCGGCAACGTGCTCGAGGAGTACCTCGGGAAGGTCTACGTGGGCTTCACGACCATCCACGACGGCCTCGTCGACGCCTCCGACGGCTCCGGCCAGCTCGCCGACGGCTCCGCAACCCTGCACGACGGCACCGGCGACCTGGTCGACGGCACCACGCGCCTCGAGGACGGCACCGGACAGCTCGCCGACGGCAGCGCCCAGCTCGCGAGCGGCGCGGACACCCTCCACCAGGGCTCGCTCGACCTGGTGGTGGGCCTCGATCAGCTCACCGCCGGCGCCGTCACCCTGCACGACGGCGCCGCGACGCTCGACACCGGCGCCCAGGAGCTCAGCGGGGGCCTGGTGACCCTCGACGAGAACGGGAAGCCGCTGGTGGTCGGCGCCGAGGATCTCGCCACCGGCACCGGGCAGCTCGCCACGGGCGCCGGGGATCTCGCCACCGGCGCCGGACAGGTCGCCGAGGGCACCCAGCAGCTCGACGAGACCATCACCACCGCCCAGCAGCGGGCGGAGGAGCTCGGGGTGACCGAGGAGGGCGTGCAGCGCACCAGCGAGGACCTGGTCACCGCGATCGACGCCCTCGAGAAGGGCGCCTCCGACCTGCCCGACCAGCTCGCAGGTCCGACCACCTCCGCCGGCACCCTCGCCGAGACCGCCGGCGGCCTCGACGACACCACGACCACCCTGGAGCAGACCGCCCAGGACCTCGACACGGCCACCGCGGACCGCGGCGAGGACGCCCGCACCCTGCGCGACGGCGCGAGCACGATCTCCGAGGACGTCACCGCGCTGGACCAGGACGTGCAGGGCGCCGCGGAGACCACCGGCACCGCCGCCGAGAGCGCGGCGACCGCCGAGGAGAGCACCCGCACCTACACCGAGCAGGTCGACGACCTCGCGGCGCGCTGCGCGGACTCCGGCGCGGACCCCTCCTTCTGCGAGGAGCTCACGGCCGCCTCCGACACCTCCGAGCAGGTGCGCGGGGACACCGCCCAGGCCTCGACCGACGCCGGCACGGCCGACGAGACCACCGGCGCGGCCGCCGAGACCTCCACCGGCATCGCCGACACCGCCACGGGCATGAGCGACTCCGCCGACTCGCTGGTCACCTACTTCGACGACCTCTCCGGCACCACCTCGACCCTCGCCGAGGACTCCGCCACCGTCGCGGACGCCGTCGGCCCGCTCGCCGAGAACGCCACCACCCTGGACCAGGACCTCACCACCCTGCACGAGGACGCGGTCGCCGCGGTCCCCTCCGCCGAGTCGGGGCAGAGCGCCTCCGACCTGGCCGGGGAGCTCTCGGAGCAGGCCCGCACCGCGGCCGAGGCCCTGCCCGAGGCGTACTCCACCCTCCAGCAGGGCGCCGAGGACGTGCACCGCCTCAACACCGGCGCGCAGCAGGTCTCCACCGGGGCCGACCAGCTCGCCACCGCCACCGGCACCGCGAACACCGGCGCCGAGCAGCTCGCCGGCGGCGTCACCCGATACACCGACGGCGTGGGCCAGGCCCGCTCCGGCGCCGAGAAGCTCGCCGACGGCACCGGACAGGTCTCCGACGGCTCCGCCCAGCTGGCCGACGGCGCGGGCCGGGCCGACGCCGGCGCGCAGCAGCTCGCCGACGGCTCCGGCGACCTCGCCTCCGGCGCGGACGATCTCGCAGGCGGCGCGGCCGAGGTCGACGAGGGCGCGGGCGAGCTCGCCGACGGCGCCACCCAGCTCGACGACGGTGCCGGCGATCTCGCCGACGGCGCCACCGAGCTGCACGACGGCCTGGTCGACGCCGAGGGTCAGGTCCCCTCCTACACCGACGCCGAGTCCGACACGCTCTCCGAGGTGGCCTCCGACCCGGTGCAGATGAGCTTCGAGCGCGCGCACGGGCTGGGCCGCTTCGGCGAGGGCCTCGCCCCGCTGTTCCTCGCGATCAGCCTCTGGGTGGGCGGCATGGCGATCTTCCTGATGATGCCGCCGTTCTCCGCGCAGGCCGCCCGGCGAGGCGTCGGAGCCGTCCGGCTGCTCGCCGGCGGACTCGTCCCGGCGCTCCTGCTGGGCCTGGTCCAGACCGCCATCGCCGTGACCGCCCTGCACTACCTGGTGGGCGTGAGCATGGACGACCTGCCCCTGATGCTCGGCCTCGCGGGCCTGACCTCCGCCGTGTTCGTGGCGCTGAACCACGGCTTCGGCGCCCTGTTCGGGCCTGTCGGGAAGTTCGTGGCGCTGGTGCTGATCGCCCTGCAGATCTCCGGTGCCGGCGGCACCTATCCCACGAAGACGCTGCCGGAGTTCTTCCAGGTCATCCACCCCTACCTGCCGATGACCCATGCCGTGGACGCCTTCCGCGGCGCGATCGGCGGCGGCTGGATCGACCCGGCCGGGGATCTGCGCTGGCTGGTGGGCTGGCTCGTGCTCGGCCTCGCCCTGGGCCTCGCCGGGGCGATCGCCCAGCTGCGGCGGGCCTCCGCCGCGGAGCTGGGAGACGTGCCGGCCTGAGCCCGCGGGGCGCTGGCCCAGCACCCGGAACCCAGCACCCAGCACCAGGCACCCAGCACCCAGCACCCAGCACCCAGCACCCAGCACCCAGCACCCAGCACCCAGCACCGTTCCACAGCCTCGCCTCCGGCCGCGTTCCTCCGCCCGGGCGTGGTCGGGTACTGGCGTCAGGGCGATGTGTATGCCCATGACGCCGTACTCATCGCTCCTGGTCCCGTAGCCGACCACAAGCGGGTGGGGACGGGTCCTCCTCTGGACCGGTTCGTCCACAGCGCGGACCTGACTGCGACACGGTCGGCGCCTACTGCCCTGTACTGCCGGGATGAAGATCCCTCGCATCGTCCACAGGGCCGATCTCCCTGCGCTCGGCATCGACGACGCCGAGCGTCGGCGCCTCCTCCGCGCGGGACGGATGACGCGAGCGGGCGTCTGGTACGTCACCGTCGATGTGCCGGCGGACCTCGTATCCCTGTTGACCGAGGGAGTTCGACCCAGCTGCGTCACCGCCGCCGAGCATCACGGGCTCTGGGTGCCCCTGCACGAGGGCGTCCACGTGTATCGCCCGCGCGGGCTCGGCACCGCCGGTACCGCGTCGGGCCGTGCGGATCCGAGCGCCCGGCGCTCGACATCCGCCTCCGGCATCCCGATCCTCGATCCGGGCCTCGTCCCGCCCGCCCCGGTCCTCGGCGCCCACGTCCCCGGCCCCACTGGCACTGGGTCGGGCCTGGTGGAGCATGGGTCGGAGATGCGCTCATGGCCCGACCGGGACCCGATCGCCGATCTGCCCCTGGCGCTCGCCCAAGCGGCGCGGTGCCTGCCGGTGCGGGACACCGCGATCCTGCTCGAATCGGCGCTGAACCTGCGGAAGATGACCATGGCCGCGGTGCGCCGGCTGCTCGCCTCGCTGCCCTGCGCCCTCCGCGCCCAGTTCGCACGAGTCAGCCCGATGGCCGAATCGGGGACGGAGACGGCGGTGAGGTGGTGACTGGAATCGCTGCACGTGCCGGTCAGCCCGCAGGTGAGCATCCCGGGCGTGGGCCGCGTGGACCTCAAGCTCGGCACGAGCTGGATCATCGAATGCGACAGCGCGAGCTTCCACGACGACCCCGCCCAGTACCACCGGGATCGCGCTCGTGACCTGCGGCTGCAAGCTCGGCGCTACATGGTCACGCGGCTCACCTGGGAACAGGTCTTCCTCGACTGGGAGGCGACCTCGACGCAGCTGCTCACCATCCTCCGCCGCCGCGATCACCGCCGCCCGCTGGCGGGATGATGGTCGACAAGTGGCGCGTGCGCGACATGTACGGCGATATCGGCATAGCCATCGCCCTGGCGCCAGTACTCGACCATGTCGGGCTGAGGCCAGGCAGGTCAGCAGGTCAGCAGGTCAGCAGGTCAGCAGGTCAGCAGGTCAGCACGTCAGCAGGTCAGCACGTCAGCACGCCGGGCAGGTCAGCAGGCCGGGCAGGCCGGGCAGGCCGGGCAGGTCAGCAGGCCGGGCAGGCCGGGCAGGCCGGGCAGGCCGGGCACGTCAGCACGGTCCGGACTGCCGCGCCCTCGCTCAGGCGGGCAGGAGGTGCTCCGCCCCGGCGGTGGCGGCGCGGCCGAGGGAGCGGATCTCCCAGCCGGCCCGCCGCCACTGCTGGGGGTCCAGCACGTTGCGGCCGTCGAGGAGGCGCGGCACGGCGACCAGCTCGGCGGCGCGGCGGGGGTCGAGGTCCCGGTACTCGCGCCACTCGGTGAGCAGCACGGTCAGCTCCGCCCCGGCCAGCGCGGTCTCGAGGTCCGGCTCGACGGCCAGCCCCGGCACCCGCATCGCGGCGTTCGCGAGGGCCTGCGGGTCCGTGACCCGCACGTCGGCCCCGGCCTGCAGGAGCCGGTCGGCCACGTCGAGAGCCGGGGAGTCGCGCACGTCGTCGCTGTCGGGCTTGAAGGCGGCGCCGAGCACGGTGATCCGTCGGCCTCGGAGGTCGCCGAGCATCTCGCGGGCGAGCTCGACGGCGCGCACCCGTCGGCGCTCGTTGACCGCGTCGACCTCGCGCAGGAAGCCGAGCGCCTCCCCCACCCCGTGCTCCTCGGCGCTCGCGACGAAGGCGCGGATGTCCTTGGGCAGGCAGCCGCCGCCGAAGCCGACCCCGGCGCGCAGGAACTTCGCGCCGATGCGGTCGTCCATGCCGATCGCGCGGGCCACGTCGGTGACGTCCCCGCCGACGGTCTCGCAGATCTCGGCGATGGCGTTGATGAACGAGATCTTGGTGGCGAGGAAGGCGTTGGCGGAGACCTTGACCAGCTCGGCCGTCTCGTACCCCATGACCAGGCGCGGGATCTCGGCATCCAGTAGCGGGGCGTAGACGGCGTCGAGCCGACGCACCGCCTCGTCGGCCGTGGGGGTGCCGGGCTCGCTGACCCCGTAGACCAGGCGGTCCGGAGCGAGGGTGTCCTGGACGGCGAAGCCCTCGCGCAGGAACTCGGGGTTCCACATCAGGTGCACGCCGGGGAGCCGCTCGACGCGGTCCGCGAGCAGTCGGGCGGTGCCGGCGGGGACGGTGGACTTGCCGACGACGAGGGTCGGCGCACCGGCGCGGGCGGGCAGCACCTCGCCGAGCGAAGCCATCGCGGCGTGGAGGTGGCTGAGGTCCGCGCCGAAGCCGTCCTTGCGCTGCGGGGTGCCGAGCCCCAGGAAGTGCACCTCGGCGGCGGCGAGGTCGGCGTAGTCGGTGGTGAAGCGGAGACGCCCGGAGGCCAGACCCCGTCGGAGGATCTCCTCGAAGCCGGGTTCGTGGAAGGGGGCGTGGCCGGCCTGCAGGGCGGTGACCCGCTGCTCGTCGACGTCGAGACCGATGACGTCGTGGCCGATCTCGGCCATCGCCGCCGCGTGCACGGCCCCGAGGTACCCCACTCCGATGACGGAGATGATCATATGGACGCTCCCTCCCGCATCGGGCCCGGTGCCGGGCCTCTCCTGCACCGTGACAGGCGCAGGTGACGATGAGGTGTCGCCGCGATGTAAGTCAGGAGAGGAGTGGGCGACCTCGGGGCACTGCGCCGCGAGCGAACGGCACCGACCTGCCCTGTCCGCCGGACGCAGCGCGCAGTACAGTTTTCAAGCATGCCGACGGGGTTCGTCGGCCCCGCACCCCGTACGGAGGATCCGATGACCGACGCCCCGCAGATCGAGACGACCAGCTCCACCGAGCCGCTGATCACCGTGGACGTCTGGACGGACGTGGTGTGCCCGTGGTGCTACATCGGCGAGTCCCGCCTGCACGACGCGATCGAGGCGGAGGGCCTCACCGGGCAGGTGCATCTGCGCGCGCACTCCTTCGAGCTGGACCCCACCTCCCCCGTCGAGACGACGAAGGACAACGTCGAGCACCTGGTCAGCGCCAAGGGCCTGCCGCGCGAACAGGTCGAGCAGATGGAGTCGCAGATCCAGGAGATGGCGCGCGAGCTGGGCCGCGAGTACGTCACCGGGCGGCCGATGGCGAACACCCGCGGCGTGCACCGGGTGATGCAGGCGATCGGCGAGGCGCACGGTGTCGACGCGGCGACCGCCTTCTTCATGGAGCTCCAGCGCGGCTACTTCACCGGCACCGCGAACCCCTTCGAGACCGAGGCCGTGATCGCCCGCGCCGTCGAGGCGGGCCTGGACGAGGAGGTCGCCCGGGCCGCCCATCGCGGGGACAGCCACGACGACCTGGTCGAGTCGGAGGTGCGCGAGGCGGCCTCGATGGGTGCCCGCGGCGTGCCGTTCTTCCTGTTCAACGACAAGTACACGGCCCCCGGCGCACTGCCGCTGGAGGCCTTCCAGCAGGCCCTGCGGCAGATCGCCGACGAGGCACGCGCCGAGCGGGCCGAGGCATGAGCGCGGCCGAGCCGGCGCGAGGCGGGGACGATGCGGTGAGCGTCGACTCGGTCGCGGCCGACGGGGCTGCGGCAGCGGTGCCCGGTCCGGCGCCGCTGACCTCGCTCAGCACACTGCTGGGCGGGAGCTTCGAGGGCGGCGCGGCCTGCGCGGCCGACGGCACCTGCGGCTGAGCTGACCGCGGCGCGGATCGGGCCCTTGCGGCCGCAGACCCTGCTCGCGCCTGCCCGACTTCTTTGCGCCGGCCAGCCCCTCATCGCTCTCGCCACAGTCGGGTACTGGCGCAGGGGCGAGCACTACGGAGTTATTGGCATACGTATCGCCCAGGCGCCAGTAGTCGACCGCCCCGGATGCTGAGCCGGGGCAGGTCGGGCCGGTCAGGGCCGAGCAGACAGGCGCCGGCCCGCCCATGCGCGATCCTGCCCCGCCAGACCTCGTCGAGCACTGGCGCAGGGGCGAGGACTACGGCGCTATCGGCATACGCGTCGCCCAGGCGCCAGCAGCCGACGAATGGCGAGGCCAAGCCGAGCAGGGCCTCGCAGGGCAGCGCCGGATCGCGGCCCTGCCGTGCCGCTCCCGGCCGCTCAGCGGGCGAGGAGCTCGTCGGTGGTGGTGCCCGGCAGGCTCAGGGTGACCGGGGTGCCCCACGGGTCCTTCACGGAGACGGAGCGGCCCTCGTCGGCGAAGGCGATGCCGGCGCGGGTGAGGCGGCCGGTCAGCGCGTCGAGGTCCTCCCGGGCGGGGAGGGTGATGGCGACGTCAGCCAGACCGAGGCCCGCCGCGCGGGGTCCGGCGCCGCGGCTGTTCCAGGTGTTCATCGCGACGTGGTGGTGGTAGCCGCCGGCGGAGGCGAAGAGGGCGCCGGGGTGGGTGCCCACGGTGGTCTCGAAGCCGAGGGTGTCGATGTAGAACGCGCGCGCCGCGTCGACGTCGCCCACCTGGAGGTGCACGTGTCCCACGATGCCCGGGCGGATGCCGGGATCCGAGGAGACGTCATCGGTGAGGTGCTCGGTCAGGTAGGCGTTGGGGTCGATGTACAGGGTGTCCATGGCGACCTGGCCGTTGCTCCACTGCCAGGTGTCGCGCGGGCGGTCCCAGTACAGCTCGATGCCGTTGCCCTCGGGGTCCGCGAAGTAGAAGGCCTCGGAGACGAGGTGATCGCCGGTGCCGGCGAAGCGCGAGCGAGGGTCCTGGGCGGCACGGAGCACGGTGCCGGCGAGCGCGGCCTGGTCCTCGAAGAGGAAGGCGGTGTGGAAGAGGCCCGCCTGGGAGGGATCCACCGCGGGCAGCCCCGGGGTGGCCACGAGGCGCACGAAGGGGACGCCGCCACGGCCCAGCACACGATGGACCTCGCCGCCCCCGCGCGACTTCTCCTCGATGGGCGCGAGCGCCAGGGCGTGCTCGTAGTAGGAGCTCATGAGCTCGAGGTCGCCGACGCGGAGGGTCACCGCATCCATGGCGAGATCGGCGGAGAGGTGCTGTTCGTCGGTGGAGGCGGGCGAGGCGGTCATGGCGTGCCTTTCGAGGGGAGGACGATGACCCCATCGTGCCCTAGTTTCGTTGAGCTTTCAACTAGTTACGCTGTGTGCTCGATCATCCCGATGCGCCCGCTCGAGCACGGCCGCCTGCTCGAGCACCCGGCCGCGCAGCGCGGGGTCGACGGCGACCTCGTGGATCACCGCGGCCATCGCCACCGCGGCGTCATCCAGCAGGTGGAAGCCCTCCGCGGAGGCGGCGTGCTCGGCGAACTCGGCGGTGTGCAGGGCGCCCCCGGCCCCGGTGATGCCCACGAAGGGGTGCAGCGAGGGCACTCGCTGGGACACGTTGCCCATGTCGGTCGAGGCGGCCATGACGCCGAGCGAGCCGTCGAGGGGCCGACCGAGCCGCTGGATCGCGGAGTTCCAGGCGGCGCCGAGCAGCTCATCCTGGAGCAGCGGTTCGTAGGTGGGCTCGGAGCTGGCGATCTCGAGCCCGGTGCCGCTCGCGAGGGCCGCGCCCTCGAGGCAGGCGAACAGCCGGTCGCGCAGCTCCTCGAAGGCGGGCAGCGTCAGGGCTCGGCACTCGAGGTCCACCACGGCCGTGTCCGGGATGATGTTGGTGACCCCGGACTGCTGGGGCACGAGCGCGAGCCGCTGGCCGTCCTTCATCCGCTGGCGGAGCAGGCCGGCGGCGACCTGGGCGATCACCGCGGCGTCGTTGGCGTTGATCCCGTCGGAGGGGTTGGCGGCGGCATGGGCGCCGCGGCCGGTGAAGGTCGCCCGCCAGCGGCCGACGGCCTGGCTGGTCGAGCCGAGCACGTCATAGGTCTCGGTGTGCGGGGTGGGGTGGACCATGAGCGAGAGGTGCACGCCGTCGAAGACGCCCCGGTCCAGCAGCAGCTGCTTGCCGCCGCCGTGCTCCTCGGCCGGGGTGCCGATCACCTGGAGGGTCAGGTCGAGCTCGTCGAGGCTCTCGCGCAGGGCCAGGGCCGCGCCGAGGGAGGCCCCGGCGATGAGGCTGTGGCCGCAGCCGTGCCCGATGCCGGGCAGGGCGTCGTACTCCACGCACAGCGAGGCGACCAGCGATCCCTCGCCGGCGCTCGCCCGGAAGGCGGTGGGCAGATCGTCGAGGCCCCGCTCGACGGAGAAGCCGCCGCTCTCGAGCAGATCCGCGCAGCGATCGCGCGCACGATGCTCCTCGAAGGCGGTCTCAGGATCGGCGTGGATCGCCCGGGCCACGGCGTGCACGCTCTCGCGATGCCGCCCGTGGGCGGCGCCCAGGGCGTCCAGCACGTCGGAGGCGGCCGCGTCGGCCGGAGGGACGAGGGAAGCGGCGTCGGTCATGGACCGATCCTGCCACGTCGCAGCAGGTGACGGACCATCGGCAGAGTCAGTCCCCCGAGCGCAGCAGCGGGGGCAGCAGCGAGGCGCCGCCGCCGGCGCGGTACAGGCGCGCGGGCCGGCCGCCGGTGGGGGCGGCATGGCGATCCAGCTCCTCGAGGAAGCCCTCGGTGCGGGTCGCCTTGCGGTGGAAGTTGCCGGCGTCCAGGGTGGTGCCCCAGACGCTCTCGTAGACCCCGCGCAGCTGGGAGACGGTGAACTCCTCGGGCAGGAAGGTCACGGCGAGGGTGGTGTACTCCAGCTTGCTGCGGGCGCGCTCGATGGCGCTCTCCAGCACGGTGGCGTGGTCGAAGGCGAGCGTGACATCGGCGAGCTCCTCGACCGCCCACCAGCGCGCATCGGCCACGTCCTCGCCGCGGCGGGGGTCGGGAAGGTTCGCACCGAGGGCCATGAAGGCCACCGAGACCACGTGACCGCGCGGGTCACGGCCCGGTGCGCCGAAGGTCCGCACCTGCTCCAGGTGGACGGCGCCGCTGCCCAGCGAGGCCTCGTCGGCCAGCACCCGGTAGGCGGCGCCGTCGAGATCCTCTCCGAGCTGCACGAAGCCGCCGGGAAGCGCCCAGGCGCCGCGATGGGGCTCGTCCTCACGCTGGATCAGCAGCACGTTCAGCGCGCCGTCGCGGAGGGTCAGGACGATGAGGTCGACGGCGACGTGGATCTCTGCAGAGGTGGCCATGTGCCCAGAGTATGCATGGTTCTCGTCAGCGTGACTCCAACCGCGAGACGACTCACAGGGAACAGGACGGCCGCCCCACCCGGGTCGAACCCGGGCGGAGCGGCCGCTGCAGAGCCGTGGAGCGTGCTCAGACGGACAGGACGTCCTCCGCCTTGCCGCTGCGTGCGCTCTCGTACGCGGCGAGGATGATGCCGAGCACGGCGATGCCCTCGACCTCGGTGTTCAGCGGGCGACGATCGGTCTCCAGGCACTCGACGAAGTCCGCGATCTCCGCGGCGAAGGTGTCGATCTGCTCGTGCTCGACGACCTGCTCCTCCTGGCCGCGCAGCTTGACGCGCAGGGTGGTGCCGTCGGAGCTGAGCGAGCCCTTCTCGCCGACCACCGAGAAGCGGTCGGTGCCGGGAGCGGCGTCGTAGGCCCAGGAGGTGACCAGCTGGCCCACGCTGCCGTTGTCGAAGCGCACCAGCACCTGGGCCGAGTCCTCGCCCTCCATGAACGTCAGGCGGTGGGAGGACATCATCGCGAAGGCGGAGACCGGCTTGCCGCCCGAGAGGTGCATGAGCAGGTAGGTGGGGTGGTAGCCGGTGTCGATGTACTCGCCGCCGCCGGAGGTGGCGGCCTTGCCGCGCCAGCCCATCGACTCCGGGCTGAAGTCGTTGTAGAACGAGTCGGTGGTGCGCACCTCGTACACGTCGCCCAGGGCGCCGGAGTCGAGGACCTTCTTGGCCTCGGCGACCGCGGGCATGAACAGCTGGTTGTGCGCGCACATCAGGGTGACGCCGGCCTTCTGGACGGCGTCGCGGACGTCCGCGGCCTCCTCAGGGGTCAGGCACAGCGGCTTCTCGCACAGGATGTGCTTGCCGGCCTCGGCCGCGGCGACGATCGCGTCGCGGTGCAGGTGGTGCGGGAGGCAGATGTCGACGGCGTCGACGTTCGGGTCCTTCACCAGCTCGAGGAAGTCGCTGTAGCCGGTGGCGCCGGTCTCGGTGACGCGGGCCGCGACGGCGTCGGGGTTCGCGTCGGCGACGGCGACGACCTGCACGCGGTCGGGGAGGGTGGCGTAGCCCTTGAGGTGGGCGTTGGCGATGCCGCCGGCGCCGATGAGGCCGATGCGGACGGGAAGCTTGACGGTCATGGGGGTGCTCCTTGGGAGGACGGTGGTGTGCTGGATGTCGGGGGTCAGACGGCGGCCGCGTTGGCGGCGACGACCAGCTCGGTGAGCGAGCGGGCACGGTCGAGGTTCTCGGTGGTCCGCGACCCGGAGCCGATGGCCTGGACCCACTGCGCGAACGGCGGGTCGATGTCGGCCGGGACGGGGATCTCCTCCCAGCCGTCGGCGGTGCCCAGACGCATCGCGGAGCCCTCGCTGAACAGGAGGGACCCCTCGGTGCCGTGCACCTCGATGCTGAAGGGGCTCGAGGGCGTCACGAAGCCGGTCTCGATGACGCCGATGGCGCCGTCGGGCGTGGTGATCGTGACCGCGGCGTTGTCCTCGACGCCGCGACCGGTCATGTCGGTGTACGCGGCGCGGACGGACGTCGTCTCCGATCCCAGGATCAGCTGGGTGAGGTAGACGGGGTGGGCGGCGAGGTCGGCGAAGGCTCCGCCGATCGCCTCGGCCGGGTCGTAGAAGCGGGCCGGCAGCCAGTCGGCGGTCGAGCCGTTGTGGGCCAGGCGCACGCGGGAGTAGGTCAGGCGGCCCAGCCGCCCGGCGTCGAGGATCTCCCGCAGGGCGACGGTGTAGCCGTGGGACAGACGGGGCAGCGAGACGGTGAGGACCACGCCGGCGTCGTCCGCCGCGGCGATCAGCTCATCGCACTCGGCGACGGTCGGGGCCAGCAGCTTCTCGGTGAAGATGTGCTTGCCGGCGGCGATCACCCGGCCCAGCAGCTCGCGGTGCACCGTGGTCGCCGCGGTGACGGTGACGCCGTCGAGGTCCTCGCGGGCCAGCAGGCCCTCGAGGTCGGCGGTGAACTCGACGCCGAGGGTCTCGGCGAGCGCCGCGCCGCGCTCGGCGTCGTCGTCCCAGACGGCGACGAGCTCGGTGCCCGGGTGGTCGATCGCGGCGCGACCGTACTCCTCGGCGTGGACGTGCCAGGCACTCAGCACGGCGATGCGCAGGGGTGAGGTCATGGGGTGTGCTCTCCTCGGAGGATGCGGTGAGGTGTCGTCGATCGATCGGGGCGCGGTGGGTCGCCTCTGACCGTCGGCCCGACCGAGATGTCGGACAATGGTCCCCGCGGGGACCGTACGGTGACGTACATTACTCACACTGATGGACAAATCGCAACGGCACGCGGGACGCGATGTGCGAGCGATATGCGAGGAGTGGTGATGCAGGGGAAGACGATGCTCGACCTGGGGCTGCGCAACGAGCTCATCGTGCTGGACACGATCCGCCACGCCCCGGAGGGGACCTCGCAGTCCGAGGTGGTGCATCGCAGCGGCCTGTCGCGCCAGGCGGTCTCGCTCATCACCCGGCGGCTGCGGGAGCGGGGCCTGATCGAGACCGACGGGACCCTCTCCGGCAGCCGCGGCAAGCCCCGCACGATCCTGCGCCTGGTGCCCACGGCGCTGCTCGCCACGGGCGTCCACCTCGACCCGGCGGGGATCTCCGTGGTCGTCGTGGACCTGCTGGCCACGACCATCACCCAGCGCACCCTGGACCCGCCGAGCGACGACCCCGCGGCGGATATCGACCGGATCGCCGAGGCCCTCGTGGCCGTCCAGGCGGATCTGCGGGCGCAGGGCTGGAGCACCCCGGACGGCCGCGACGTCGCCGAGGCGATGCTCGGCATCGGGGTTGCGAGCCCGGGCGGGATCGACGTCGCCCAGGGCTTCGTGGTCAACCCGCCCTGGCTCCCGGGCTGGCGCGACGTCCCCCTCGTCCAGCGGCTCGCGGCCGCCACCGGCCTCCCGGTGGTGCTGGACAAGGACACCAACGCCGCGCTCACCGCGGAGACCTGGTCCGTCGCGCAGCCGCCCGGCGAGACCGTCCTGTACCTCTACGTGGGCGCCGGAGTGGGCTCCGCCGTGAGCACCGGGGGGCGCGTGCACCACGGCTCCGCGGCGCTGGCCGGCGAGATCGGGCATCTGCCCACGGGCCTGGAGGGTCCGGTCTGCGCCTGCGGGCGCCGCGCCTGCCTCAGCCAGTTCACCGATGCCGCGACGATGCTGCAAGCCGCCGAGGAGCAGGGGATCCTGCCCGCGGCCGACGGGCGCCGCACCACGGCGCGCCTCGGCGACCTCGCGGACGCGGCCGCCGGCGGTGATGAGCTGGCCGTCGCCCTGCTGGATCGGTTCGGCACCGCCCTCGGCGAGGCCCTGCGGACGCTGATCAGCGTGCACGATCCGCACCGCGTGGTGATCGGCGGGCCGTCCTGGCCGACGCTCGCCCCGCTCGCTCTGCCGGTGCTCGAGGAGCGGGCGCTCGCGGGGGTCACGCACCCGATCACGATCGAGTCCTCGCTCATCGGCGACGGCGTCGGGGCGCTCGGCGCGGCCGCCCTCTTCCTGCAGAACGAGCTCTCCCCCGCGAGTCGCTGAGCCGCAGGCATAGGCTCTCCCGAGGGCGCCGCCGCCCGCGCGGCACCCTGCCCCTCCCCCGAAGCGACCACGAGGCCACGCCATGAAGCAGTTCACCATGCCGCACACCGACATCAGCGCGCCGAACGTGGTGCTCGGGCTGATGCGCATCGCGGAGAAGTCCGACGAGGAGATCCGCACCCTGGTCGGCGCCGCGCGCGATGCCGGCATCGACTTCTTCGACCACGCCGACATCTACGGCGGCAGCACCCACCGCTGCGAGGAGCGCTTCGCCGCGGCGATGCAGCTCAGCGCCTCCGAACGCGAGCAGATCACGATCCAGTCCAAGGCGGGCATCGTCACCGACGGCCCGTACTTCGACTACTCCTACGAGCACCTGGTCGAGTCCGTCGAGGGCTCGCTGCGCGCTCTGGGCACCGACCACCTCGACATCCTGCTGCTGCACCGCCCCGACGCCCTGGTGGAGCCCGAGGAGGTGGCCCGCGCCTTCGACGAGCTGCACGCGGCCGGCAAGGTCAAGCACTTCGGCGTCTCCAACCACACGCCGCGCCAGATCGAGCTGCTGCAGAAGCACCTGGACCAGCCGATCGTGGCCAACCAGCTCCAGCTGTCGATCACGCACTCGACCTTCATCGCCCAGGGCGTCGCCGCGAACATGCAGGGCACCGATCAGGCGATCGTGCGCGACGGCGGCGGCATCCTGGACTTCTGCCGGCTGCACGGCATCACCGTCCAGGCCTGGTCCCCGTTCCAGGCGAAGTTCTTCGACGGGGTGTTCCTCGGCCACCCGGAGTACGCCGAGCTCAACACCGTGATCGACCGCCTCGCGGCGAAGTACGACGTGACCCCCGAGGGCATCGCGACCGCCTGGATCACGCGTCACCCCGCGCAGATGCAGGTGGTGCTCGGCACCACCACCCCGCAGCGGGTCGTGGACTCCGCGGCGGGCTCCGAGGTGCCGCTCACGCGGCCCGAGTGGTACGAGCTGTTCCGCGCCGCGGGGTGGATCGTCCCCTGAGGAGCGGCGTCGGCCCGAGCGACAGGGCCGGCCTCAGCAGGGGCCGCCGATGATCCCCAGCCCGCGCAGCACGTGCACGACGGCGAGGAACGCGCCGCTCCCCCGGGGTTGCCCTCCGAGCTTCTCCTGCGGTGACGTGGACGTCGATGGGGAGGACTCCCCACGGAGTCCTCCCCATCGATCGTGCATCGCCTGGTCGGCGCAGGTCAGATGACCATGCGGCCTTCCTTGTGGGCTTCCTTGACGTCCTTGATGAAGCCGCGGGCGATCGCGACCAGGACGCCGGCGACGATCACCGGCCACATCAGCACGTAGGCGGTCAGCAGTGCGGTCATGGGTGCTCTCCTCTCAGGAGATCGGATGGATCAGCGGTCGGATGCGGGGGCGACGACGCGGCCCTGCTCGTCGTCGGGGGCATCCGAGGGGGTGGTCTGCTCGTCGAAGTCGCCGGTGATCCGCTTGATCACCGAGAAGTCGAAGTCCTGATGCGAGCGGACGCTCATCAGGTAGCAGACCAGGAACGAGACCGAGTAGGCGACCAGCGAGCCCGAGAGGGTCTCGTAGTCGCGCAGGAACCCGAACCCGAACGGCAGCAGCGCGAGCGAGGTGACCGCGCCGACGGCGATCGCGGGCCGCAGCCCGAAGAAGCCGAACGCCATGATGGCGAGCACCACGCCCGCACCGATGATGGCGAGCAGCTCGACGACCAGCGCCCAGGCGCCGGTGAGCGGGATCAGCTGGAAGCGCACCGGCAGGAAGACCACCAGCGCCGCGACGACGGACACCGAGAACGCGAGGTTCGTGACCTTCTTCCAGTAGAAGGAGGCGATGACCGGGAACACCAGGCAGCCCCAGAGCGCGCCGACGAAGACCAGCAGGTCCAGGATGTTGAACTTCGCGGTCGCGAAGTAGAGCGCGAGACCGGTGGCCACGATCATGGTGATCCGGCCGATCAGCAGCATGAGCTTGGGGTTCACGTTCTTGCGCCCCACGGACTGGCCGTACATGTCGGTCATCACGATCGAGCTCAGCGCCGCCAGGTCGGAGTCCGCGGTGGAGGACAGCGAGCCGATGATCATGATGAACGCGAGCGCCACCAGGGCGACGGGCAGGTACGTGCCGACCATCTGCGGCATGAGGTTGTTGATGTCCCCGCCGACGGGCTGGATGCCGAGGTAGAGAGCCATCACGCCGAGCATGCCCACGCCGATCACGGTCGCGCCGTAGCCGATTGTCGCGGTGATGAAGGTGGGCTTGATGAGGTCCTCGCGCACCGCGAAGAGGCGCTGGGCGATGGTCTGGTTGCCGATCGCGTAGGCGAGCACCGCGGCGATGTAGGGCGCGCCCTGGTTCATGAAGGCGTCGGAGGAGAAGAAGCTCTCCTGCTGCGGGGTGACGTGCCCGGCCGCGACCCCCTCGGCGAACATCGAGGGACCGCCGGCGAGGAGGAACACCGCCGGGATGATGATGACGGCCGCACCGAGCATCGCCATGACCTGGGCGAAGTCGGTCAGCACCGAAGCACGGAAGCCGGACCACAGGGTGTACAGCAGCACGCCCGCGGCGATGATGAGGATGCCGGCGCCGAAGCTCAGCGGGGAGAGCATCGCGACGATCGCGCCGCCCGCGATGAAGTTCGAGGTCAGCGAGATGACCGAGCCGAGCACGTTGGAGCCGGCGAGCATCAGCTGCGAGGAGCGGCCGTGGCGGGCGTACATGACCTCGGCGAGGGTGTGGGCGCGGGGTGCGACGGCGCGGATCCGCTTGCCGAAGGGGTAGATGAACAGGATCATCAGCGCGCCCCAGAGCCCGTAGTGGATGGGGCCGGAGACACCGTAGGTGTAGCCCGCGGTCACCGAGGCGTACATCGAGGACGCCCAGATCCAGGTGGCGGTCATCGAGGCGGCGGAGACGCCGAACCCGATGTTGTTGCCCGCGGTCATGTAGTCGTCGGCGTTCTCCTTCTTGCGGGAGATCGCGACCGACATCCACATCGTGCCCCCGTAGAACAGGAGCAGGAGCGCAAGCACCCCGATGATTCCGAGCTGGGCGATCTCGCCCGATGGCGCTGGTGGCACAGGTCTTCCTTCCGTCGTGATCCGTCGGATCTCGTGCGTGCGGTCCGTCTCGGGCCGCGCAGGGCGCGCTGAGCCAGGGCCCGTGAGGGCCGACCGTCGATCGGCTCCTGGGTCGCAGACCCGTCCCCTCCTCCCCGGCGGTGCCGAGCACCTGCTCTCGGGGCGGGACGGTGGCCGCGGAGCTCCGCCCGTCCGGGGGCGGTCCGCCGGCCTGTCGCGCAGGGAGCCGTATAGATACTCGCATGTCGATCACGCCCGAACCACCTGAGACATAACGTCCGAGTAACTTCTGCAGGTCACGCCGGTGAAAGTTTTTGTCGGACAAACGGAATCCGAGTGCGTCCGCCACGGCGATGCATGCCGATGCACTCTCTCGGGAGGCGTGGTGGGGGCGCCCCGAACTCGTCCATGCATCCGACGGCATCCGCTCGTGATCGCTCCCGCTCCCCCGTACAGTGACGGCCACCCGGACAGGTCGCACGGCGGCGACCAGGAAGCAGGAGCAGGATGACAACCAGGCGCATCGGTCTGATCGGCTGCGGGGACGTGTCCGTGGTCCACCTCGAGGCCATCCGCGACATCGAGGGCCTCGAGCTCGTGGGCGTCGCCGACACGGATCCGCAGGCCCTGACCCGCGCCACCGAGGCGACCGGGGTCCCCGGCTTCGCGAGCACCCAGGAGCTGATCGACGCCCTCCACCCGGACGCCGTGCACGTCACCACTCCCCACGACCAGCACGTCGGCCCCGCGCTCACGGCCCTCGCCGCCGGGGTGCACGTGCTGCAGGAGAAGCCCCTCGCCCACACCCTCGAGGAGGGCCGGCGCCTGGTCGAGGCCCTCGCCGCCGCTCCCGCGGGCGGTCCGAAGGTGGGGATCTGCTTCCAGAACCGCTACAACCTCGCCAGCCGGCACCTGCACGAGATGCTGGCCTCGGGCGAGCTGGGTGCGGTGCGCGGCGCCTGGGCCTCGGTGGTCTGGACCCGCAGCGCCGACTACTACCGCGCGAAGCCCTGGCGCGGCACCTGGGAGAACTCGGGCGGCGGCTTGCTGATCAACCAGGCGATCCACACCCTCGACCTCGTGCAGTGGCTGCTGGGCGGGGTGGAGCGCACGGACGGCCACGTCGCCACCCGCAAGTACGCCGATCTCATCGAGGTCGAGGACACCGCCGAGCTGCTCCTGCACCACCCCGGGGGTGTCACCACCTCCTTCTACGCCACCCTCACCGCCCCGCAGCATCGGCCCGTGGAGCTCGAGATCGACTGCGAGAACGCCTACGTCACCGTGGGCGGCGGCACCTCCGGCGGGCTCACGATCGCCTGGAAGGACGGCCGGGTGGACCACGTGGACGAGCGCGCGGTGACCTCCGGCGGCCGCTCCTACTGGGGCGTCTCCCACGAGCTGCTGATCCGCGACTTCTACGAGCACCTCGAGGACCCCGAGCCGTTCTGGATCGGCCCCGGCGAGGCGATCAAGTCGCTGGAGATCCTCAAGGAGGCCTACCGGCTCAGCGGGGTCGGGCCTCAGGGCTGACGCACGACGGGACCCGGACGGCTCAGGCGGCGCCCCGACGCCCTCGCTACGCTCAGCGCATGACCCGGATCGGCATCCTCACCACGCGCCCCGACTTCTTCACCGCGGCGGATCCGGAGCGGGACTGCATCCCTCTCGTGGCCGCGCTGCGTGAGCGCGGCGTCGAGGCGGAGTCGCTGCCCTGGCGGGATGCGACGACGGACTGGGGAGCCTTCGACCTGATCGTGATCCGCAGTCCGTGGGACTACGTGCTGCACCCGACGGAGTTCGACGCCTGGCTCGAGCGGGCCGGGTCCGTCACCAGGGTGCTCAACGAGCCCGAGCTGGTGCGCTGGAACATGGACAAGCGCTACCTCGTCGCGCTCGAGGCGGCCGGGATCGGAGTGGTCCCCACCACCTTCCACGACGAGGAGGGCACGCTCCTGGCCGCGCTCGACGCCTTCCCGGAGGGGGCGCACGTGGTCCTGAAGCCGGTGGTCGGCGCCGGCTCCCAGCAGACCGGCCTGTTCCTGCGGGAGGACCCCGCAGCCCTCGCGCTGGGCCGGGAGATCCTCGCCGGCGGAGGGGTCGTGATGCTGCAGCCCGAGGTGCCCGAGCTCTCCGAGGGTCGGGAGAAGGCGCTGTACACGATCGACGGCGCCTTCACCCATGCCATCGCGAAGGGGGCGCTGCTCGCCCGCGGCGGCGGCCTGCGCGGCGGGGTCTACCAGGAGGACCCGCAGCCGGTCGCGGCCGATGAGCGCGAGCAGGACTTCGCCGAGCAGGTGCTGCGGGCCGTCGGCGAGGTCACGGGCCTGGCCACCCCGCTGTACGGGCGGATCGACATGATCGACTCCGCGGAGCACGGCCTGGTGCTCCTGGAGGCGGAGCTGTTCGAGCCCACCTACAACCTGCACCTGGTGCCCGAGGTGGTCGAGACC
This sequence comes from Brachybacterium ginsengisoli, assembly GCF_002407065.1. NCBI lineage: Bacteria > Bacillati > Actinomycetota > Actinomycetes > Micrococcales > Dermabacteraceae > Brachybacterium > Brachybacterium ginsengisoli. The sequence goes on from NZ_CP023564.1 coordinate 3,630,703, forward strand.
TTCGCCGACGCGATCCTCGCGCGGGCGCTGGCGGCACCGGGCGGGGATGCCGGGTGAGCCACGGCCCGTCACCGGCTCCGCGCGAGCACCCGCCCCGCGCCGGCGGGCACGCGCTCGCGCTCGGCCTGCTCGCGCTGCTGCTGGTGCTGATCCCCGTGGTCGGGGACCTGATCTCGGTGCCCGTCGCGGTGCTCGCCGTCGGCCTCGGGATCGTGGGCGTCGGCCACTACGACGCGGGCCGGGCCCCGCGGATGCTCCCCTCGGTGCTCGGGGCCGTGCTGGGGGCCGTCTCGCTGCTGATCACCGTCGTGTCCCTGCTCGCCACCTCCGCTCCCGGGTGATCTCCGTCGGGTGAGCGGAGCTCATCGAAGCGTTTCAGCGAAACACCGTCGAAACTTCGTCGGCCCCCGCCCTGACGTGGGATGATGATGCGACGGTGGAGCGTCTCCGCCCGAGTCGGGCCGACAGCCTCCGCGAGATCCGGGAGGGGACGGGGCGGCGGACAGGAACCCAGCATGGCCACGATGACCGACATCGCCCGGGAGGCCGGCGTCTCGCTGAGCACGGTGAGCTACGCCCTCAGCGGGAAGCGACCGATCTCGGCCTCCACGCGCACGCGCATCGACCAGGCGATCGCGAAGCTGCGGTACCACCCGACGGCCAGCGCCCGCGCCCTCGCCCTGAAGCGCACCTCCCTGCTGGGCCTCGCCGTCCCGCAGCGGCCCGACGTCGACGACCACGTGATCATGGAGTTCGTCGGCTCGATCCTCAGCGCCGCCCACGAGGCGGACTACGACGTGGTGCTGGTGACCGCGGAGGATCGCGAGCGCGCGCTGCGCATCGTCGAGGAGGGCAAGGTCGACGCGCTGATCGTCATGGACATCGTCGAGGACGACGAGCGGCTGCCCGACCTCGCCCGGCTCCACAGCCCCGTGGTGCTGATCGGCAACCCCCAGGACACCAACGGCCTGGCCTGCGTGGACTTCGACTTCCTGGCCGGGGCGATGCTCGCGGTGCGGGAGCTGCACGGCCGGGGAGCGTCGCGGATCGCGATGCTCAAGCCGCCATCGGCCGCGGCGGGCGGGCCGGTGCCCACCTACGCCCGTCGTGCCCGGCTGGGCTACACGATGGCCTGCGCCGAGCTCGGGCTGGACAGCGAAGTCGTCGAGCTGCCGCCGGATTCCGCGGCCGTCGCCGACTTCGTGCGCGACCAGATCCTCTCCGGCGCCCGCTTCGACGGCCTCTTCGTACACCACGAGCCGGCCCTGGCCATGCTGGGCCGCGCGATGTCCCAGCTCGGCGTCGCCTGCCCGGAGGAGGTGCAGGTCGCCGCGATCGCGCCCGCCGATGTCGCGAGGAACGGCCCGTGGGAGGTCTCCTCGGTGGATCTGCCGATCCCGTCGATCGGGCGCTCCACCGTGGCGATGGCGCTCGAGCGGCTGCGGGACCGGGAGGTGCCCGCGCACACGCGGCTGCTCAGCCCCACCTTCGTCCCCCGCGCGACCACGCTCCCCTGAGACGCGGGGACCCGGGCCCGCCTCGAGCGGTCGAGGTGGGCCCGGGTCCGGGTCGACGTCCCGTCAGCCCTTCACGGCACCGGTGATCACGGCCTTGGTGAAGTGCTTCTGGATGAACGGGTACATGATGACGATCGGGATGATCGTGCACACCACGGCCGCCATCTTCAACGAGGCCGCCGGGGCGTTCTTCATGCCGGAGGAGATGGCCGCCGCCGCGGCGGCGTCCTGACCCGTCGGCCCGGAGGACGCGAGCAGCCACTGCTGGATCAGCACCTGGATCGGCTTCACGTCCATCCCGGGGGTGTAGAGGACCCCGAGGAAGTACGTGTTCCAGTAGCCCACCGCGTAGAACAGTCCGATGACCGCGAGGATCGCCTTCGACATCGGCAGCACGATCTGGAAGAGGATCTTGAACTCCCCGGCGCCGTCGATCTTCGCGGCGTCGATGAGCTCCGGCGGGACGCTGGTCATGAAGAACGTCCGCAGCACGATGAGGTTCCAGGCGCTGAAGCACACGGGCAGGATGAGCGCCCACATGTTGTTCAGGAGACCCAGGTTCTGCACCACCAGGTAGGACGGATACATGCCGGGGGCGAAGAGCAGCGTGACGAGGATGGCCATGAGGAGCTTCGAGTGCCACAGCGTCCCCGGGCGGGACAGGCCGTAGGCCGCACCCACGGTGAGGACGAGGCTCACCGCGGTGCCGATCGCGGTCAGCACGATCGTGAACAGCAGCGATTGCGTGACGGCCCCACCCGAGAGGATCTCCCGGTAGGCCTGCAGCGACAGGTCCGTGGGGAAGAGGACGAGGTCGCCGCCCGCCTGCGTGAGCGCCTCCTCGCTGGCGAGGCTCGTGGCGACCACCGCCCAGATCGGCACCAGGACGGCCCCGGCGTAGAGGGCCAGGAACAGGCCCCGGAGGAGCTTGGCCGGGATCGACGGCTCCTCGTCCCAGATCGGGCGGGCCCGCTCGGGCGCTCGGGGCACGGACAGCTTGCGGATCGGGATGCTCATGCCTTCTGGAACACCCCCTGCTCGCCGAGCCGGTGCGCGACATGGTTGGCCGAGAGGATCAGCAGCAGCCCGATCACGCCCTTGAAGAGCCCCGCGGCGGTGCCGAGCGATTCCCCGTCGGAGGCGAGGATCGTGCGGTAGTAGACGTAGGTGTCCAGCACCTCGGCCGTGTTCCAGCCGACGGCCTCCCGCTGCAGCTGGTACTGCTCGAAGCCGACGGAGAGGATGCCTCCGAGCTGGAGGATCAGCAGCAGGACGATCACCGGTCGGATCCCCGGCAGCGTGATGTGCCACAGACGCTGCCAACGATTCGCGCCGTCGGCCGCGGCCGCCTCGTAGAGGCTCGGGCTGATCGCCCCGAGCGCGGCGAGGAAGATGATCATCCCCCAGCCCGCGTCCTTCCAGGTCCACTGCATCCAGGCGAGGAACGTGAAGGTGCTCGGATCATTCATGATCTGGAGACGTTCGGCGCCCATGCCCACCAGCCACCGGCTGAGCAGGCCGTCCTGTCCGAGCACCTGCAGGAAGATCGTCACGACGAGCACCCAGGAGAAGAAGTACGGCAGGTAGACGATCGACTGGAACGAGTTGCGCAGCACCTTGGAGATGAGCCCGTGGACGACCAGCGCGAGGATGATCGAGAACGGGAAGACGAACAGCAGCTGTGCGAGGGCGAACCGCAGAGTGTTCAGCAGCGCCTGGACGAAGTACGGATCCTGGAACAGGAGCTGGAAGTAGCTGAACCCGACGATCGGGTTCTCCCATATCGGCCGGTACGGGCTGTAGTCCATGAAGGCGATGACGCTGAACAGCGAGGGCAGGTAGAAGAAGAACGCCAGCTGGAGCAGCGCCGGGAGGACGAGCAGCAGCAGGGGCCAGTCCCGCCTCAGCCGTGCCCGCAGCGGGATGCGTCGGCGCGCTCCGGCCCGCGGTTCGTCGCTGCCGACGGTCCCGGCCGTGAGCGGCTCGGGAGCGGAGCGCTCCTGCCCGGTGGCGTCGAGCGCCGAGGAGGGAGCCTCTCGGGTGGAACGGAGGGTCATGGTGTCCTGCTCCCGCCGCTCGTCCGTCCGACGCCGGTGATGATCTCGGGACGGGTCATCTCACTCGCCCTTCAGCGTCGAATGGACCTTCTCGTACACCGCACGCGTCGCGTCGCCGCCGTCGGTCTTCCAGGTGGCGACCGCGTCGTCGAGGGTGGAGAGGTCGGCCCGGCCGTTGATGATGTCGTTGACCTTCTCGTCGAAGATCGTGCCGGCCTGGGCGGCGCCGCCCGGAGGCGTGATCCGCGCGGTCTCGAACTCATCCTTGACCAGCACGGGGAGCACGGAGGCGTTGAAGTCGAAGCGGCGCTGAACCGATTCGGCAGGGCCCTCGAGGAGATTCTGGACCACGCCGCTCATCGCGGTGAAGGCGAAGGAGTCCTGCTTCGAGGCGATACCGGCCTCCGTGAACGCCGGGCGGCCGTCGTCGCCCCGCTCGAAGTGCTCGCCCTCGATGCCATAGACGATCATCTCCTGCTCGACGGTGCCGGCCGGTGAGGCGCACCAGTTCGCGACGTCGAGCAGCTCCTCGATCTGCTCCTTCTCGAGCTGGTTGCTCAGGAACAGCCACCCGCTGACTCCGCCGGCACCGTGGTACATCGGCTCCCCGCCCTTGTAGGTGATCGGCCCCAGGACGTCGAGCGCGAAGTCGGGGTTCTCGCCGCTGGCTGCGACCTGGGCCGGCACGTCCGTCCACCGCGACCAGCCGTCCTGATCGAAGAGGACCTCGCCCGCCCGCTGCGCGGCCTTGCCGTCGAAGTTGGGGGTGCCGACGTCGGGGTGGACCAACCCCTCCTCGCGGATCTGACGCTGGAACGCGACCCACTCCTTGAACTCCGGACGCTCGTTGTTGTGCACGATCTTGCCGTCCTGCTCGCTCCAGCCCGAGCCCGGGGTGAGGCGGAACCACGCCGTGGTCATGTAGTCCGTCCCGCCGATGGCCCACTTCCCTGCCGGATCGTCGGTCCACGCACGCGCCACCTCGAGGAACTCCTCGACCGTGGCGGGCACCTCGAGTCCTGCCTCCTCGAGCAGGTCGGCGCGGTAGAAGAAGCCGTTGCCGGGCCCGCCGTTGGACGTCCACGGGATGCCGTAGATGCCCGAGGTCTCCTCGGGATTCTCCGGGTCCTCGGCCCACACCGAGGCGCTCCAGGCGGCCTCGCCCCGACCCGCCAGGAGGGGCCAGCGCTCGGAGACGTCCCCGGTCAGAACCTCCGAGAGATTGGCGAAGCGATTGATGACGGTCTGGTCGAAGTTCGCATCCGCCGAGGTCATCCAGGAGAACAGGAGGATGCCGTCGCCGAACTCCTGGGCCTTGATCCACTGCACCGAGGCCTCGGTGTAGGCATTCGGATCGTTCTGGACGAACTCGATCCGGGTCCCTCCCATGGCCTCGGCCATGGCGGTGTAGTACGGATCGCCCTTCGCCATCGACGGCCCCCAGTTGGGGACGTAGATCGAATAGGTCCCCTCGCCGCCGTGCGGCTCGGGGACCGCCTTCTCCACGGGATCCGGGTAGGTGAGGTAGCCGCTGGGATGATCCGGGGGCTCACCCACCAGATCGGGCTCCGTGGGGAGCGTCCATTCCGTGAACTCGGGGAGGATCTCCAGCTCCGAGTTCCGCATCTGGACGCTGCCCTCCCCTCCGCCGATCTCGCCGCAGCCCGAGAGCAGCGGAAGACCCGCCGCGCACACGGACCCGAGCAGTCCGGTCCTGAACAGCGTGCGGCGACGAACCATCGGGGCCGTCAGATTCTTCTCCATGTTCCTGGCCTCATCGTTGAGTGGGAGCACTACGCGGGTAAGGGCCGAGGTCCGGCCCCCGCGGCGCCAACGGTAGTCGAAGCGCTTCGACCGCACAAGAGTGCAGATCGACTCGAGTGCAGCGGCAGCGGTGCGACTCCTGCCTCCTCGGGAATCGCGATGCGGTGAGGCCGACGCTGCGCCGCCTCGCCGACGGTGGGCGTGCCGACGGCGCGGCATGGGCGCTGGTGGTGGCCGATTCGGCCCCGCACCCTGGCTCGGGAGCGCGCCCTGACGCCTCCCGCCGCCGTCGAGAAAGGGGCGAGCGGCGTGCCGGTCCGGACTGCATCAGCCCGTGCGGTGGCTCCCGGCGTCGGCCGTTGTTGCCCTAGCAATCGTCGAACCGATTCGATACGCTTCCGCAGACGTTCTGCGGTCGCATGCCGCCGCCGCCTCCGTCGCCGAGCGGCGCCACCCGTCGTCGCCGCCGGACCTTCCCGCCCTCAGCCGATGCCTGCCGAAGGACTCATGAGCTCCTCTGACCTCGCACCCCGCGCCAGGCTCTCCGCCGCCGACCACCGTCGACTCGACCAGGCCCGCGCACTGGTCGCGCAGATGGAGGTGCCCGAGCGGATCGCGATGCTTCACCAGTACTCGCCGGGCGTGGAGCGCCTGGGCATCGCGCCCTTCGTCACCGGGACCGAGGGCCTGCACGGTGTGGCGTGGAAGGGTCTGGCCACCCAGTTCCCGCAGGCGGTCGGGATGAGTGCGAGCTGGGATCCGGAGCTGCTCGCGGTCGCCGCGGGCGTCACGGCGCAGGAGGTGCGCGAGCTGCATGCGGCGGACCCGTCGGTGAGCCTCAGCGTCTGGGCGCCGGTGGTGAACACCCTGCGCCATCCGCTGTGGGGCCGCACCGAGGAGGGCCTGACGGAGGACCCGCTGCTGAACGCGGTCCTGGGCAGCGGCATCTCCCGCGGGCTGCGCGGGGACGGGGACACCTGGACGGTGCTGCCCACCCTGAAGCACTTCCTCGCGTACTCCAACGAGTCCGATCGCTGCGTGACCGACTCCCAGCTCCCCCCGCGCGTGCTGCACGAGTACGAGCTGCCCGGCTTCACCGCACCGATCGCGGGCGGCCTCGCGGCCTCGGTGATGCTCTCGTACAACCTGGTCAACGGCCGGCCGGCCCATCTCACGGACCTGCTCGCCTCCCAGCTGCGCTCGCTCCTGCCCGACCCGGACCTGCTGTTCGTGGTGACCGATGCCGGCGCCCCCTCGAACCTGTTCCGCGCCGAGAAGGTGGTGCCCGATGCGGCGAGCGCCTATGCCGCGATGCTCCGCGCCGGCGCCGACTCCTTCACCGATCACGACCGGGACCCCCGCGAGAGCATCGAGGCGATCACGCAGGCGCTCGAGCAGGGCCTGATCGAGATGTCGCACGTGGACCGCGCCGTCGTGCGGCAGCTGGTGGCCCGGGCTCGCACCGGCGAGCTCGACGCCCTGCCCGGAGGCCCGGCGGCCCCTGCGCACGGGTCCGACGGAGCCGCCGTCGGCCCCGTGCCCTCCGACCCCGCCCACCCCCGGCGCTCCGAGCGGCGCGCTCTCGCCCGGGAGGTCGCCGTGCGTTCCGCGGTGCTGCTGGCGCGCACGGATCCCACGGCGCTGCCGCTGCGCCCGGGTCCGCTCGCGGTGCTCGGGGAGCAGGCGCACACGGTGCTCGGCGACTGGTACAGCGGCGACCTCCACTCCCCCACGAGCCTCGCCGAGGCGCTGACCGGCCCGGACGGCCATCAGGCGCCGGTGCGCACCGATCGACTGCTGGACCGCATCAGCCTGGACCTGGTCTCCGGCGGCTCGCTGCCCGGGCTCCCCGCCGCGTCCCGCTCCCCCGAGCCGGTGCTGCTGGCGGCGGACGGCTCGCTGCGCCTGCACCGCCCTGCCGCGGACGTGCCCCGCTCGGTCCTGCCGGGCGCGGCGGAGTTCGAGATGCTCGACCTCGGGGAGGACGCCGTCGCGCTGCGGGAGACCTCCACCGAACTGCTGGTGACCGCCGACGACAGGGGCCAGCTCGTCGCCTCTGGTGCCCGGATCGGCGGGTGGGTGGTCCAGGAGACGTTCCGCCGGGCCGTCGCGGTCGACGGCACCTGGCAGCTGCAGCACCTCGGCAGCGGCCGCTTCGTGGGCCTCGAGCACCACACCGGCGCCCTCGTGCTGCGCAGCGCGCTGCCGGAGAGCGGAGCGCGCTTCGCCCCGCGCCGGCTCGCGTGCGCGGCCGACGGCTTCGCCCGCGCGGTCGAGGGGGCGGACACCGTGGTGCTGGTGGTCGGCAACGATCCCCACGTCCACGGGCGCGAGACCGAGGACCGCCCCCATGTGCACTTGGCCGCCCCGGACCGGGCCGCTGCCCAGCTCCTCGCCGACCTGCCCGACGAGGTCGCGACCGTGCTCGTGATCCTGTCCTCCTACCCCTACGACCTCGACGGGCTCGAGGAGCGGATCGGGGCGGTGGTGTGGTCCTCCCATGCCGGGGAGGCCGAGGGCGAGGCCCTCGCCGTACTGCTCACGGGGCGACGCGACTTCTCGGGCCGCCTGGCCCAGACCTGGCCGGACGCCAGCCCGCTGCCCTCGGTGCTGGACTACGACGTGCTCACCGCCGGCTCGACCTACCTCCACGGACAGGGCGCCTCCTTCCCCTTCGGCCACGGCCTGGCGGTGGATCAGGCGCAGTGGGACGACATCCAGGTCACCGCGGGGCCCGATGCGCTGCAGGTCGAGCTGACCCTCGCCGCCCCGGCCGAGCGCCGCACCGCCGGCCCCCTGCACGACGTGGTGCAGGTGTACGCGCAGGTGCCGGAGTCCTCGTACTCCCGTCGGCCCTACGCGGTGCCTCGCACGCGGCTGATCGGCTTCGACGCAGTGGAGCTCGGTGCCGAATCCGGCGCCGCCGGCACCTCCCGGATCGAGATCCCGTACCGGCGCCTCGCCCTGTTCGCCCCGGACCGTGAGGGCTGGGAGCTGCCGGACGGGCCCGTGAGCGTGCAGGTGGCGCGCTCGAGCGACGAGGTCGTCTCGGCGCTGGAGATCACGATCCCCCGGGCCCATCTCGCGGCGCACCCGGTGCCTCCGGCGAGCGGGGACCGCATCCCCGCCGCGCGCGCCGAGGAGACCGACGGCCTCGCCCGCTGCGCCGCGACGCTGCTGGAGGGCACCGAGCTGCGTCCCGTCACCGACGACCCCGGCACCGCGGACTTCGTGCTCGACGAGGGCGTGGTGATCACCGCCCTCGAGTCCCGCCCGCTCGAGCTCGGCGAGCTCTCCGCCGCGCCCGGCTCCGCGGAGCTGATCGCGCCGGACGCCGCCGATCCGTCGGCCGCTCCCGCTCTCCCCCTGCCCCACCGCGTCCCCGCGCTCGGCGTCGGCCCCACCGGCCGGGTCCGGGTGCGGGTCACCGGCCCCCTCGCGCTCTCCGGCCTGCGCCTGACGCGCCCCTGATCTCGACCGACCCCTGGAGGTCCCCCGTGAAGTTCACCAACGGCTACTGGCTGCTGCGCGACGGCGTCACCCTGCAGCGCCCGGCAGAGGTCCACGACCTCGAGATCCGCGAGGACGAGCTGGTGGTCCACGCCCCCGTGACCCGGATCCTCCGCCGCGGCGACACCCTGAACAAGCCGGTGATCAGCGTGTCCTTCACCGCGCCGCGCGAGGACGTGATCGCGGTGCGGATCGAGCACTTCGCGGGCCTGCGCGAGTCGCTGCCCCGGTTCGAGCTCCGCGATGCCCCGGTCACCCCCGCCATCACCCGGGACGAGGCGGCGCAGTCCGTGGAGTTCACCTCCGGCCGGCTCACCGCGCGCATCGCGCTGCAGGGCCCGTGGCAGGTGGACTACCTGTGGGACGGCGAGGTGCTCACCAGCTCCACCGAGCGCTCGATCGGCTACGCCCAGGTCGAAGGCGAGGGCCCGTACGTCCACGAGCAGCTCTCCCTCGACGTGGGCGAGAGCATCTACGGCCTCGGCGAGCGCTTCGGCGCCTTCGTGAAGAACGGCCAGAGCATCGACATCTGGAACGCCGACGGCGGCACCAGCTCCGAGCAGGCCTACAAGAACGTCCCCTTCTATCTCTCCTCCAAGGGCTACGGCGTGCTCGTGGACGACGCGGGCCCGGTCTCCTTCGAGGTCGGCTCCGAGAACGTCTCCGCCACCCAGTTCTCCGTGCCCGGCGAGCGCCTGCGCTACGAGGTCTACGGCGGCGGCACCCCGCTCGAGGTGATCGAGCGGTACACCGCCCGCTCCGGCCGTCCCCCGGCGCTGCCGGAATGGTCCTTCGGGCTGTGGCTGTCCACGTCGTTCACCACGGACTACGACGAGGCGACGGTGCTGAGCTTCGTGGACGGCATGGCCGAGCGGGACATCCCGCTGTCCGTCTTCCACTTCGACTGCTTCTGGATGCGCGGTTTCCACTGGTCGGACTTCACCTGGGATCCCGCGACCTTCCCGGACCCCCGCGGCCTGATCCGCAAGCTCCACGACCGCGGCCTGAAGGTGTGCGTGTGGATCAACCCCTACATCGCTCAGCGCTCGCACCTCTTCGCCGAGGGTGCGGAGAAGGGCTACCTGCTGCGCACCACCGAGGGATCGATCTGGCAGAGCGACCTCTGGCAGGCTGGGATGGCGCTGGTGGACTTCTCGAACCCCGAGGCCGCAGCCTGGTACGCGAGCAAGCTCGACGCTCTGCTCGAGGACGGCGTGGACGCCTTCAAGACCGACTTCGGCGAGCGGATCCCGGTCGAGGGCATCGCCTGGCACGACGGTGCGGACCCGCTGCGCGAGCACAACTATTACACGCACCGCTTCAACCGCACCGTGTTCGAGCTGCTCGAGCGCCGCCGCGGGACGGGCGAGGCGATCGTGTTCGCCCGCTCGGCGACCGCGGGCGGCCAGCAGTTCCCGGTCCACTGGGGCGGGGACTGCGAGTCGACCTACGTCGCGATGGCGCAGTCGCTGCGCGGCGGGCTGTCGCTGACCTCCTCGGGCTTCGGCTACTGGAGCCACGACATCGGCGGCTTCGAGGGCACCCCCGATCCCACCGTCTTCAAGCGCTGGACGGCCTTCGGCCTGCTCAGCTCGCACTCGCGCCTGCACGGATCGAACTCGTACCGGGTGCCCTGGGCGTTCGACCAGGAGTCGGTGGACGTGATGCGGGAGTTCACGGTCCTCAAGCAGAAGCTGCTGCCCTACCTGCTGGAGACCGCGGAGGGGACCACCGTCACCGGCGCCCCGGTGATGCGGTCGATGGCGATGCAGTTCCCCGCAGACCCGGCCTGCCGGCCCCTGGACACCCAGTACATGCTCGGTCCCGACGTGCTGGTCGCGCCGGTCTTCCAGGAGTCCGGGAGGGTCGAGATGTACCTCCCCGAGGGCGAGTGGGTGCACCTGATCGACGGCGAGGAGGTCGCCGGAGGCCGCTTCCTCTCGCGCACCTACGACGTCCACTCCCTGGGGGTGTACGCCCGCGCCGGGACCCGGGCGCTGCAGCTGGTGCGCGGCGCGGAGGTCACCGCATGAGCGCGGGCGGCTTCGCCCCGTCGGCCCTCCTGTTCGGCGGCGACTGGAGCCCCGAGCAGTGGGACCCGAGCACCTGGCGCGAGGACATCGCGCTCATGCGCCGCGCGAAGGTCAACACGGTGTCGCTGGGGATCTTCTCCTGGTCGAGCCTCGAGCCCGCCGAGGGCGTGTACGAGACGGGCTGGCTCGAAGAGGTCATCGCCCTGCTCACCGAGGCCGGGATCGGGTTCTTCCTGGCCACACCCACCGCCTCGCCGCCGCCGTGGTTCACCCTCGCGCATCCGGGCGCGATGCCCGTGCGGGAGGACGGCACGCGTCTCACGCACGGCTCCCGCGACACCTACGCGATCAGCTCCCCGGCCTACCGGGAGGCGTCGCGGCGCGTCACCCGGATGCTCGCCGAGCGGTTCGGCACCCATCTCGGGCTGCGCGGCTGGCACCTGCACAACGAGTACGGGACCCTCGACCACGGCCCCGAGGCCGCCCGCGCCTTCCGCATCTGGCTGCAGCAGCGCTACGGCACTCTCGAGGTGCTGAACCGCGAGTGGACCACGGCGTTCTGGTCCCAGGGATACGGCGACTGGGAGGAGATCACCCCGCCGCGCACCACCCAGTACCTGCACAACCCCGCCCAGAAGATCGACTTCCGCCGCTTCAGCTCCGATGAGATGCGCGCGGCGATGGTCGAGCAGCGCGAGGAGATCCGCGCGGCGGGCTCGACCGCCCCCGTGACCACGAACTTCATGCTGCCCACCTGGAACCACCTCGAGCAGTGGGCCTGGGCCGACGAGCTCGACGTGGTCTCCCTGGATCACTACCTCGACACCACGGGCCCCGACGCGGAGGCGCACGTCGCCTACGGCTCGGACCTGTCGCGCTCGTGGTCCGGTGGGCCCTGGGTGCTCATGGAGCAGAACGCCTCCGGGATCTCCCTGGGCGACCGGATCGTCGCCAAGAGCACCGGCCGGATGATCCGGAACTCCCTGGGGTACATCGCCCGCGGGTCCCAGAGCTCGCTG